>NZ_CP032482.1:4120956-4437953 GCF_003600645.1 Yersinia rochesterensis
GACATTGAAAGGTTTGCAGCAGATTCAGCAAGCAGACGTGGTGGTCTATGACCGGCTGGTGTCCGATGAAGTAATGAATTTGGTGCGCCGCGATGCCGAGCGCATTTTTGTCGGCAAAGAGTCTGGCCGCCATAGTGTTCCACAAGATCAAATCAATCAGATTCTTTTGCAGCAGGCGCAGCAGGGGAAACGTGTGGTGCGCTTGAAAGGCGGCGACCCGTTTATTTTTGGCCGTGGCGGCGAAGAACTGGAAACACTGGCAGATTACAATATTCCGTTTTCCGTGGTGCCGGGGATAACAGCGGCGTCTGGCTGCTCAGCCTACAGCGGCATTCCCCTAACTCACCGCGATCACGCCCAAAGTGTGCGGCTGATTACCGGCCACGCCAAGAAAGACAGTCAGTTAGATTGGGCCAATCTGGCGGCAGAAAAGCAAACTCTGGTGTTTTATATGGGGTTATCACAAGCGGGCGAGATTCAGCAGCAATTAATTCGGCACGGCATGCCAGCCACTACGCCAGTTGCTCTGGTCGAGAATGGCACCTCGCGACATCAGCGGGTAGTCAGCGGCGAACTGAGTCAATTGGCACTGCTTTCGCAGCAGGTCAGCAGCCCGAGCTTGATTATTGTCGGCAGTGTGGTCAGTTTGCGCAAAAAACTGAATTGGTTTTCCAGTGCGGAACACGGCAAAGCTGAGGTAAAGGAGCAAATTGAACAGGTGGGTTAAACTGAATTGACTCTGAAGGGGGAGAAATCCCCCTTCGACTGACGCACTGATTGATTCACTTACGGATGGGCAACAAAACCAATCGCTTCATACACTTTTGCCAGCGTTTCTTGTGCGCGAGCACGCGCCTTAGCCGCCCCGTCACGCATCACTTCCTGCAAGAAAGCTTCGTCTTCGCGATATTGATGATAACGCGCCTGTAGCTCGCTCAGCATGCCAGAAACCGCCTCCGCAACCGCACCTTTCAAATGACCATACATTTGGCCTTCAAACTGGGCTTCCAGCTCAGGAACAGACTGCCCAGTCACACCTGACAAGATATCCAGCAAATTAGAAACACCGGCTTTCTTCTCTGTGTCATAGCGGATAACCGCTGGCTCGTCAGAATCCGTCATCGCGCGCTTAATCTTTTTCACCACAGATTTCGGATCTTCCAGCAATTCGATGACATTATTGCGGTTGTCATCAGATTTGGACATTTTTTTGGTTGGGTCCTGCAAAGACATCACCCGCGCACCGGCTTTAGGAATAAACGGCTCAGGAATTTTGAAGATATCGCCGTACAGATTATTGAATCGGCTGGCAATATCACGGCTCAGTTCCAGATGTTGCTTCTGGTCTTCACCGACCGGCACTTGGTTAGTCTGATACAGCAAAATATCCGCTGCCATCAACACCGGATAATCAAACAAACCGGCGTTAATGTTTTCAGCGTAACGGGCTGATTTGTCTTTAAACTGGGTCATGCGGCTCAGTTCGCCGAAATAGGTGTAGCAGTTCAGCGCCCAGCCCAGTTGGGAGTGTTCTGGCACATGGGATTGAACAAAAATGGTGCTTTTCTTCGGGTCAATACCGCAAGCCAGATACAGAGCCAAGGTGTCCAGAGTTCTTTTGCGTAACAAGGCTGGATCCTGACGAGCCGTGATGGCATGCAAGTCAACAATGCAATAAATGCAATCATAGTCATCTTGCATTTGTACCCACTGACGCAATGCACCCATGTAATTGCCAATAGTCAATTCGCCGGACGGTTGCGCGCCGCTAAATACGATAGGTTTTTGTTTATCGGATACAGCAGATATTTCAGTGGGTTTACTCATTTTATGCTTCCTGATCTTTTAAAGATGGCAGCCCGAGAGCGGGCAACAGACAGGCAAAGTGCTCTAGCACGCAGTCGGGATGACTGGTGGCAATAGCTTCACCATAGTTATATCCATAGGTCAGCCCGACACAGGGGCAACCCGCCGCCTGCGCGGCCATAATATCATTACGTGAATCACCAACAAACAGCATTTCACGGGCATGCAAGCCAAGCTTAGCCAGCAATAAATACAAGGGCGCGGGATGGGGTTTCTTCACCACCACATCATCACCGCCAATGATGACGGAGAAATAATCGGCAATACCCAAGGACGCTAGCAGTGGGGCGACGAATGGCGTGGGCTTATTGGTAATCAGGCCCATCGGCAAACCACTGGCCGCCAACTGCGCCAATGTCGCTTTCACTTGCGGAAATAGCTGGCTGCCCTGCTCGACTGTCTGGGCGTAATAGTGGTCAAACAGTTCACGAGTATGTGCCACTAATGGCGCATCTGGCTCGCGACCCGCCCAGCGTAGCGCGCGCTCGACTAATACATCAGCGCCATTGCCAATCCAGGTTGAGACCAAATATTGGCCTGCGACCGGTAAATCTTGATGTGCCAGCGCCAGATCAATCGCGCTGGCCAGCCCCGGTGCGCTATCAACTAATGTGCCATCGAGATCAAAAGCCACACCGCGGATAGCATCAAATTTAGTCATGGGCAGATTTGGCCAATTCACTGCGCATGGCATCAATCACACTTTTATAGTCCGGCTGACTAAAGATTGCCGAACCGGCGACAAACATATCAGCACCGGCAGCCGCGATATCGCGGATATTATCCACTTTGACGCCGCCATCTACTTCCAGACGAATGTCATAGCCGCTGTCATCAATCAGCTTGCGCACTTGCTTCATTTTGTTCAGTGTTTCGGGAATGAAAGACTGCCCGCCGAAGCCGGGGTTCACCGACATCAGCAAAATAACATCCAGCTTATCCATCACATAATCAAGGTAGCTAAGCGGGGTGGCGGGGTTAAACACCAAACCCGCCTTGCAGCCACTCTCTTTGATGAGTTGCAAAGTGCGGTCAACATGCTCTGAAGCTTCAGGATGGAATGAAATATACGTGGCACCGGCTTTGGCGAAATCCGGGACAATACGATCGACCGGTTTCACCATCAGATGGACATCAATAGGGGCGGTAATACCGTAATCACGCAAAGCCTTGCACACCATCGGCCCGATAGTCAGATTAGGAACGTAATGATTGTCCATCACATCAAAATGCACAACATCAGCACCGGCAGCAAGCACCTTAGCGGTATCGTCGCCCAGGCGGGCAAAATCTGCTGACAGAATAGACGGGGCAATTAAAAACTTTTTCATCCGCTTCTCCAAACGTATCTCTTTGTTTTATGAGGTTTCAGCGTAACAAGCTTTTCTCACAAACCATGGGGTTTGAATCTTTACCGAGCGGCAGTTCCCGCTCAGCTATACAGCGCCAAAAGCTCGTTCACTTTACTACGGCCAAGGATATTACGGCTGATAGTTCGGCGCGCTTTGACCACATGCAGTGACGCCTGATGATACCAATCGCGCGTCAGCTCTGTGTCGTGATTAGAAATTAGAACCGGGATCTTATTTTCTGCTGATAGCTGGTAAGCCAGACGAGCCAGATTCTGTTGATCCGCTAAACCAAAATTACTGGTGTGATATGCCGTGAAATTAGCCGTCGCTGATAATGGCGCATACGGAGGATCGCAGTAAACCACCGCCCCGTGCACAGCTTTTAATAAAGTTTCCTGATAATGCTCACAAACAAAAACAGCATTTTGCGATTTTTCAGCAAACCAATACAGCTCATTTTCGGGG
Source organism: Yersinia rochesterensis (assembly GCF_003600645.1). Classification (NCBI taxonomy): domain Bacteria; kingdom Pseudomonadati; phylum Pseudomonadota; class Gammaproteobacteria; order Enterobacterales; family Yersiniaceae; genus Yersinia; species Yersinia rochesterensis. The sequence continues at coordinate 4,124,640 of NZ_CP032482.1, forward strand.
AAATAAGGTTTTTTGTAACGACCGAAAGGCACATTGAATTCACCGCTCAAATTATAACGGCACAGACCGTTATAACAATGGCGATTCAAATAGAGAAATAATAAAGCACGGCGATAGGTATCGGCACTGGCGTTAAACTCTTGACGCAGTTGATAAAAACTCTCGGAATTATTGAAATCGCCCGTGAATAAAACACGAGCATCCCGCACGAAGCCATCAGTGCGGTTCTTTACAATATTGTAGAGGTTAATGAGATCACTGTTGATATCGGCCAGTATGTAAGATTCATACTCAGTGTTAAGAAACACCGACCCCGCACCGACGAATGGCTCTATCAAGCAGTCTCCCGCTGGAAGATGGCGTCGAATGTCATCAACCAGCGGATATTTCCCACCAGCCCATTTTAAAAAAGCGCGGTTTTTCTTCATGCCGTCAGTTAGCTACTTAATAATTCAGAGCCGCAGATTGTACTCTGTTTCAGACAGCACATCAGCGCACAAATAAGAATGATTTATTTTTTAAGGTCTTGCTGTACTTGTTGTACAGGTTTAACCCACGGTTTTTTCGCCTGAACATCAGCGGGTAATGTGGCTATCGCCCTTTTAGCATCAGCAGAGGAGGCGTAATTGCCACTCACTAAGATGTACCAAGGCTTACCATCACGTTTAGTTTCATATACATGATAGTCAGATAGTTTTTGCTGCTTAGCATAGGCATTCAAGGTATCTGAGCGCGATGCGCTGCTCAGTTGTAACGTGAAGTGGCTACCAGGAGCATTTTTCAATGCGCTGCTGCTGCCAGCCGAACCTGACTTCGCCACCGCAGAAGCGGCTGGAGAGACGGCTGTTGTCGGATTTTTATGGCTAACAGCGGATGAATTCGTTGCTGATTGTTTAGTCGCTGCCGTGGCCTGTTTCTGCGTCGGATGAGTCATCGGTTCCCGTGCTACTGGCGCTTTGGCCCCTTTCGAGGTTGAAACGGTAGCTGGTGCCGTCGGCAGTGTGGAGGTCGGGCCGTCATTCATATTCTGAGACAGAGTATCGACCTGCCCCTGGGCCTGAGAAAGCGCATCAGACATATTCCCAGGCAATTCAACACGTTGAGTTGAATTATTGACAGAAGACTGCGGAGCGGCCTCGGTCGGTGTCGGAGAAATCGGCGGCACATTGATATCTTGTGGCTGAGCGGTATTTCTCACGCCATTGGCATCATGACCATCGGTGGTGTTATTTGCCACGGCTGGCTGAGTATTGCTGCCACTGGTCAGTGAAGATGAATCAGACAGATTAATATTTCGCGCAGCATCCACATTTGGATTTTGTTGCGATGCTTCATGCTCGGTCGGGGCTTTTAAGGCTGAACCAATGGCAATAATGATCAGCAGCAGCACTAAAATGCCAATACCAATCATCATATGTTGGCGTGAAACAGCAAGCTTAGGCCCAGTCGAGGACTTGCGGGCACGTGTTGGGCGACGGTCACTGCTATCTGGTTTCAGATCGTCTTCCGGCTTTAAATCATCCATCTAAACCCTCCAACTAGAGGCAAAAGCCTACCGCATTTATCATTGCAGTCCGGCTGATTGATTTTACTGACTGCTAACAAGCTAAAACGCCCGCAGCAAAGGAATATAATAAATATACTTATGCCATTTTCTATCACTGACAATCAGTGATAGACGCCAGTACCATATCATGTGCAACACCACCACGAACTTCTGACCGACCTATTGCGGTTGGCAATACCAGACGAAGCTCACCGGCTAGCACTTTTTTATCTCGCATCATGTGCGGCAGATAGGACTCTGGCGTCATTTCCTGCGGCCCGCTGACTGGCAGACCAGCACGTAAAAGTAGTTTCTTGATACGCTCAACATCTTGGTCTGAAAGCTGGCCTAATCGACGGGAGGTATGTGCAGCCATCATCATTCCGGCGGCAACTGCTTCCCCGTGTAGCCAGACGCCATAACCCATTTCAGCCTCAATAGCATGACCATAAGTATGACCCAAATTGAGTAAAGCGCGCATCCCGCTCTCTTCCCTTTCGTCGGCGGCAACAACATCGGCTTTCAATTCACAGCAACGGCGGATGCAGTAAGCTAATGCTGACATATCCAGTGCTAACAAAGCGTCAATATTGTTTTCCAGCCACTCAAAGAAAGCGGCGTCAAGAATGATACCGTATTTGATAACTTCGGCCAGCCCGGAAGCAAGCTCACGTGGAGGGAGGGTTTTGAGACAATCAAGGTCAACCACCACCGATGCGGGCTGGTAGAAAGCACCAATCATGTTCTTACCCAATGGGTGGTTCACTGCGGTTTTACCACCGACAGAGGAATCCACTTGAGAAAGTAAGGTGGTAGGAACTTGAATAAAGCGTACACCGCGTTGATAACAAGCTGCGGCAAAACCGGTCAGGTCGCCTACTACACCGCCACCTAGGGCGACAAGTGTAGTATCACGACCGTGCGGTTTTTCCAGAAGGGCAGAAAATACCTGCTCCAGAACACTCAGAGATTTATACTGTTCACCATCAGGTAAAATCACCTGATCGACTTTAATGCCGCTTTGTTCCAGCACTGCCCGGAGCGAATCCAGGTAGAGTGGCGCTAGCGTTTGGTTGGTCACCAGCATTACCTGGTCACCCGCTTTTAGCGGCTTAAAAGAGGCCGGATCTTTGAACAATCCAGCAGCAATCGTAATCGGGTAGCTACGCTCCCCTAACGTGACAGTAATCTTCTCCATGTCGCGCCCTGTAACCTTCTTAACTTACGCCCGCGGGCATTAGTAAAATGCTAAATCAGTTACTTTCCAGCATGTTGATAATCTGGTTAGCAACAACTTTCGCGCTTTGATCGTCAGTGCGGATGGTGACATCTGCAATTTCTTCGTACAACGGATTACGTTCTTTTGCCAGTGCTTCTAACACCTCACGTGGAGGCGAATCAACCTGCAACAACGGACGTTTTTTGTCGCGCTGTGTGCGGGCCAACTGCTTCTCGATGGTGGTTTCTAAATACACCACCACGCCACGGGCTGACAAACGGTTACGGGTTTCTCTGGATTTAACAGAGCCACCACCGGTTGCCAGAACAATGCCCTGTTTTTCCGTCAGTTCATTAATAACTTTTTCTTCACGATCGCGGAAACCTTCTTCGCCTTCCACGTCGAATACCCAGCCCACGTCAGCTCCGGTACGTCGCTCAATTTCTTGATCAGAGTCGAAAAACTCCATATTGAGTTGCTGAGCTAACTGACGACCAATAGTGCTTTTGCCGGCACCCATAGGCCCAACCAGAAAGATATTGCGTTTCTCTGCCATGTTTTTGGTATTACTAAGACTATTCGTTAATGATAACCCGCCCCGCCAATCAAATTAGCAACGGGACCTAAACTGAAACCTCATGAGCGATAGTGCGAGATCAGACTGAAAATTATCTCAGCACTTCTGGTAGTTTGGCAACCGAATAAATCGTTGTACACGTCGTGGGAGGGAAACCATACGTTTTTATCGGCGTATCAACGTTATTAAAAACCTCGGAGCTCAATTCGGTAACCCTTGTAAGCTAAATCGGGGGCAGCGTCAAATTTAGAAGCCTCCTATCACACAAAAAGTTGCAGAAAGTCACCAAGATTGGCCTGTTTTCATCAATCGGCACCTTTTGGGGCTCAAGTACCTATCAACCTTGGGGTGATAAAAATAACTAACTCCCGACGACTTTGTTGCTGGGCGTCCTGTTTAAACAGCCCCCCCAACCAAGGAATATCGGCCAACATAGGCACTTTATTAACACCTTGACTGTTTTTTTGCTGAAAAATCCCACCTAATACAATAGTTTCGCCGTTATTGACGGTTATTTGGGTTTTTATTTCCTGCTTATCGATTAGCAAAGTTTCACTATCACCACGTTTCATCGCCATTCCCGGCATATTATGGCTGATTTTTAAGTTTAAAGTAATTTTGCCATTACGCAGTATTTTTGGTGTGACCTCCATTCCTAATACCGCCTCTTTAAACTCAATCGTCGTCGCCCCTTTCTTCCCCCGCGAGACAGTATAAGGAATATCAGAACCTTGTTTGATGCTGGCGGTTTGCTGGTGTGAGGCTACTAAGCGCGGGCTGGCAATAATGTCGACCTGATTTTCTTGCTCCAGAGCGCTCAACTCCAGCTCCAGCAGCCGCCCTCCGATGCGGGCAACATTAAATCCAGCACTGACTGCGCTGGTAGGCAGCGGCAAATTGACATTAAAATCACTCATTCTCAGCGCGGATGTAGGTTGTGGCTCCCCCATTCCCCAACGTACGCCAAGCTCCTGCAAGTTTTCACGGCTGATGGTCACTATATGCGCAGCTAACTGTACTTGCTGTAAAGGCAAATCCATCTCTGCCAACCAGCTTTTCAATAATGCTAATGATGCGGAAGTATCACGAATTAATAATGTATTTGTACGTTTATCTACCACCACACTGCCCAGTGGAGAAAGTAACCCGCCCTCGGCCAGATTCAAGCTGTCCGCGACTTGTTCAGCATCCGCATATTGCAAAGCAAGGCTCAAATTACTGAGTGATTCTGGGCCAGCTTTTTGTTTAGCTTGCAGCCGCCTGTCCTCAATATCCTGTTCAGTGAAAACCATCATCACCGCCCCTTCGCGCTCGACTTTCAAGCGGCTCATGCGCAAAACGATAGCAAGTGCTTGTTCCCAAGGGACATCCACCAGCCGGAGACTAAGATTACCGCCAATATCTGCCGCAATGACCAAATTCAATTGCTGATAATCCGCCAGTGCTTGCAACACCATGGGGGCAGGAGTGTCTTGAAACTCCAGTGAGATTGGCGAGCCGCCTTTTGCATTAATGGAAAAGGGCATGGTAAGTAAGACACCGAGCAGCAGAAAAATAAATAATAGCTCTCGCGGCATACCAAACGCAGCCCATAGCCCGTCTTTTGATTTGTCCATATTATTGATTTTAAATATATTTTTAATTTTAAATATATAGAAACCCATCAGATTCATTCCTTTTAATACTGATGATTAATATCTTAGCGCATCGAGAGCACCACAGAACCTGATGAACCCGAGCATGGCTTTTCTGGGTTAACATGCTGGAGGCGGACTTGCCGCGCACTGATGTCGGTCACTTGCCAATGAGCCAATAGGCGCGTTTCTATCGCCAGTTTTTGCCACTGGCCCTCCGCCCGCTGTACCCAAGCAGAATGGTAATCCGCCCCCCGGACAATGCCCTGTAATTGCCAATCGGCGAGTTTTTCACGGTCATCATCACAAGCCCCTGTTAATACTCGTTCAAATGGGTTGCGCCCAATCTCAGCCAGTAAGGGTTCTGCGCCAACCGTCAAAGCCGGTAATGCCACCATCAACAGCCCTCCAAACATCCACTGTCTGTTGCGGCGATTATTCACTTTCACCTCCGGTAAGAGACTCTTTTAGGTTTAGTTTCACTGTCAGCGCATGCTTCTCTCGTGTAATGCCCATTATCTGGACTTGGACTGGCGATGAGGTTGCAGCTAACTGACGAAGTAAATGGAGCAATCCATAAAAATTAACCCGCAAGGTTGCATGCCATTGTTGTTGCTTGGTTAATTGTTGTTGCTTAGTTAATTGTTGTTGCTCAGTTAATTGTTGTTCGGCTGAGTTTCCTCCGGCCGCCACTGACTGTTCAGATTGCCGCTGCCAACTCATCACCTGTCCACCAAACGGCACAATCCATTGCCCCACCAAATGTGCCATTGAGGCATTTGACGGCTGCAACGGTGCTTCAACCGCATTCAACACAGTAATTTGCTGCTCAAGAGAAATGAGCGATGGCAACTGCATCAGTGTGGATTGTTGGCGCTCAATCTGTTGTTGGTGTTGAATAATTTCCTGAGTAGCTAGCCGTTGCTGTTGCCATAAGGGCCGCAGCACCATGCCATAAACACTCGCACCAACCAGCGCCAGTATCCCCCATTGATATAAACAAAGCTGCCAGCCGGGCCTGTCCATCCAGCGCTGAAGCTGTTTATTCATCATTAACCCCCTCCTCCTGCCAGTCGGCCTGCGCCATAAATCGAAAATGACCATCATCCTGCTGCGCAATTTTTTGTAAGCGCACATTTGCCAATAGGGGCTGACGCCTTAACTTCACCAAAAAATCATGGATAGCGGTGTAATCTTGGCTAACAGCCTCAAAAACCAGATGTTCACCTTTAGGTATCAGGCTGATTAACCAGCAGTTCTCGGGGATTTCCTGTGCTAACAACTGCAATAATGTTGCGTAGCGGCGAGCGGATTGGTGCATTTTCCGATACATTTTCACTCGCTGCTCCGCGTGCTGTTTTTGTGTCATCCGCTGTTGCACCTGTTGATGATGCTGGCTTAATACCTTTTGCTGGTGCAAAAGCGCGGTAAGGCTGCTTTGCTGACTGATTTGCGCTAACTGTGATTGCCGCTGCACAACCACCAGTATGATGATAAAAAACAGGGCTTGGCATAACCCTAAGTTGCGCCAAAATCGGTAACGTGCAAGCTGGCGATCTGTGCGCCATGATGAGAAATTAACCTGATACATCAGTAATCTGCCGGGCGTAATGCCAACCCACCAGCCAACATGAAAGCGGCCGGTGATGAGGGCAAAGGGGGCTGATACTGAGCAAACGCAGCAAAGGGTGACCAGCGCGTGGTATTTTCCGGTGGGGATTCATCCATCATACTGCTGTAATACACTTTCACCGGATTATCATTTGGTTGGGGATGATGGGTATGCAACTGTGCCAGTAATGCAGTTAACGGATTAGCAATTAACGGATTAAACGAGCGCACGCAGTCGCATTCCTGTATCTCGTCAATTTCAATGGGTACCACACCAAAGATAAACGGCATTTCACTGGAGGAAACCCACAACCACTCATGTGCCAGCCGATGAACTAACCAATAAGTCCCTGATAAACCAGCGGCCGTGGCCATATAACGCAGGGCGCAGGGGGTGATATCAATTACGGGGGATGGTAGGTTAGCCTGCTGTAAACATGCTTGCCATTGGTGAATTTCTGACTGGCGAGCGGCTGTGATTAATAATTCACTACCAACTTCAGCACGATAATCCAGCGCCAACTCCTGACTGTTGACCGGGAAAAGCTTGCTTGCCTCCGCATTGATGAACCCCGTGCGTTCGGGTTCACGCAGCCGCCGGTCTGGAAGAGGGATAGTCTGCTGCAATATACGCTGGGCGGGCAGTGCAATGCGTAATGAAATATGTCGTGGTAATTGTTTGCGTAATAATTTGAGTTTGTCGCTAACTACATCTGGCTGTTGTAAAATACCCTCCCGCAAAGCCCCAGAAGGTAAGGTTTGATGCCACCAATACCGCAGTTGCCAACCATAACGGCGTCTGACAACGGCCAAGGCGCGTATAGCCTCCATTTGAATATCTAGCCCAACCTGCCAATATTGTGTGTGCATCTTTGTCGACCTCCGTGTCGAGAGAGAATAAAAGAACGTATCCATGTAACGGGCTTGCCTTTATACTACGGCGCGGTTGTTTATAAACTGCCCAATTGACATTGAATGGGAAATCTCAGGTGAAGTTCGTAAAGTATTTTTTGATCCTTGCGGTGTGTTGCATTTTACTGGGAGCAGCCTCGATATTTGGCCTGTACAAATATATTGAGCCTCAGCTACCCGACGTTGCCACACTGAAAGATGTCCGGCTGCAAACGCCTATGTTGGTGTATAGCGCCGAAGGCGAATTGATCGCCCAATACGGTGAAAAGCGCCGTATCCCGTTGACACTAAAACAAATTCCACCAGAAATGGTGCATGCGTTTATTGCCACGGAAGACAGCCGGTTCTATGAGCATCACGGTGTGGACCCAGTAGGTATCCTGCGTGCGGCTTCTATTGCACTGGTTTCCGGCCGTGCCTCTCAAGGTGCCAGCACCATTACTCAGCAATTGGCACGAAACTTTTTCTTAAGCCCGGAGCGCACCTTGATGCGCAAAATCAAGGAAGCTTTCCTGGCCATTCGTATCGAACAGTTACTGACGAAAGATGAAATTCTTGAGTTGTACCTGAACAAGATTTATCTGGGTTACCGCGCTTATGGTGTCGGGGCGGCGGCGCAGGTTTATTTTGGTAAAGAAGTCAATGAGTTGAGCCTCAGTCAAATGGCGATGATTGCCGGTTTACCGAAAGCGCCCTCGACTTTCAACCCGCTCTACTCACATGACCGGGCGGTTGCGCGCCGTAATGTTGTGCTATCACGCATGCTGGATGAAAAATACATCACCCAGGCGCAATACGAGCAAGCTCGCAGTGAAGAACTGGTCGCCAACTATCATGCGCCGCAAATTGCTTTCTCAGCACCTTATTTGTCTGAAATGGTGCGGCAGGAGATGATTAAGCGCTATGGCGAAAACGCCTATACCGATGGTTATCAGGTCTACACCACTATCACTAGAAAACTCCAATTGGCGGCGGTGGATTCCTTACGTGCCAATGTGTTGGCTTATGACATGCGCCACGGCTATCGCGGCCCATCCAATGTGTTGTGGAAAGTGGGTGAAAGCGCATGGAGCAATGAGAAAATTATTGATTCGCTGAAAACATTGCCGGTTTATGGCCCGCTGTTGCCTGCGGTCGTTACGCAAGCGAATGCCGACCAAGCGACAGCAATATTGGCGGATGGCAACAGTGTGGCGTTACCGATGGCCGGTATGCGTTGGGCGCGCCCCTATAAATCTGACAATGCTCAGGGGCCAACACCTAAGAAAGTCACTGATGTGGTACAGCCAGGTCAACAGATTTGGGTCAGAAAAGTAGGTGACAGTTGGTGGTTGGCTCAAGTGCCAGACGTCAATTCCGCCTTGGTTTCTATTGACCCGAACAATGGCGCAATCAAAGCACTGGTCGGCGGTTTTGACTTTAACCAAAGTAAATTTAACCGTGTGACACAGGCGCTGCGTCAGGTCGGGTCGAATATCAAACCTTTCCTGTATACCGCGGCGATGGACAAAGGCCTGACTCTGGCAACCATCCTTAACGACTTGCCAATTACCCGCTGGGATGCGGGTGCTGGCACCGATTGGCGGCCCAAAAACTCGCCTCCAACTTATGATGGCCCGATTCGTCTGCGTCAAGGTTTAGGCCAGTCGAAAAACGTGGTGATGGTGCGGGCAATGCGTGCCATGGGTGTGGATTATGCCGCTGAATATCTGGAGCGCTTTGGTTTCCCGGCACAGAATATCGTGCATTCAGAATCATTGGCGCTGGGTTCCGCGTCATTCACACCATTACAGCTCGTCCGCGGTTATGCAGTGTTGGCCAACGGCGGCTATTTGGTCGACCCGTATTTCATCACCAAAATCACCGATGACACCGGCAATGTGCTGTTTGAAACGAAACCAAAAATTGTATGTGCAGAGTGTAATTTACCGGTCATTTACGGTGACACTCAGCGCTCGGTCGTGCTGTCCGACGACAACACTGAAAACGTCGCAACTTCACAAACGAATAATGCTAACAATGTGCCAATGCCAGAGCTGGAACAAGTTACGCCAGCACAGGCCAAGCTCAATAGCGATGAGCAATATGCGCCACATGTGATCAGTACACCGCTGGCGTTCTTGATGCGCGATGCATTGAACTCCAACATCTTCGGGGAACCCGGCTGGATGGGCACAGGCTGGCGTGCTGGGCGCGACTTAAAACGCAAAGATATCGGCGGTAAAACCGGAACCACCAATAACTCGAAAGATGCCTGGTTCTCCGGCTACGGCCCGGATACCGTGACATCCGTCTGGATTGGTTTTGACGATCATCGCCGTGACTTAGGCCGCAGCACTGCATCTGGCGCTATTTCTGATCAGATTTCAGGGGCCGAGGGCGGAGCGAAAACGGCTCAACCGGCGTGGAATGACTTTATGAAAGCGGCCTTGGAAGGCCTGCCGGAAAAACAAGTTTCACCACCGCCAGGTATCGTCAGTGTCGTGATTGATAAGCAGACAGGCAAGCTATCCCCAGGCGGCCCAGGTAGCCGCTCAGAGTACTTTATCGAGGGGACACAACCCACCGAGTATTCAGTACATGAAGCGGGTACGACACTAATGGACAACGGCCAGACTCACGAGTTGTTCTGACGAGCGGTGAAGTGAGTGCTAATGGCGACTAAGCTGCTTTAGCACCAAAATAAAAGCCGGGAAATCGCAAGATTGTCCCGGTTTTTTTATGGCGAGCCGCTCAATATCAGGCCATACCCGCTTTGGTCAAAAATACCTGAGCCAAAAACAGGGCGCTGACATTGCGGGCTTCGCGAAAATTCGGTTCATCGAGCAGCGCCATCATATTCGCAATAGGCCAGCGCACTTGGGGCAGCGGTTCTGGCTCATCACCTTCCAGACTTTGTGGATAAAGGTTTTGCGCCACAATAATGTTCATTTTGCTGGAGAAATAGGACGGTGCCATCGTCAGTTTACTGAGGTAATCGAAACGCTCAGCGCCAAAGCCAACCTCCTCCATCAATTCGCGATTTGCGGCCTCTAATACACCCTCTCCGGGATCAATCAACCCTTTGGGGAAGCCCAATTCATACTCTTCTATACCCACGGCATACTCGCGGATCAGCAATAGGTCATCACCAATAATGGGCACGATCATGACGGCTTCGCGATTTGATGGCCGCATGCGCTCATAGACACGTTGTACGCCATTACTGAACTCGAGATCGACGGCTTCAACCGTAAATAAGCGGGAGCAGGCAATCGTTTCTATTTTAAGTATTTTAGGTTTTTGCAGGTGTTCCATAATGGCCCCAAATTAAAACTTACCGCCTGTGTCGGGCACGTATCAGGGTAGTCAGGCTCATAATAAGGTTACTTCATAAGCGACTTTTTACCCACGCGGATTAACCCGACTCTTTATACTGGAATTTATTAGAACTTGATCACATTGTGCGTTAATGAGAACCTTTATCGCAACGCTAGTTAGATATAATTTACCTGTTTTTAACATGGCGGCGAGTTTAGTCAAGATTCAACTGGTTAATTTTCATCCTATTTCAGTGCAGTACTCGTTAAAAATTGTGTTTGAAAATAGGATTATGCTGATATTACCGAAGTTTTAGCCTTGCTATCCTTATCAGCCTACGGGCAGTGAAAGAGCACTTGCATTAAGTTATTTGATGAATAACTCTGTTATATGCCTCTGTAAGGTGTTTATGCATAATATATGCCCAAAATAATTCGAGTTGTAGGAAGGCGGCAATTGAGTGAATCCAGATGAGTTGACGCCAGTCAATGATTCGGGTGAATGAAAGCAGCCAACGCACATGCAGCTTGACGTATGACGGGGATAATGCGTTATTTCATAGAGTTGGCGTAAAACAGGGGCGTTCGGATGGGGATGGGATGAGCACAATAGTCATAATATTGGCCTTACTGTTGACCAGTCTGATCGCAGTAGGTTTGTGGTGGTGGTTCCGATTCCGCCGCCCTGCTCCCGTAACTGCAACTCTGCCGTTCGTAAAACCTACTCATCGCAAACTGACACCTGAAGAGCGGGTAAACGTTGAGAATTATCTCTTAAATCAACAGGATAAGATTGGGCTTAAACCCCAATCAACTTTTGATACCCATAGCCTGAGCAACAGCACTCCTTCACCCACGAAGCTTATTCTAACCCCTCAAAGCGACAATGTTTATTCGGTTACGCGCGCCATTACCCGCTATGGCGTGGCCACTGATGAACCCAATAATTGGCGTTATTATCTTGATTCTATTGAAGTTCATTTACCTGCTTCGTGGGAACAATATATTACTCAGGATAATGACGTAGAACTGATCCAAACCCAGCCGCTCCCTCTGGTTATTTCCCTCAACGGGCATACGCTGAAAAATCACCAGTCTGAGAATAGTTACCAGCTTATTTTACCTTCAGTGGCGCAAAATGCGTCAATTCGCAAGGCGGATAGCGAGCATATTGAGCTGCTGAATATCCGTAAGGAAACAGCGGAAGAATATGCTCTGCATGGCGCTAATGGCCTAAAAGAAGCGGCGGCTATTTGTTTAGCATTGCTATTGCTGTTCTTTGCACTGACTGGCCCAACGGTAATACTGCCCTGGCTTATTATTGTGGCAGCCATATTAACCGGTTGGGCTTGCTGGAATATGTTCCGCCCGCTATCTGAGAAAGACTTGCGGGAAGTTCATTGCTTGAGTGGTACACCAAAGCGCTGGGGCCTGTTCGGTGAGTCAAATCAGGGGCAGATGAACAATATCTCACTCGGGATTGTAGATCTGATTTATCCGGCCCATTGGGGGCCTTATTTTGCTCATGATCTGGGTAAAAAAACCAACATTGATATCTATCTCAATCGTCAGGTTGTTCGTCAGGGGGCTTTTTTATCCCTGCATGATGAAATGAAACATTTTCCTCTACAGCGTTGGGGGAAAAACCTGACGCTGATGGCCGGTTCACTGTTAGTCATGGGATTATTACTGATTTATATCCCATTGGGTCTGCCGCTGAAATTAAGTGTTGCTTGGTTACAAGGCGCACAAAGCCAGCAGGTGACCAGCGTCGAAGCATTAGAAAAGATGCCACTCCATATTGGCGATATGCTGAAAGCGCAGGGGACGGGGATGTGCTATGTCCCACCGAATACCCAAAACCCACACAATTTTGTTTTTACACCTTTTGATTGTTCCGGTATCTATTGGAATAACGCTGCACCCTTGCCGCAACCTGAATCTGAAATTATTGAAAAAGCGGCCGCGCTGGTGGCGACCGTCAACCAACAACTGCACCCACAAGGCACGGATACCAACGTTAACCCACAGTTGGCAACTGCGATTGAAAAATCCGGCATGATTTTGCTGGATAACTTTGCTGATATCGTCCTAAAAACGCAGGCATTATGTGGTGGAGACGCCGATTGTATCCGTCTAAAAAATGCCTTGGTGAATTTAGGTAATGCCAAAAATTGGTCTGGGCTAGTGAAACGGGCACAATCTGGCACCTTAAAAGGCATGAATGTGCTGTTACGCCCGGTCAGTGCTGACACCTTGGAAAATCTGGTTAAGACGGCAACCTCATCATTTGTTTACCGCGAAACACATTTGGCGACAGAAGCGTTAAACAGCCCACCGCCGGGTGGGTTCCTGATTACCAGCGATGAAGGTAAACAACTGGTTAATCACCCTGCTCCATCGGTTCCACTGTTTGATTACAGTGCGCTTGAGCAATGGCGGGAGTTACAGCGGCTCTCTGGGCTGCTACTCAACACCCCATTTAAGGCGGAAGGGATCATTACCAATATCACTACCGACGCCAATGGCACCCGCCATATTGCATTACACAGTGAACCGGATATCATGACACTCGGCCGTTATTTGGGTACCAGCCTGCTGTTGCTGGCCCTGATGATTTGTTTCGCGGTGAATGCAACCTTATTCATTCAGCGGATACTGAAAAACCGTAGCCGTATGGATAATATTCAGCGCTATTATGATAATTGCTTCAACCAACCCCTCACTCCAACACCTTTCATGCGTTAGCCATTTTTCGTTTATTATGAACTATTATTTATACCTTAAATAATTCGAGTTGCAGAAGGGCGGCCAACGCACATGCAGCTTGAAGTATGACGGGTTATCACCACTATTGTGATTGTGGAGCCGCTATGCCCCCTGAATTTAATTGGCAAGAAATTGATACCGTGCTGCTGGATATGGATGGCACTCTGCTGGATTTAGAGTTCGACAGCCATTTCTGGTTAAAGCAGGTACCGGAAACTCTCAGCCAACAGCGCGGAATCTCGCTGGAACAAGCGCATAAAATTATCCATGATGAATATCTGGCAGTGCAGCACACATTAAATTGGTATTGCTTCGATTATTGGAGTGAGCGACTGGATTTAGATATCTACGCCATGACCACACAAGCGGGCAGCCGGGTTCGTCTGCGCCAGGATACCCAGCCCTTTCTGACCAGTTTACGGGAGCGCGGCTTGCAAACTATTTTGCTCACCAATGCCCACCCGCACAGCCTGGCGGTAAAAATTGAGCACACCGCTCTCGACCAGCACCTTGATTTATTACTTTCCACCCATACATTTGGTTATCCAAAGGAAGATCAACGGCTGTGGCAAGCTGTCACACAGCATACTGAGCTGAATCCTGCCAGAACCTTATTTGTCGATGACAGTGAAAAGATTTTGGATGCCGCGCACGCCTTTGGTATCCGCTATTGTCTGGGGATAGAAAACCCAGATTCCAGCTGTGCTGATAAGGCATTTCACAGCCATCCTGCAATCAATGATTACCGTAAGCTATTGCCCGCATTGCAGTTACGCAAGTGAGTGGGGAAATTCAGCCTAACGACAGGAGTTTTCATGAAGGATAAAACAGCTTTGGATGAATCGGTTCGGCTGGATAAATGGCTTTGGGCTGCCCGGTTTTACAAAACCAGAGCCGTCGCGCGGGACATGGTGGACGGCGGCAAAGTCCACTACAACGGGCAGCGCGGTAAACCGAGTAAGTTAGTTGAAATCAATGCTGAAATCCGCCTGCGCCAAGGAAACGATGAGCGCACAGTACGGGTCTTGGCGCTACACCACCAGCGCAGGGGCGCAAGTGAAGCTCAGGCATTATATGAAGAAACAGAGGCCAGCATTGCTAACCGCGAGAAAGTGGCACAGGCGCGCAAGCTAAATGCTCTGACTATGCCGCATCCGGATCGACGTCCGGATAAAAAAGAGCGTCGCAACCTAATCAAATTTAAACAAGGCGAGCCTGAGTAAACTGCTTGCAGCCAGAAAGAGAGAAAATTATGTCTAATCACGACCTGTCTCATCACGACCAATCTAATCGCGATCAACTACATCGCTATCTGTTCGCTAACCATGCGGTGCGCGGTGAGCTAGTTTCAGTTAATGAAACCTATCAGCAGGTATTAGCCAATCATGATTATCCACCCGCGGTACAAAAACTGTTGGGTGAAATGTTGGTCGCGACCAGTCTACTAACGGCTACCCTCAAGTTTGACGGTGATATTACGGTGCAATTGCAGGGCGGCGATGGCCCACTATCACTGGCAGTGATTAACGGCAATAACCAACAAGAAATGCGTGGCGTCGCCCGCTTTAAAGGCGAGATCAGTGATGAAAGCACCCTGAAAGAGATGATGGGCAACAGTGGTTATCTGGTGATCACTATCACGCCAGCACAGGGGGAACGCTATCAAGGCGTCGTGGCATTGGAAGGTGAAACCATCGCTGCCTGTCTGGAAAATTACTTTATGCAGTCTGAACAGCTCCCTACCCGCCTGTTCATCCGCACGGGTAGTGTAGAGGGTAAAGCTGCCGCAGGCGGTATGTTGCTGCAAGTTCTGCCAGCAACAGATCGCAATGAAGATGAGTTTGATCATCTGGCACAACTGACCACCACCATTAAAGCTGAAGAGTTATTCACCCTGCCGGCCAATGAGGTGCTGTATCGGTTATATCATCAGGAAGAAGTGACACTTTATGAGCCACAAAATGTCAGCTTCCGTTGTACCTGTTCCCGTGAACGTTGTGCCGATGCATTAGTGACGTTATCCGAAGATGACGTTAAAGAGATGCTCGAGCTGGACGGCAATATCGATATGAATTGCGAGTATTGCGGCACTCACTACCTGTTTGATGCGGTTGATATCGCCACATTAAAAAGCGGTAATAGTCCGTCACCAGAACAAATTCATTAATTCTTGTAATGCATAGTTGGGTGCTGACTCGTGCCCAGCTATTTCTCCTGCTGTTTCATACTTGCGACAATCCGTGTCCTATCTCTCATAACCTAGCGAAAAATAGGCCATATATTGAAATATTTGAACGCTATCGCTGTTAATCAGAGATGAGTAATTACAATCGCTGGTAGAAAATTGACGATCCAGGAGTTATGACATGAGTGTTAAAGGAATTACCCCGCAGGAGCTCGCCGCCTATGGCATCCATAACGTCAGCGAGATTGTTTACAACCCAAGCTATGATTTACTGTTCCAGGAAGAGACCAAACCCACACTCGAAGGATACGAGCGCGGAACCCTCACCACCACAGGAGCAATTGCGGTAGACACCGGTATCTTTACTGGCCGTTCACCCAAAGATAAATATATTGTCCGAGATGCCATCACGCAGGATACCGTGTGGTGGGCTGATCAAGGCAAAGGCAAGAATGATAACAAACCGCTGAGCCAAGAAACCTGGGCCCACCTGAAAGGGTTGGTAACCAATCAGTTGTCTGGCAAGCGCCTGTTTGTTGTTGATACATTCTGCGGTGCCAATGCCGATACCCGTCTGCAAGTTCGCTTTGTCACTGAAGTGGCCTGGCAAGCGCATTTCGTCAAAAACATGTTTATCCGCCCAACAGATGAAGAACTGGCCCATTTCGAACCTGATTTTATCGTCATGAATGGCGCTAAATGCACTAACCCGAACTGGAAAGAGCAAGGTCTGAATTCAGAGAACTTTGTCGCCTTTAACCTGACAGAACGTATGCAGCTGATTGGCGGCACATGGTATGGCGGTGAAATGAAGAAAGGTATGTTCTCAATGATGAACTACCTGCTACCACTGAAAGGCATTGCTTCCATGCACTGCTCGGCTAACGTCGGCGAAAAAGGCGATGTTGCTATCTTCTTCGGCTTGTCCGGTACCGGTAAAACCACCCTGTCCACTGACCCGAAACGCAAGTTGATCGGCGATGACGAACATGGCTGGGATGATGACGGCGTATTTAACTTTGAAGGTGGCTGCTACGCCAAAACCATCAAATTATCCGAAGAAGCAGAACCCGATATTTATCATGCAATTAAGCGCGATGCTTTGCTGGAAAACGTAGTCGTACTGCCAGATGGTACTGTTGATTTCAATGACGGTTCCAAAACTGAAAACACCCGTGTTTCTTACCCTATCTACCACATTGAAAATATCGTCAAGCCAGTATCTAAAGCGGGCCATGCCACTAAAGTTATTTTCCTGACGGCTGATGCTTTTGGCGTATTACCGCCGGTATCTCGCCTGACGGCAAATCAAACCCAGTATCACTTCCTGTCTGGCTTTACCGCCAAACTGGCCGGTACTGAGCGCGGTGTTACTGAGCCGACGCCAACCTTCTCTGCGTGTTTTGGTGCCGCATTCTTGTCACTGCATCCAACACAATATGCAGAAGTGCTGGTGAAACGTATGCAAGCGGTGGGCGCACAAGCTTATCTGGTCAACACTGGCTGGAATGGCACGGGCAAACGTATTTCCATCAAAGATACCCGAGCTATCATTGACGCCATTCTGAATGGTGAAATTGATAAGGCTGAAACCTTTACTTTACCTATCTTTGATCTGGCGGTGCCGATGGCATTACCGGGCGTAGACCCTGCAATCCTCGACCCTCGCGATACTTACGCCGATGTCGCGCAGTGGCAAGAGAAAGCCGAAGACTTAGCGAAGCGCTTTACCACTAACTTCGATAAGTATACGGATACCCCAGCTGGGGCCGCGCTAGTCAGCGCAGGGCCAAAGATCTGATTTAGATTTGGTTTTGTAAGATGACAAAAGGGGCACATTGGTGTCCCTTTTTGTTTTTCGCACATCAACAATGGATTAGATCTGGTTTGGTGGTTTAGTGATCAGGTTGGGTTGTGGTTGTTCGGTGATCGGGTTCGGTTGTCATGAGTTTAGTGATTAGCTTATCTCCGTAGCCTCAACCGAACCGAATCACTATTCACTAGTCACTGAACAATTAATATTCAATAACCAAATCTGATCACACTACCACTGATGGCTTAGCCTTCACATCCAACGGCAACGGGATATAAGCCCGAATCCGTAATCCGCCCCGCTCACTGGTGCCGATATCCAACGAACCGGCGTGCGCATCAATAATCCGCTGCACAATGGCCAGCCCTAATCCGGTGCCGCTGGTGCTGCGTGCGCTATCACCACGGACAAAAGGCTGGAATAAATGCTTTAAATCTTCGGGCTTGATACCGGGGCCATCATCTTCCACCTGGAACCAGGCGCGTTGAAGTTCAGTGCCGCTACTCACTTTTATCCAACCATTACCGTAACGGGCGGCGTTCACCACCATATTTGCCAAAGCGCGTTTAATGGATAACGGATGAATATCCACCATGACCTCGCCTTGGCATAAATCTGTTTCAATTACCCGCTCATAGCCGCTTTCAGCCGCAATCACTTCACCCAACACCGCATTAAGATCACTCGATTCGGTCGGCATCTCCTGCCCAGTGCGCAGATAATCGATAAATTGCTCAATAATGGCATTGCACTCTTCAATGTCTTTATTGATCGACTCAGAGAGATAACCGTCGGCTTCACTCATCATTTCCGTCGCCAAACGAATCCGGGTCAATGGTGTGCGTAAGTCATGGCTGACCCCGGCCATTAGCAAAGTGCGGTCATCAGCCAGCAGCTTCACGCCAGCCGCCATTTGGTTAAATGCCCGGGTCACAGAACGCACTTCTGAAGCGCCATATTCCCGTAAAGGCGGCGGAATAATACCCTTACCGACCTGCAAAGCCGCGTGTTCCAGCTCGACCAAGGGACGATTCTGAATACGGATAAACAGCCAAGCCCCGCCGACCGCCAACAGCATGATGGCCAAGGTATAGCGGAACAGTGGCGAAAAATCGCCTTGATGGATCTCGGTTAATGGCACCCTCACCCAGATATCCGGCGACAACCATGTTTTTAGCCAGACAACCGGGGAGTTTTTATTCACCTCAACCCGCACATCGGTTGGCCCACCTAATTGCTGGGCCATTTGATCACTAAGAAATTTGTAATGCTGTGCCCAACGCAGGCCACTTTCCTCTGCCGCAGCATTGGTATAAAGCGAAATCCCCAATTCACGGTAAATCTCACGCCGAAACGCCGGCGGGACTTCAAGTAGCGTGCCATCTTCCAGTTGCAGTCGATCAGTCATCAGCATACGAACTTCATAGGCCAACACTTTATTAAACTGCTGCAAACTGGGCAAAATGGCGAAATTCAGCACCACCAAATACGTCGTGACCAAGCTGACAAACAACAAGGTCACAATCAGTAATAAGGTTCGGGCGAATGAGCTACGCGGAGAAAAGCGCCATCGCCTCATGCTTTACTGCCGTCCGGCACGAATACATAGCCCAAACCCCATACGGTTTGGATATAGCGTGGATGCGCTGGGTCTTCTTCTACCATGCGGCGCAGACGTGAAATCTGTACGTCGATAGAGCGCTCCATTGCACTGTATTCACGGCCACGCGCCAGGTTCATCAATTTATCGCGAGATAATGGCTCACGCGGGTGACTGACCAAGGCTTTCAGCACCGCAAACTCGCCGCTAGTCAATGGCATAGGCTCATCTTCACGGAACATCTCGCGAGTCCCGAGGTTCAGTTTGAACTTACCAAAGGCAATAATCGCTTCTTCTTGTGAAGGCGCGCCCGGTAATTCGTTAGCCTGACGACGCAATACTGCACGGATGCGGGCCAGCAATTCGCGGGGATTGAATGGCTTCGGAATATAGTCATCCGCACCAATCTCCAGCCCAACGATACGGTCAACTTCTTCACCTTTCGCCGTCACCATAATGATCGGCATTGGGTTGCTTTGACTGCGCAGACGGCGGCAAATAGACAGGCCATCTTCCCCTGGTAACATCAGGTCGAGCACCATCAGGTGGAAAGACTCACGGGTCAGCAAGCGATCCATCTGTTCAGCATTGGCAACACTGCGCACCTGGAAACCTTGCTCTGTCAGGTAACGTTCTAATAGCGCACGTAGGCGCATATCGTCATCAACGACCAGAATCTTGTGATTCTCTTGCATTTTATTACTCCCAAAGGCCGTATTGCCCGAATCTGCACATTGTTAGAAAAACTTACTCTATACCCTAAATAATTCGAGTTGCAGGAAGGCGGTAACTGAGTAAATCCCCAAGAGCTTACATAAGTAAGTGACTGGGGTGAACGAAAGCAGTCAACGCACATGCAGCTTGAAGTATGACGGGTATAACAGACAGCTATTAATGGTATATATTCTAGTCGAAATTGTTACAAAGCTTATTGTCGGGCTTAATTATCAACACTTTCGTCAAATGGGCGATAGCGAATTTCTAAAATCCAGTAGGTTGCTTCGCCATTGGGTGTTTGCACCGTCACTTCATCATCCACCTGTTTGCCTATTAAGGCACGGGCCACCGGCGAATCGATAGAAATCCATTTTTTCGCGGGATCAAACTCATCCGGCCCGACCAAACGAAAGATGCGTTGTTCTTCTAATTCATTTTCTACCCGCACCCAAGCACCAAAATAGACTTTTCCTTCCTGACGAGGGTCGGGATCGACAACTTTCAGCACTTCAAGGCGCTTGGTCAGAAAGCGCACCCGGCGGTCAATTTCCCGCAGTCGCTTCTTACCATAGATATATTCGGCATTTTCCGAACGGTCACCCATGGCGGCCGCTTCAGACACGGCTTGTGTCACTATCGGCCGCTCTTCTCGCCACAGATAATGCAGCTCCCGATCCAGCGCCTGCCAGCCCTCGCGGGTAATGTAGTTGCTTTTAGCCATTCGCTCATCCAATCAATATGGTTGGGTCTAATACCACGCAATATAACGTAATAACGAAACTTTCTGCCAATAAGTTTATTTCCTCATTATCCAATGGGTTGCCCCCACTCTCGCGTTGCGGCTTGTTCACAAGATATCTGTAGTTTCTCTCATTTGGAACTGGATATGTTGACTTTTTAACCAGTGAGTTTTAGAACAAGAAGTGGGTGGTCGACCACTTATCAGTATTTATTAACTGAATGTTGTATATGAATTTATTTACATAATGGAGGGTATAAAAATGGAAATAATTATTCTAGAAACCAAATTACCGGCACAAAACGTACCTCGGCCAGCCGCCGATCAATAACAACCGAAACCTCCCTGGAACATTAGGGAGGTTAGTTTATGTCTCAGTTCATATAACGTTACACAATGGAGCGAACACGTATGGAAGGTTCTAAGCCCTTACTGTAACCTCATATCACGCTATCAACCAATACAGCCTTACGAGCAGGGGTCTTGCTGACCATTGCCGATCTTGCTGAATGGGAACGTTTTAATCGCCTACTTGGGTGCTGTAATGGCAAACACACTACGGAACAAATCGCCACAATTCTTTCTCTTGATATCAATAAGTTGAATAACACTCTCGCTTCTCTGGAGGACGCTGGCTTTATCTGGTGTTTACCGGATTACCACGCCATTCCAACATCTTTATTTCTACAGGAATTTAACCGTTGGCTCCCTATATGGGTTCACCAAATGTACGACCAGCCGATGATATGGCAAGGTCTGTATGATGGTCATGAACCCGCATCGATAATGATTGGTTGGGCGCAGGAAAATATGCATTACACCCGCAGCGTAATGTCACATATGCCCCTCGCCGTCCAGTACGCGAGCACGGAAAGAGAACAGCAAGTCCAGTTCCGCCATCTCAGCGAAGAATGGGATCACTATCGGCTGTTTATGACCGCCTGTGAGGCCACAGCTATCAGTGCAGACTATCTAAATGAAAGCCGCCCACTGGCAAGCACATTAAATATCACTCTATTTATGCGCAGCGTCGCCCCTCTAGGGACACTGGTGTACAACGCTTGCGAGGCGTTACTGGAAGCCACCACGGATAATGACCAAACAGTAGTGGATTTTTACCAAACCGTCGGCCAACGACACGATTTGCCTCAGGCATTCACTGATGAACTTATTCGCCACTTGATGGTTGATAAAGAATTTGGCCATATCGATATCTTTGAACAGCTGCTGGAGAACCATCCAATGCTACCAGCAGCAACCGTAGCCGCTATTTTTTCAAGCTGCCATCGGCTGGCAGATTGGTTTGAGGTGTGGAATGACAATATTTATCATCATTACCGCCTATCAGACCCTCCCTATTTAACTAACCGTCCGCCACAACCCCCCTATCATCAGCTTCAGTCGTCAGGAGTTGGCGGCTAATATTCATTATTTGAGGTCTATTTTATGGATAACACTGTCATCGCCCCAGCCATCCCCCTTGTATCACTGCATGATTTATCTATTGCCAGAGAACTTTGGGATGTTGTTCAACCCGAAGAGATAGATGAATGTCTGACTACCACACTGCATGTATTACGCGGCTGGCTGGAGGGCGACAAGCTAAGTGAATACTATGGGCTAGCGCCACACTGCTGCAAACTGATGGTTGAAATGTGCCACTT
Organism: Yersinia rochesterensis; assembly: GCF_003600645.1. Lineage (NCBI taxonomy): Bacteria > Pseudomonadati > Pseudomonadota > Gammaproteobacteria > Enterobacterales > Yersiniaceae > Yersinia > Yersinia rochesterensis. The sequence goes on from NZ_CP032482.1 coordinate 4,146,925, forward strand.
GTTATACGGGCTGGACAAAACCCTCGCACGATGTGCAGCAGAAACTGAGGATAAACAGTTGCAGGAATTGTTTATCCGCCACGCATTCCATTCACACCACATGCATAAATACTGGGATGCTATCTGCCAGGAATTGACCCACTCCCCGATCACGGAGCTTGAGCCATTAACCTCAACTTTAATGTTCCAGTTGGCGCTGGAAAATATGGCGGTGAAAGACCCACTAGCATTCTCTTATGCCATGGGGCTTTTTGGTTCCCCAGGAGATACTGACGCGCTTAACGCCATGGCGCAATTTTTCGAACGCATCTCTAGTCATCAGAAAGTAACCCAACAACTTTCTTCATGGGTCGCCGAAGCGACCAGCAACGAAATATCATTTGCCAGTATTCCCGCGACTCAGCGCTATGGTTACCCCTATAGTGGCCGTTATGGCAAAGCCTGTGCCGATATTTTGGGGCCACGTTTACAACGGGATTTAGATACCAGTTTGATTAACCTAGCCTCGTTGGGGGATCAATTTCATCTATTTTACCGGGGAATAAACATTTTTTATGTCAATAAAAAATTGCCTTTTCCCCGCCTAAAAATGGATTGGTTACACGGCGTGTAACTCTGGCGCATAAACCGAGCAAGGATAGGAGGAAAGTATGCTATTAAAAAACTCAATCAGCATTGAGCATGTTCAGGAACACAGGCTGCGCCTGACTTCAAGGCTACAGGTTGTCGAGTTGGTTGACACCGATATCAGCACTTTTTTTACCTCCCAGCTTTCAGCCCATAGAGATCCTGAACGGGCACTACAAGAAGCGGGTTGTTGTGAGGCATTCAGCGACGATTTTATCGAATTTCTTGACCAGAATATGATGCTTTACCCCTTTCCCCCCGATGCCGATTACATTGATGCCAGCATGGCCGCTGAAGCCATTAATAAAGAACTGAATCTTTGGGCCGACGCCCTGTATTTTGATACATTTTGGCAAAAAATGAATAATCCAGATTCGCCGAACAATCTCAATACTCTTTACGCCTGGGCAATCGAGAATTATCACCATACCCACAGTGTTATCCAACATTTGGGCACCGTATTAGCCCACACTAATGAGTTATTACTGATTAATAAGTGCATCATTCATTTATCAGAGGAATGGGATCATCCTTATTTGTTTAAAGTCAGCGCAACACGTTTTCGACATGCTCATCAATTGCCTCAATTAGAAAAAAACTTATTGCCGCTACCCAGCACCCAGGGAATTTGCCGATTCTTGCAGATGGCGGCTAAACAGCACCCGTTCGTCTATAAAAGTTGCGTGGCCGTTCTAGAGAAAACGGCGCGGCGAGTTGAGGAGACTCGCCAGTTTTATCACCATGTGGCGGCTCAGCATGCTTTGCATGACGATGTTGTCATGCCGCTGATAGCGCATGCCGAAACCGATGAAGAGTATGACCATCTCAATTCATTAAGTTTATTCTCAGCTTGCTATGGTGCCCTGCCGATAACTATTGCTGGGGCAGCATTGAGATTCGCCTATGGTTTTACTGAAGCGCTTTATCTCTGGCAATGCCACCTGCTGGATGTTTATTTGCATCAACCATTGGGTGAAGGCCACCGTAGCCGTCGATCTGCTTAGGCCACTCATTGATGCGGTTATGGAAACGCCCTCAACCGATGCAGCCAATTGCTATCATTTTTGTTGGCTCCTCTTTGGCTTATTACGTGCTGATGACGACGTTTTCCACTTATCTCCATGAACATTTACGTTTTCCTATTACCACTGTCAGCGTCATTATGTTTGGCTACATTTTAGTTTCACGGTTATCCAAAGTCGCACTGGGGCCGTGGTTTGATCGCTTGACTTTTCGTTCCGGCCTGATTTTCGCGCTAGGCATCGCCGCCAGTGGTTTTTTATTAGCATCGTCGAATGCTCTCATGGGGGAATTCGCCCCTTGGTGTCTGTGTATCGCTGGAGTGGGTGTTTCCTCGGTTGTCTTGCTGACTCAGTCATTTATTGCCAGCCAGAAACAACTTCGGTCTCACAATGCGACAACCTCGGCTGATTACTCCTTTCTCTATATCTTGATGAATGGTTCGGCGTTGATTGCCCCTATCATCGGCTTTGAAATCCTACGCTATGTACCCCAAGGGCTATATTGGATTATCGGTGGCCTCTATATATTACTGCTGGTCTATTGCCTGATATACATCTCGGGGACTGAGTGCAAACCGCCCCCAGCTCCGCGCCTGACACTCGCTGACTGGCTCAAGCCCTTTAAAAATCGCAATTACTGCCGCTTCCTACTGGTCAACAGTTTATTATGGATGCTGCATGCCCAGCTTTATTCCACCATCCCTCTCTATACCCGCGAGACCTTCGATGACGAAAGTAATCTGACACTGTTCTTTATCGTGGAAGCGCTATGCGTCATGGTGTTGCAGCATTGGGTCAGTCTCTATATTAATCAGTATATTCCATCTTATTATCCTGCTGTCGCTCTGATGTTATTCTCTGTTTCTTTTTTCCTGATTTATCTTGCTCAGGATATGGTACTGATTCTATGGGCTGCGGGGGTTTTCTCCCTGGCTCTTATGGTGTACATGCCCAGCGCAGATGCAAATAATGCTGCATTTGCTGACCATGGCAGTTTCGCGACCTATTTTGGTTTGCTATCACTGTCAGCAACATTGGGTGATTCGTTAGGCAATATTTTGGGAATGAGGTTGTTGGCTTTCCTGTTACAAAGTGGAAATGTCTCACAATACTTTTTCTGGCTCGCCGGGATAACCGCAGTGCTGGCAATTTTTTACCGCAATCCGTATAACTGTTCTCTATGATTTTTTCCCTATTCCTCTATCAAAATTGATATCAGACTTATGAATGAACAACTGAGCAGCATTATTGCAAGCGAAATACAGGCGCGACCGGAGCAAGTGATTGCTGCAATACGCCTGTTGGATGAAGGTAATACCGTGCCCTTTATTTCACGGTATCGTAAGGAAGTTACCGGCGGATTGGATGATACCCAGCTGCGCCAGTTGGAAAGCCGTTTGGGTTATCTGCGCGAACTTGAAGACCGCCGCCAAACCATTCTTAAATCAATAGAAGATCAAGGCAAGCTCACCGAGCAACTCGCCGGTGCCATTAACGGCACCATGAGTAAAACCGAGTTGGAAGATTTATACCTTCCTTATAAACCCAAGCGCCGCACCCGTGGGCAGATTGCTATTGAAGCCGGTCTGGAATCCTTGGCAGACAGCTTATGGCATGATCCACAGCAAGACCCAGAACAGGTCGCGCTCGCTTTTGTCGATGCTGAAAAAGGCGTGGCGGATACCAAAGCGGCACTGGATGGCGCGCGCTATATCCTGATGGAGCGTTTTGCGGAAGATGCAACATTGCTGGCGAAAGTGCGCCAATACTTGTGGAAAAACGCCCATTTAGTATCAAAAGTAGTGGAAGGCAAAGAGCAGGAAGGCGCTAAATTCCGCGATTACTTTGATCACCACGAACCTATCGCCCAAGTCCCTTCTCACCGCGCCCTAGCGATGTTCCGTGGCCGTAATGAAGGTGTGCTGCAACTGGCGCTGAATCCCGATCCCCAGTTTGACGAGCCGCCTCGCGAGAGTCAGGGCGAACAGATTATTATCAATCACCTGGATCTGCGCCTGAATAATGCGCCGGCAGACAGCTGGCGCAAAGCGGTGGTCAACTGGACTTGGCGCATTAAGGTGCTGATGCATCTTGAAACCGAGTTGATGAGCACCTTGCGTGAACGGGCCGAAGACGAAGCTATCAATGTATTCGCCCGTAACATGCAAGATTTGCTGATGGCGGCCCCAGCAGGGATGCGCGCCACTATGGGCCTCGATCCGGGCCTGCGCACCGGGGTAAAAGTGGCGGTAGTTGATGCTACCGGCAAGCTGGTTGCCTTCGATACCGTTTATCCTCATACCGGGCAGACGGCAAAAGCCGCCGCTGTAGTGGCCGCCCTGTGCATCAAACATCAGGTTGAATTGGTAGCGATTGGTAACGGCACCGCATCACGGGAAACCGAGCGCTTCTTTACTGAGCTGCAACAGCAGTATCCGGCGGTGACGGCGCAGAAAGTCATTGTCAGTGAAGCCGGGGCGTCAGTTTATTCAGCCTCGGAGCTGGCGGCACTGGAATTCCCAGATCTGGATGTTTCCATCCGTGGCGCGGTCTCTATTGCCCGCCGCTTGCAAGACCCGTTAGCGGAACTGGTGAAAATCGACCCGAAATCCATCGGGGTCGGCCAATATCAGCATGATGTCAGCCAAAGCCAATTGGCGAAAAAACTGGATGCGGTGGTAGAAGACTGTGTAAACGCCGTGGGAGTCGATTTGAACACCGCGTCCGTGCCATTGCTGAACCGAGTCGCCGGTTTGACCCGCATGATGGCGCAAAATATTGTGAACTGGCGTGATGAGAATGGCCGCTTCCATAACCGCGAACAATTGCTGAAAGTCAGCCGCTTAGGGCCAAAAGCCTTTGAACAGTGCGCCGGTTTCTTGCGTATCAACCACGGGAATAACCCGCTGGATGCCTCAACAGTGCATCCAGAGGCCTATCCGATTGTCGAGCGTATTTTGGCCGCCACCGAGCAAGCTTTGCAGGATTTGATGGGCAATGCCACGGCCTTGCGTAATCTCAATGCCCGCGATTTCACCACCGAGAAATTTGGTGTGCCGACGGTCACCGATATCTTACGCGAGCTAGAAAAACCGGGCCGAGATCCCCGCCCTGAGTTTAAAACGGCGACCTTTGCCGAGGGCGTGGAAACACTGAATGACCTGACGCCGGGTATGATCCTCGAAGGCTCAGTGACTAACGTGACTAACTTTGGTGCGTTTGTCGATATCGGCGTTCATCAGGATGGTCTGGTGCATATTTCCTCACTGGCAGATAAATTTGTCGATGACCCGCATAAGGTGGTGAAAGCCGGCGATATCGTCAAAGTTAAAGTCATGGAAGTGGATTTGCAGCGCAAACGTATTGCTCTGACGATGCGCCTTGATGAGCAACCGGGTGAAAGCGGTTCACGCCGGGGTAATGGCGGTGAAAACCGTGCCAATGCCAATAATTCCAGTAATAACAGCCGACCACGGAATAATAATGAATCCAATAGCCGCCCAGCAGCCAAAGGGCGCGTAGACAGCAATTCTGGCAGCAACAACAGCGCCATGAGTGACGCGTTGGCTGCGGCGTTTAAAAAGCGCTGATATCGGAGCTGAGGGCCACATTTGTGACCCTCAGCTTGCTTTATTCACTTTCTGCATGGCATTTGTCAGTTAAAACTCATCCCTAACGGGTTATTGACCCTCTACGCTCATATTTTTTTCTTCTATAAGATTGCTGGGTTATCTTCTAAATTAATTAGCACGCAATTCTTTTATCCAGTGTTAAATCGAGTATCACCCTGGCTGATTTAACATCATAGTTAACATGCGGTTTAATTTGGTCCGCTATGGCTGTTAATTTATAAATAATTACCATAGCATTCTAATAGTTAATTAGAATGCGAATGTTATTTGATTCAAATCATAGTGAAATGATTATGTTAATAATCGGTATTTATCATTATGGATAACGGTTTATAGAAACATTCAGTTAACTGATTTAACTCATTGTTCGCATTTGCGATTGTGCTAATTTGATGGTAAAACAAGCGCAAATAAAAATCAGACTCATTAATTATAAAAATGAGATCGTAATGAATATTTACTTTTGAGTATTTAACCTGAGTTGAATATGAAAACGATTCTTACTATTATTACTTTAATTATTACGTCTTACAGACTCTAAATAATTTGAGTTGCAGGAAGGTAGCCAATGCACATGCAGCTTGAAGTATGGCGAGTAGGGTGGAATCACTCTGAATACTGGTACATCAATAACGATAATTAATTACCTACATTTCAAGAGGCTCTTATGCATTTGATCCCACAACGTTCCTACAAAATTGTTGGTTTCTCACCTGAAATTAGCCCCGCTTACCGGCAGAAATTGTTGTCTCTGGGTATGCTACCCGGCTCTTCATTTAATGTTGTTCGCCTAGCGCCCTTAGGTGACCCTATTCAGATAGAAACTCGTCGGGTCAGTCTGGTGCTCCGTAAAAAAGACTTAGATTTGCTGACTCTCGACCTGCAACCCTAAGATTTCAGGTCAATTCTTTATTTTTCAGGTCAACTTCTTGTTTTTCAGGTCAACTTCTTATTCTGGTTACGGGGTGATGCAAGATAATCGCCTTGCGCAAGCTGACTTTCATTTATTGATTATCACGTTGGATTATGAAAACACTCACCATTGGCCTAATTGGCAACCCCAATGCGGGTAAAACTACCCTTTTCAACCAGTTAACTGGCGCTCGCCAGCGAGTTGGTAACTGGGCCGGGGTCACTGTCGAGCGCAAAGAGGGCCACTTCAACACCGCGCAACACCAAGTGACTTTGGTTGACCTGCCGGGAACCTACTCACTAACGACCATTTCAGAGCAAACCTCGCTGGATGAGCAAATTGCCTGCCACTATATTTTGAGCGGCGAAGCGGACCTGCTGATTAACGTGGTGGATGCCGCCAATCTGGAGCGCAATCTCTACCTGACACTGCAACTGCTGGAGCTAGGCATCCCCTGTATCGTGGCTCTGAATATGCTGGATATCGCCAAAAGCCAGCACATTGATATTGATATTGAAGCCCTTTCTCAGCAATTGGGCTGCCCGGTTATCCCGCTGATCTCGACTCGAGGGCGCGGTATCAATGAATTAAAAACGAGCATTGATGAGTTTCAGCCCGTCACTTTTAAAGCTTTGATTAACTACCCGCCGGTGCTACTGCATGAAGTGGAGAAGCTGGTGCAGGAAATGCCGCCCTCCTTGCCGGTTCAACAACGCCGCTGGTTGTCCCTGCAAATCTTGGAAGGGGATATTTACAGCTTGGCGCGTGCGGGTATAGCTGCGCCACGCCTTGAGCTGGCACGTGAAAACCTACGGAAAAATCAGCACGAAGACTCAGAACTGGTGATCGCCGATGCCCGCTATCAGAGCATTGCCCGTATCTGCGATATCGTCGGCAACTCACAGCAAGCCGAACCCAACCGCCTGACACAAGCACTCGACAAAGTGATCCTGAACCGCTGGTTGGGCGTGCCTATCTTCTTGTTTGTCATGTATTTAATGTTCGTCTTGGCCATTAATATCGGCGGGGCGCTACAACCGATATTTGATATCGGCTCTGCGGCCATTTTTATTCAAGGAATACAATGGGTTGGCTATACACTGCATTTCCCGCAGTGGCTAACTATCTTCCTGGCCCAAGGGGTCGGGGGCGGGATAAACACCGTGCTGCCGCTGGTGCCACAAATTGGCATGATGTATTTGTTCCTCTCCTTTTTGGAAGATTCTGGCTATATGGCCCGTGCCGCGTTTGTTATGGACCGGCTGATGCAGGCGCTGGGGTTACCGGGTAAATCTTTTGTGCCGTTGATTGTTGGTTTTGGCTGCAATGTACCCTCGATTATGGGCGCACGCACCTTGGATGCTCAACGCGAGCGATTGATAACTATCATGATGGCGCCGTTTATGTCCTGTGGCGCGCGGCTAGCTATATTTGCAGTATTTGCCGCCGCATTCTTCGGCCAGGACGGGGCCAGTATCGTCTTTTCTCTCTATTTACTGGGGATTGCCGTCGCCATTCTCACCGGATTGGTTTTGAAATACACCATCATGCGCGGTGAAGCATCACCCTTTGTGATGGAATTGCCGGTTTATCATGTGCCGCATCTCAAAAGTCTGTTATTACAAACCTGGCAACGGTTGAAAGGATTTGTCCTGCGCGCCGGGAAAGTCATTGTTATCGCGAGTATTTTTATTGGCGGTTTGAACAGTTTTTCTTTCAGCGGCAAAGCCGTCGACAGTATTAATGACTCGGCGCTGGCTTCTGTTAGTAAAGTATTAACGCCATTACTGTCGCCAATGGGGATTCATGAGGATAACTGGCAAGCGACTGTGGGCTTAGTCACCGGGGCCATGGCCAAAGAAGTCGTGGTGGGGACATTGAATACCCTTTACACCGCCGAACAAATTAAAAATGAACCTTTTGATGCTGAAAGCTTTAATTTATGGGGTGAATTGGCCGGAGCGGTTGATACCACCTGGCAGGGGTTAAAAGATACTTTTAGCCTCAGTGTGTTATCCAACCCTATTGAAGCCAGTAAAGGTGACGGCGAAATGGCGGCCGGTTCGATGGGGATGATGAGTAGCAAGTTCGGCTCCAGTATTTCAGCCTACAGCTACCTGATTTTCGTCTTACTGTATGTGCCTTGTGTCTCGGTGATGGGGGCGATTGCGCGGGAAACCAGCCGCGGCTGGATGATTTTCTCAATACTGTGGGGGCTGAATGTTGCTTACTCACTGGCCACCTTGTTCTATCAAGCGGCCACTTTCCGGGATCACCCGCAACAGAGTCTTAGCATTATCGCATTGGTTATTATTATTAATGTTTTAATCTTGTTGGGTTTGCGCCGGGCGCGCAGCCGGGTCACCGTGAGATTACAAAACAATACGCCCACCAGCAAGTGTTGCCAGCGCTCTGGCAATGACTGTCATTGATGAGGAGAAGCTATGGCAAGCCTGGTGCAATTGCGCGATGCAATCGCCCTTAGCGGCAACACTGATGCCAAGCAGTTAAGCCACCAATTGGCGCTGCCTTTACCTCTGGTTGAGGCAATGCTGGAAAAGTTGACCGCAATGGGCAAGATTGAACGTATTGAGCAAGATAATAGCGGGTGCCTCAGCGGCAATTGCAAGCGTTGCCCTGAGGGAAAGAATCAATGTAACACAGTGATTTATCACTTGAAAAATTAACAGCGCACCAAATGAGATGCCCACTTGGGCATCTCTGCTAACATTATTTATAGACTTCTGCATCGGCAGCAAACTTCCCTTTCTCGCGCTCGGCAATAATCAGGTAATACTTACCGCCTTTCTCGTCTGCCAATTTTGACAGTTCATGCTTCACGTCCATTGGCGATGTTGCTTCACCCGAAGTCGAGATTGTGCCAATTTTTTCGTAATTTTTAGCTTCTTCTTTAGTAATTTCTTTAGCCGCCATCGCGCCAAAAGAAACCCCTGTCACCACCAGAGCTACCGCCAGATTTTTCAATAAATTCATACCGAATACCTCGCAAATGAATGATTAATGCTTATAAGTATTGTACTAATGCACTAACAATTATTAATTAAATTTAATATTTAGCCATTAAATCGACGATTAAATTTTATTTAGCCGCTCTTTTCAACCGGCTCTTATCGCCAGCCATGGTGCTTCGAAAGCCCAAAAAATAGAATGTCAGCGGCTATTCTGTTGCGCGAAATCGATAATTAGTTTTGAAAATTCATCAGGATGAGAAACAAATGGCGCATGGGCACATCCTTTCATCACCACCGACTGCGTGTGCGGCCATTTGCTATCTAACAATGAGGCGACATTGCGCGGCACCAGCCCATCCAGATAACCATAAATACGCAAAAAAGGCAGAGAGCAGCCGGCTAACGCTTCGCGCAAATCCGCCGTGCGCAGGATATCTAACCCACCGGTCAAGACACTCACTTCCGGCATTTGGTGTTGCAATACAACCGCTTTCAACAAACGGGCATCCTGGCGTGCGCTTTCCGTCCCCAAAGTTTGCAGCGCCAAAAAACGTTCAACGGTGCGCTGGAAATCCTCACTGAGTTGTTGTTGGAAACCCGCCAAAACCTCTGGGCGGATACCCGGCCACTCATCATGAGCCGCAAAACACGGGGAAGAAGCCACCGTGATAAGCCCACTGACCCGCTCAGGGTGCTGCAAAGCTATCTGGCTAGCAACCAACCCGCCCATTGACCAACCCAGCCATATAGCTTGCTTAGGGGCTTGTTGTAAGACTATTTCAGCCATTTCAGACAGTGACATCGCACCAAATTCATTGCTGCGGCCATAGCCAGGGAGATCGACTAAATGCAGGCGAAAATGCGGCGCGAGTCGGTCAATTATGCAATGCCATACTCCTGCATTCAGCCCCCATCCGTGCAGTAACACAAGATCGCGATCGCCTTCACCGCAGACGTTCCAATAAAGTTGTTTCATACGTTAGTATCCTGTCGCCTTAACCTGTATAGCAAGGAAGATATACATGCTAACAATCATCAGCCAATGTTGGCTATGCCAGCAACCGCTGTATCACCCAAAGCACGGTATTTGTTGCTACTGCCGCCGCCACTTACCCCCATTACCGCCTTGTTGCCCTTACTGCGGCTTACCTTGCAGCAATACAGCTTTGCCTTGTGGCCGGTGTCTTCAGCAACCACGGCCCTGGATGCGTATGATATTTGTCAGCGATTATATTCCCCCATTGAATGGGTTGATAAAAAAGCTAAAATTTAGCGGGGCGACCTCACTGGCACCGGTATTGGCTCGATTATTCTTACTGCGCTGGCTCGATGTTTGGCGTCACGGTAACGTCATCAAACCGGACAGAATTATCAGTGTACCGCTGCACCGCTGGCGTTGTTGGCGGCGCGGGTATAATCAAACAGATTTATTAGCGCGCCCATTGGCTCGCTGGCTGGGTTGCGACTACAGCAATACCACCTTACGCCGCATTCGAGCGACGCCCCCTCAGCAGCAATTAAAAGCCACCGCACGGCGGAAAAATATGCAGGGAATATTTCGCTGCATGGAGCCTATTCGCGGCCAACATATTGCTCTGCTGGATGATGTTGTGACAACAGGCAGTACACTGAATGAGATTGCCAAGTTACTATGGGCTCAGGAGATCGCCTCATTGCAGGTCTGGTGTCTCTGCCGAACCTTGTAGTCACCCTAACAATGGGCGTATTATAACCGACAAGAATAGTCAACTATTGAGCAGATGCCATGATCACAATAACAGACGCAGCACAATCTCATTTTGCCAAACTGTTGGCAAATCAAGAAGAAGGCACCCAAATCCGCGTATTTGTTATCAACCCCGGTACGCCAACCGCCGAGTGCGGTGTGTCTTACTGCCCACCGGATGCCGTTGAAGCAACAGATACCGTACTGAAATTTGAGCAGTTATCAGCTTATATTGATGAGTTGAGCAAACCTTATCTGGAAGACGCTGAAATCGATTTCGTCACTGACCAGTTAGGTTCTCAACTGACACTCAAAGCCCCTAACGCAAAAATGCGTAAAGTGGATGACAATGCTCCGCTGATGGAGCGGGTTGAGTATGTGCTGCAATCACAAATTAACCCGCAATTAGCCGGTCACGGTGGCCGTGTCACCTTGATGGAAATCACGCCAGATGCATTGGCTATCCTGCAATTCGGTGGCGGTTGTAACGGCTGTTCCATGGTCGATGTGACCTTGAAAGAAGGCATCGAAAAAGAGTTATTGCAGAAATTCCCAGAATTGAAGGGTGTGAGGGATTTGACCGAGCATCAGCGCGGCGAGCATTCTTACTACTAATTATCCTGCGTCCTTGGCGTTACAGCGGTGTTAGCGGCACTTGAAGCAATGTGACGAGTATATGTTTTGACGTTGAGCGCAATCAGGGATATTGCCGACAAAGACGATGGCCCGAGTGAGCCGCCACGGACGGCGGCGAAAAGCGCGCTTGGGCAGGGATGCCCATCGCGTTGGCTCGATAAGGCTAGCGGCTGCTGGAGGGAATGGCGCAGCCACAATATTTCGCGCAAGGCGCGGGATTGTTAAGGGTGTGCGCCCACACCCTTAACCGGTTTAAGCATCAAGAGTTAGGTGAGCGGCAATCTCATGTCAACCGAACCCATCACCTAATAACCCTTTGTACGACCTAAAAGGTCACCCCGCTGAAACATTCTTGCGGCGCTTATCCAAATCTTTCAATAAACGATTAACCTGGTCGTCGGCGAACATCTCTTCCAAAGTTGATGTCAACTTACGCCGCCAGTTTGGATACTCATCACTGGTGCCAGGAATGTTGACTGGAGCAGCCATATCCAGCCAGTCTTCCGGCTGCAAACCCAGTAACGCACTGGCACTATCAGCCACATAGCGCTGCAATCCGCGGTTGAGAACAGGGCTCATCGATAGCAACGATGCTTTATGACCCACTTTCTTTGGCACACAATCATAATGATGCAGCCCTTCCAGCAAACCTTGTTTCGCGCGCTCTCTATCAAGATAGAGCTGTTTCAACATCTGTTGGTCCGGATATAACCCCAACTTACTTCCTAACGTCAAATCATCACTTTGCCAATAACCGCGCAGAGTCGGCAAGTCATGGGTGGTGATGGTCGCCATCGCCTGTACCGGATAAGACTGTGGTGCGCGGAAGGTGTTTTCGCTGTCATGCTCAAAATAGAGCACTTTATAGGAATACACCCCGCTGTCGCGCAACTTGGCGACAATCTCGACCGGCACCGTGCCTAAATCTTCACCAATGACCATGCAGTTGTGACGCTGGCTCTCTAAAGCTAATATCGCCAGCAAATCATCGACTGGGTATTTAACATAAGCTCCTTGATCGGCGGTTTGGCCGTAAGGAATCCACCACAAACGCAATAACGCCATGACATGGTCAATACGCAGCGCGCCACAACTGGTCATATTGGCCCGCAGCAAATCAATAAAAGGCTGATAAGCGCGAGCGGCCATGACGTGCGGATCCATTGGCGGCAAGCCCCAATTTTGGCCCAGCGGCCCTAAAATATCGGGCGGTGCTCCCACAGAAGCTTTAAGACAATATAACTCGCGATCACACCAGGTTTCAGCGCCACCTTCTGCTACGCCAACCGCCAAGTCACGATACAAACCCAGCGGCATTTTTCGTGTTTGACTGATATGGAAACAATCATCAAACTGGCTGGCGGCCAACCACTGCAACCACAGATAGAAATTCACGTCATCCGCATGCTCACGGCAAAAATCAGCCACACCACTGCTGTGCCCATCACGATATTTTTCCGGCCATACCGGCCAGCCCCACATCATCGGGTCATTTTCACTCAAATGAGCATGAAGAGCATCAAAAGCGGCCTGTTGATGCAGGCTACTGCCACCTTGTTCAACAAATCGATGGAAAGCCTGCACCCGCGCATCTTTTGCTTTGCGGGCAGTAAAAAGCGGGAAAGCCAAACGCAAAGCGGCTAGTTTGAGTTGCATCACTTGCGGATAATCAACCCATTCGCTAGCGCGCGCTTTCGCCAGCGCACTTTGTGTCTCGGGCTGGTTCCACCAAGTCTGCGCGGCTTCGCTGCTGTGGAATTCATCCACGCGATTGACGTCAATATAAATCACATTCAGCCAGCGCCGTGAAGAGGGGCTGTAGGGGCTGGCACTTTGTGGATTTGCCGGATACAGCGCATGAATCGGGTTAAGGCCAATAAAGGCCCCACCGCGCTCACCCACCTGCTCCAACATCTGGGTTAAGTCGCCAAAATCACCAATACCCCAGTTGCGCTCGGAGCGCAGGGTATACAGCTGCACACAGGCTCCCCAGAGTTTTTTCCCTGCCAACAAGGCATCCGGTTCAAAACAGCGCTTCGGCGCGACGATAACCGAACACTGCCACTGTTGTAAGCCTTGTTCCAGCACCAAACGGTGATAGCCCTGCGGCAGTGAGGCTGGCAAGGTCAGCGTCTTTTTGGCACTGATACGCCCTTGATGTAAATCACCTTTTTCGGTCTGTAGCTGCCAGTGATAATCGCCTGAACCCGCCATTGGCAGCTGCATTGCGCTGCCAAAAGTAAATACTTTTACCGGTGGTAATGGTGCTTTTTCTGTCTGGGAGTCAGAGGGCACACTGGTGCGCCCCATGGCCGCCAACAACTGCTGCTTAGTTTGTGCCGAAATAGCCTGCGGCTTACCATGCGCATTAATATAGTTGGCGGCTATCCCTGCCAGTGTCGCTGCTTGATCGAGCGATTTACGATCCATGCAGTCTTCTCCTTAACGTTTGGCTTGCCAGATCCGCGTTTGATAATCGCGAATTGAACGGTCAGAACTGAACATCCCTACCCGAGCGGTGTTAAGAATGGTACGGCGGGTCCATTCATCCTTATCGCGGTAAAGGGCATCAATTTGCTTCTGTGCCTGACAATATGAAGCAAAATCAGCGAGTACCAGATAAGGGTCACCCCCTTCCAACAGGCTATGCAGCATCATGTCAAATGCGTGTTTATCACCTTGGCTGAATGCACCGCTGGCGAGCTCATCCAAGATACTTTTCAGATGTGGGTCAGATTTCAAATATGCCTGCGGCTTATAACCTTTCGCCAGAATGGCTTTTACCTGTTCAACGGTGTTGCCGAAAATAAAGATATTTTCGTCACCGACCTGTTCAGCAATCTCGACGTTAGCGCCGTCCAGTGTGCCCACCGTTAATGCGCCATTCAGCGCCAACTTCATATTGCCCGTCCCAGAAGCTTCTTTACCAGCAGTGGAAATCTGCTCGGACACATCTGCCGCCGGGATCATCAATTCTGCGACCGAAACACGGTAGTCAGGAATGAACACCACTTTCAGGCGATCTTTGACGATCGGATCATTATTGATCTTCTCCGCCGCCTGATTAATCGCATAAATAATATTCTTAGCTAAATAATAACCTGGCGCAGCTTTCGCCCCGAACAGGAATACACGCGGGGCAATATCCAGGTTCGGGTTGTCACGAATCTGGCGATACAGCGAAAGAATATGCAACAGATTCAAATGCTGACGTTTATATTCATGCAACCGCTTAATCTGTACATCAAAGATAGCATCCGGGTTAATAGTTATCCCCATAACGCGCTTAACATATGCAGCTAATTTAACTTTATTGTCATATTTGATCTGCTGATACTGTTGGCGGAAAGCTTTATCTTCGGCATAAGACTCAAGCCCGGCTAATGCATCCAGATTATTTGCCCATTCCACTTTTAATGTGTCGTCAATCAAACCTGACAAAGCCGGGTTACATTGCTTCAACCAGCGGCGCGGGGTAATACCATTAGTAACATTGTGGAATTTATTTGGCCATAATTGATAGTATTCAGGGAACAAATCTTTGATAACCAGATCTGAGTGCAACTGTGCAACGCCGTTGACGGCAAAGCCGCTCACCACGCACAGATTGGCCATCCGCACTTGTTTATTATGGTGGACTGCCAGCTTGGCCCAGACCTCTTCGTCGCCCGGCCATTGCTTATCGACCAACTTCTTAAACTGCGCATTGATTTGCTTGATGATGACAAAATGACGTGGCAGCAAGCTACGCACCAGTTTTTCATCCCAGCATTCAAGCGCTTCGGGCATCAGAGTGTGGTTGGTGTAGGCAAAAGTTTTGCTGGTAATCGCCCAAGCAGCATCCCAACTGAACTGATGCTCATCCAGCAACACGCGCAGCATTTCAGGAATGGCGATAGTCGGGTGGGTATCATTCAACTGAATGACTTCATAATCTGGCAATTCAGCCAGCTTGCGGCCCGCCAGATGGTGCTTGCGCAAGATATCGGCCACCGAACAAGCACACTGGAAATATTGCTGCATCAGCCGCAGACGTTTACCGGCCAGATGATTATCATTTGGATACAGCACTTTAGTCAGCTTTTCTGCTTCAACACCATTTTGCTCGGCAAGCAAGAACTTACCGTCATTAAAATTAGTTAAATCAAATGGATGCTGATGAGTGGCTTGCCATAAACGCAAGGGTTGAGTGACGCCATTACGAAAGCCCAGCACCGGCAAATCCCAAGCTTCGCCACGTAAGGTAAAGGCCGGACGCCATAACTGACGGCCATCCGCCTGTTTCTCCAGCTTGCCACCAAAGCCAACATCCACCGCCAGCGCGGCATTGTGGCGGAACCACGGGTAGCTTTCGCGCTGCCAATTATCCGGTGCTTCCTGCTGCTTACATTCACTGAAAGATTGGCGGAACAAACCATATTGATAATTCAGACCATAGCCAGTGGCGGGCTGCTCAACTGTCGCCATTGAATCAAGAAAACAAGCCGCCAAACGGCCCAAACCACCATTGCCCAATGCGGGGTCAGTTTCCTGTTCTAACAGGTCGCTCAAGTTAACCTGCTGCTCCGCCAACAGCGCCTCTACTTGGTCATACCACCCCAGGTTAATCAGATTATTGGCAGTTAAACGGCCAATTAAAAACTCCATCGAAATGTAGTTAACATGGCGCTGTACTTTTTTGGCTGGCTGTGGGGCGGGCTGAGCTGACAGTTGCTCGGCCAATGCCGCGCTGACCGCTTCCCACCATTGGTGTTGGGTCATTTGCTGAGCAGAAGTTAAACCAAAGCGCTGCCACTGGCGGGCCAGTGCGGCCAGGAAATCGTCCTTTTTAAGCATAAGCTGTGACATAGGGAAGTCTCTAATCCTGTGAGTGGGGTAATTTTACCCTTATCCTGCCAATGAGAATGGACAAGAGCATCATCCTGCCGGGTAGTTAGCTGGGGATGAGTCGCAGGGCGTAGCTAAAATTGTGATCCGGTGCAACTTACAGCCACAGGAAACATTAACTCTATTGCAATAAGATGGCCGTTATCAGACCTTAGCAGTGCTGATTAATTACGAGGCTAAAAATAATTACTCTTATGAATGCCTGTAACAACTCATTAAAAATGGATATGTCAAACGCCAGGACGTTTTCTCACCGGAACCCTTTTAAACCGGACACAGCATGCTTATCCCATCAAAACTGAGCCGCCCGGTACGGCTGCAAAATACCGTGATACGCGATCGCTTGTTAGTGAAGTTATCTGGCGTCGCAAATTACCGCCTGACATTAATAAATTGCCCGGCGGGATATGGTAAGACGACGTTAATCGCTCAGTGGGCAGCCGACCAATGCGATCTGGGCTGGTATTCTCTGGATGAAAGTGACAATCAACCCGAGCGTTTTGCGACCTATTTAATCGCAGCCATACAATTGGCGACCAGAGGCCATTGCAGCAAAAGTGAGGCCCTCAGCCAGAAGCATCAATATGCCAGTCTCTCTGCGCTGTTTGCGCAATTATTTATCGAGCTGTCCGATTGGGACGGCCCGCTGTATCTGGTGATTGATGATTATCATCTGATTACCAATGATGCCATTCATGAAGCCATGCGCTTTTTCCTGCGCCATCAGCCAGAAAATCTGACCCTGATTCTGCTTTCTCGCACCTTGCCACCACTGGGTATTGCTAACCTGCGGGTGCGCGACCAGTTGTTGGAATTAGGTATGCAGCAGTTGGCATTTAATCATCAGGAAGCGCAGCAATTCTTTGATTGCCGCCTCTCCGTTCCACTGGAGCAAGGTGATAGCAGCCGCCTGTGTGATGAAGTGGAAGGGTGGGCGACGGCGCTGCAATTGATCGCGTTGTCATCGCGCCAGCCCAATTCCTCAGCACAAAAATCAGCAAAACGGTTGGCCGGGTTAAATGCCAGCCATTTGTCAGATTATTTAGTCGATGAAGTGCTGGATCAGGTCGATAGCGAGGCGCGCGCTTTCCTGTTGCGCTGTTCGGTATTGCGCTCAATGAATGATGCCCTGATAGTGCGCCTGACCGGTGAAGATAACGGCCAACAACGGCTGGAAGAATTAGAGCGTCAGGGACTATTTATTCATCGAATGGATGACAGCGGTGAATGGTTCTGCTTCCATCCATTGTTCGCCACTTTCCTGCGCCAACGCTGCCAATGGGAACTGGCATTAGAATTGCCAGAATTACACCATGCGGCGGCTGAGGGCTGGCTGGCTCTGGGCTATCCAGCGGAAGCTATCCACCATGCATTGGCGGCGGGCGATGTCGGCATGCTACGTGATATCTTGCTGCAACACGCCTGGACTCTGTTTAATCACAGTGAGTTAGCCCTGCTGGAGCAATGTCTGCTCGCCCTGCCCTACTCTTTATTGGTGCAAAATCCTGAACTGGCATTGCTACAGGCATGGCTGGCGCAAAGCCAACATCGCTATGGTGAGGTCAATACCTTGCTTGAGCGCGCTGAATCAGCAATGCAGGAACGTAAAATTCCTATTGATGATATTTTGCGGGCTGAGTTTGATGCTTTACGTGCTCAAGTGGCTATCAATGCCGGTAAGCCGGAGGAAGCCGAGAAGCTGGCAACCGATGCGCTGAAATATCTACCGATGGCAAACTTCTACAGCCGCATTGTCGCGACCTCGGTCACCGGGGAAGTTCATCATTGCAAAGGCGAACTAAGCCGCGCACTGCCGATGATGCAGCAAACTGAGCAAATGGCACGCCGCCACGAAGTCTATCACTATGCTTTATGGGCGTTATTGCAGCAGAGTGAAATTCTGATTGCGCAGGGATTCCTGCAAGCAGCTTATGAAACACAAGATAAAGCCTTTGATTTAGTTCATGAACAGCATCTTGAACAGCTTCCGATGCATGAATTCCTATTGCGCATTCGCTCCCAGGTATTGTGGTCGTGGTCACGGCTGGATGAAGCTGAAGAAGCGGCGCGCAAAGGTATCGAAATTCTGGTCAACTATCAGCCACAGCAGCAATTACAGTGTCTGGCGATGTTGGCAAAATGTTCGCTGGCCCGTGGGGATTTAGATAACGCCAACATGTACATTCAGCGCTGCGAGGCGCTGCAACACGGCAGCCAATATCATCTCGATTGGATTACCAATGCCGATAAACCCCGGGTTATTCATTGGCAAATGACCGGAGATAAAGTCGCGGCGGCAAATTGGCTACGCCAGGCCGAAAAACCGGGGATGGCCGATAACCACTTTTTGCAGGGGCAATGGCGCAATATTGCACGCATCCAGATTATGTTGGGCCGGTTTAATGAAGCGGAAGTGGTGCTGGACGAACTTAATGAGAATGCCCGCCGCTTGCGTCTCACCAGTGACCTTAATCGTAATCTATTGTTAAGTAACACTCTTTACTGGCAAACCGAGCGGAAAAGTGAAGCACAAAAAGCACTGATTGAATCCCTTTCATTAGCCAATCGCACCGGTTTTATCAGCCATTTTGTGATTGAAGGCGAGGCGATGGCGCAACAGTTGCGCCAGCTAATTCAACTCAATGCATTACCCGAATTAGAGCAGCATCGCGCCCAACGAATCTTGAAAGACATTAATCAGCATCATCGGCATAAATTTGCTCATTTCGATGAGATCTTCGTCGATAAGCTGCTAACTCACCCGCAAGTTCCGGAGCTAATCCGCACCAGCCCGCTTACCCAACGCGAATGGCAGGTCTTGGGGTTGATTTACTCCGGCTACAGTAATGACCAAATAGCGGGCGAGCTAGAAGTGGCGGCCACCACCATTAAGACGCATATTCGTAATTTGTATCAAAAGTTAGGTGTCGCCCACCGGCAAGACGCAGTACAACAAGCGCAACGGTTATTACAAATGATGGGGTATGTTTAACGAAAACTCTGTCATTAAATTTAAATATCAGTGAGTTAAATTGAATTTTATCTCTCTGGCAGATTGACAATCATTGGCCTAGATATTAATGACAGACCACCATTTATCCTGAGAATCTCTCTCTGGCGGGGTAAGGCGGCTAATAACCACTCTATTTAACTGGTCTTTATTGGCGAAAAATTGATTACAATCTCGCGATTGAACATTCAATCGCGATTAAAGGTCATCAGCAGTATGGAACAGTTTGAAACAATCAGTATTGAGCAGGCCTATAACCGCCTAAAAGAAAACAAAGCAGTTTTAGTTGATATCCGCGACCCACAAAGTTTTGAAGCGGGTCATGCGCCGGAGGCGTTCCATCTGACCAACAGCAGTTTGCACACCTTTATGCAACAAACTGATTTTGAACAACCGGTGCTGGTGATGTGCTATCACGGCAACAGCAGCAAAGGCGCGGCGCAATATCTCCTTCAGCAAGGTTTTGAGGCGGTTTACAGCATTGATGGCGGTTTTGAAGCTTGGGCCAGGAGCTACCCGCAAGAAATCACTCGTGAAAATGTCTGATTCTGTTGCCTATTTGTAACCTGCTATTCGCCACAGCCAACCAGATTGTGATATTTTTAAACACTTAGATTAAAATCTCGTTAGACGGTGATAGACAAAATGGTTCGTGTGATAGCAATATCTAATCTACGTCTGGCGCAGGCCTTTGTTGATTATATGGCCACTCACAAGGTGGCGCTGGAAGTGCGGCCAGATGCTCAGGGTGCTGAGATTTGGTTAGCGGATGATGAACAATTGCCCTTGGTGCAGCATGAGCTGGAACAGTTTTTACTCGACCCCCTCAATCCGCGCTACCAAGCGGCCAGTTGGCAATCGGGCAATCTGCATTCTAATTTGCCGTACCAACGCTTTTCCTACCTCCAGACTCTCCGCAGTCAGGCTGGCCCACTGACGCTGAGTATTATGGTGCTGTGTATCGCCATCTATATTCTGATGCAAATCGTCGGTGATGCCGCAGTGATGTCTTGGTTGGCGTGGCCTCGTGACGAGAGCCAATATCTGCAAGTATGGCGTTGGGTCAGCCATGCTTTACTGCATTTTTCCCTGTTGCACATCCTGTTTAACCTGATGTGGTGGTGGTATCTGGCCGGGCAGATGGAGAAACGGCTTGGCACCGGTAAATTGCTGGTATTAACTATTGTTTCCGCCTTATTTAGTGGTTGGGGTCAATCGCTGTTTAGTGGTGTGAATTTTGGCGGCCTTTCTGGCGTGGTATATGCCTTAATGGGTTATGTTTGGCTGACTGGCGAGCGCGCACCCGAGCGCGGTATTTCGTTGCCTCGCGGCTTAATGGCTTTTTCTGTTCTCTGGTTGGTTGCTGGGTATTTCGATATTTTAGGTTTGTCGATCGCCAACGCAGCGCATGTTTCAGGCCTGATTATTGGGTTACTGATGGCATTTTGGGATACGCGCAACAGCGCAAGAACCACACAATAACTGCCTGGAACAACCAGGCGAATTAGGGGATTACCGTGAAGCAAACGCAGCGGCATGATGCGATTATTGAATTGGTACGCCAACAAGGCTACGTCAGTACTGAAGAGCTAGTGGAGCATTTTGCCGTTAGCCCGCAAACCATCCGACGCGATTTGAATGATTTGGCGGATCAAAACAAGATTCACCGCCATCATGGTGGTGCCGCATTACCCTCTAGTTCAGTCAACGCGGCTTATAACGACCGTAAAGTAATGTGGTCGGAAGAAAAGGCGCGCATTGCCCAACGTGTTGCCAGCCAGATCCCCGATGGCGCGACACTGTTTATTGATATCGGCACCACACCAGAAGCGGTCGCTCATGCTTTAATGAATCATAAAGGCTTGCGCGTGGTGACCAATAATCTGAACGTGGCGACATTGTTAACCGCCAAAGAGGATTTTCGGCTAATTCTAGCCGGTGGTGAAGTTCGTACCCGTGATGGTGGGATTATTGGTGAAGCCACGCTGGACTTTATTTCCCAGTTCCGCCTCGATTACGGCATCCTCGGCATCAGCGGTATTGATATGGACGGCTCTCTACTGGAGTTTGATTATCATGAAGTGCGGACCAAACGGGCGATTATCGAAAACTCCCGCTGCGTGATGCTGGTCACCGACCATTCCAAATTTGGCCGTAACGCGATGGTGAATCTGGGGAACATGAATCTGATTGATTATTTGTTTACCGATCAGATGCCACCAGCCAGCGTGATGAAGATTATTGAGCAGCATAATGTTCAATTAGAGTTGTGTTAGCCGTTTGTTTTGGTGATTCAGTTCAGTGATTTGATTCGGTTGTTAGAGCAACTGAGTTTACTTAACCTCCGATGAACCAACCGGCAAAGGGGCCATAAGCGTGGCCCTTGTGCAATCCCGCGCTTGCGCACGTATCGCTTGCCCACTGCGAGGGTTCCCTCACTCATCATTTCGCTGACGGATCGGGCCGATTCGCATCCATGCTCAAGCGGACCTCGCTCGGCATCCATGTCTCGCGTCCTACCTTCATTCTTCACTCGGCTGCTCAAATGTGCTTTTAACATCAAAATCTAAAGGCAGGGTTTTGACTTTCTCTTTTGACCTTGAGCGCAATTAGGGATATTACCGACAAAGACGATGGCCCGAGTGAGCGGGCATGGACGCCCGCGAAAAGCGCGCTTGGGCAGGGATGCCCATCGCGCTGGCTCGATAAGGCCAACGACTACCGGAGGGGACTGCGAATAGCAGTAATATTTCGCGCAAGCCGCAGGTGCAGGAGGGCAGGCCTGCCCTCCTGCTCGGTTGAGGCGGCGAGAGCCAGGTGATCACTGAACGAATATCAACCTAAACAATAATCCAATTTGCTCTTGACTCAAATGCTCTAACAACCAAACCAGATCAACTATTCACCAAATCCAAATCCAAACCTCCCCCCCACATCCTGATAACAAAACTGTTACTTCCATCACGCATAAATGTTTTTTTTTGGTTAAGTCTTGGCTTGTTTGTTGGTTTTTGATTACAATCATGAGCGAAAACGAACATTAAAGAGCTGTTTCGAACATCCGGAGGAGGTAAGCATGGAAACCAAAGACTTGATCGTGATCGGTGGCGGCATTAATGGTGCCGGTATCGCTGCTGACGCTGCAGGGCGTGGCCTGTCCGTTCTGCTGCTGGAAGCACAAGATTTGGCCTGCGCTACGTCTTCCGCCAGTTCCAAACTCATCCACGGTGGCCTGCGCTATCTGGAACATTATGAGTTCCGCTTGGTCAGTGAAGCATTGGCCGAACGTGAGGTTTTGCTGAAAATGGCTCCTCATATTGCTTTCCCGATGCGCTTCCGCCTACCCCATCAGCCCCATCTGCGCCCGGCTTGGATGATTCGCACCGGCTTATTCTTGTACGACCACTTGGGCAAACGCACCAGCCTGCCAGCCAGTAAAGGGCTGCGTTTTGGACCAGAATCAGTATTGAAGCCCGAATTAGTGCGCGGTTTCGAATATTCAGACTGCTGGGTCGATGATGCCCGTCTGGTGGTATTGAATGCTCAGGAAGTGGTCGAGCGCGGCGGCGAAGTGCGTACTCGCACCAAAGTGACTCGCGCCTGGCGTGAGCAAGGTTTATGGATGGTGGAAGCTGTGGATGTCGACACCGGCCAAACCTTTACCTGGCGTGCTAAAGGTTTGGTGAATGCCACCGGCCCATGGGTTAAACAGTTCTTCGATGATGGCCTGAAACTCAAATCACCTTATGGTATCCGCCTAATTAAAGGCAGCCATATTGTGGTGCCGCGAGTTCATAACCAACCACAAGCCTATATTCTACAAAACGAAGACCATCGTATTGTCTTCGTCATCCCATGGTTGGATGAATATTCCATCATCGGCACCACCGACGTGGAATATCACGGCGATCCTAAAGAGGTGAAAATAGATGACCAGGAAATTGATTATCTGTTGAAGGTCTATAACGACCACTTTAAAAAGCAGCTGGGTCGCGACGATATCGTCTGGACTTACTCTGGTGTCCGTCCGCTATGTGATGATGAATCAGATTCGCCGCAAGCGGTTACCCGCGATTACACACTGGATGTCGCGGATGAAGGCGGCAAAGCGCCGCTGCTGTCGGTATTTGGCGGCAAACTGACCACTTACCGCAAACTGGCAGAACACGCGCTGGAAAAACTGTCCGGCTATTATCCGAATGTTGGCCCGGCGTGGACAAAAACCGGCTCTTTACCGGGCGGAGATATTGGCGGCAGCCGTGATAACTATACTGTGCAGTTGCGCCATCGCTATAACTGGCTACCAGAAGGGTTAGCGCGCCGCTATACCCGTACCTATGGCAGCCACAGCGAACTAATTTTGGCGGAAGCCACCAGCCTCGACAGCTTGGGCGAACATTTTGGCCATGGTTTGTATGAAGCAGAATTGCGCTATCTGGTTGAAAAAGAGTGGGTTATTGAACTCGATGATGCCATCTGGCGGCGCACCAAGTTAGGTATGATGCTAGATGAAGCGCAAAAACAGCGGATTTCCGAATGGCTAGCGCACGTTCAGGCGAAGAAACAACAGACATTGTCCTTAGTTTCCTGATAGCAAATACTCATCATTAATCTGTTAAAAAAACCTCTTCACAGTTCGCTGCTGAAGAGGTTTTTTGTTATTAACTCACCGAATATTTAGAGCTTGATTGGCTTAATATGCCAAATATCATCGGCATACTCTTCAATGGTCCGGTCTGACGAGAAATAGCCCATATTGGCGATATTGAGTAAGGTTTTACGTGTCCATTCATCCGGATGGCGATAGAGTGTATCGACTTGCTCTTGGGTATCCACGTAGCTGCGATAATCTGCCAGTAATTGATAGTGATCACCCAGATTAACCAGTGAATCAAACAAGCTGGTGTATCGCTGAGGTTCTTCTGGGCTGAAAGCGCCGGTGGCAATTTGCGTCAAGACCAAATGCAGCTCCGGATCTTCGTCGTAATATTTCCGTGGGTTATAGCCACTGTTACGCAGCGCCTCAACCTGCTCGGTAGTATTACCAAAGATAAAAATATTCTCCTCGCCCACATGTTCGCGGATCTCGACATTCGCCCCATCCAGAGTGCCAATCGTCAGCGCCCCATTCAGCGCAAATTTCATATTACTGGTTCCTGATGCCTCGGTACCCGCCAATGAGATCTGTTCGGAGAGATCCGCCGCCGGAATGATCAACTGCGCCAGGCTGACACTGTAGTTCGGGATGAATACCACTTTCAGTAGATTATTAATCCGTGGATCATTATTGATCACTTTCGCTACATCATTGATCAAGCGAATGATTTGCTTCGCACTATAGTAGGCTGATGCCGCTTTCCCGGCAAAAATCACCACGCGCGGCACCCATTTCTCATCAGGAGCTTCGAGAATGCGGTTATAGCGAGTTATCACATGCAGCACATTCAATAACTGCCGTTTGTATTCATGAATGCGCTTGATTTGCACATCAAACAGCGCCGCAGGATTCACCACAATATTCAGTTTTTCAGCAATATAGACAGCCAGCCGCTTCTTGTTCTCCAGCTTGGCTTTCTGTAGCGCCTGCAAGAAACTCGGGTAATCGAGATTCTTTTCCAGCTCGCTGAGTTGGCTCAAATCAGTGCGCCAGTTGTGGCCGATGCTGTCATCCAACACCGCCGCCAATGGCCGGTTAGCCAGCCCCAGCCAGCGCCGTGGGGTGACGCCATTAGTTTTATTACAGAAACGATTAGGGAAAATACGGGCAAAATCGGCAAACAGCGATTGCACCATTAATTCTGAATGCAGGGCCGACACGCCGTTCACTTTATGGCTGGCGATCACCGCAAGCCAGGCCATACGAACTCGCCGGCCATCATGCTCATTAATAATTGATACACGCGGCAGCAATTCTGGCTCATTCGGATATTGTTCCTGCACCAGTTTGAGGAAATGGTCATTGATATCAAAGATAATTTGCAGATGGCGCGGCAGGATCTTGCCAATCATGTCGATGGGCCAAGTCTCCAGCGCCTCACTCATCAGGGTGTGGTTGGTGTAGGAAAACACTTGCTGCACCACATCCCAGGCGTCCATCCAACTAAATTTATGCTCATCAATCAGCAAACGCATCATCTCAGGGATAGAGAGCACCGGATGAGTATCATTGAGGTGAATAGCAATCTTATCAGCCAAATTATCGAAGGTTTGATGCATCGCCCAATGGCGGCTGAGAATATCCTGCACAGTGGCGGAGACTAAAAAGTATTCTTGCCGCAGGCGCAGTTCGCGCCCGGAGTAGGTCGAGTCATCGGGGTAAAGCACCCGAGAGACGTTTTCTGAATGGTTTTTATCTTCAACCGCCGCGAAGTAATCGCCCTGATTGAATTTCCCCAGATTGATTTCATTACTGGCCTGCGCAGACCATAAGCGAAGTGTATTTGTGGCGTCGGTATCAAAACCGGGGATGATTTGATCATAAGCGCAGGCGAGGATTTCTTCAGTTTCCAGCCAGCGGACTTTGCTGCCTTCTTGCTGAATCCGGCCACCAAAACGCACTTTATAGCGGGTATTGTGCCGCGGGAACTCCCAGGCGTTACCATATTCCAGCCAGTTATCCGGCGATTCCATCTGTTGGCCATTGACGATTTTCTGGCTGAACATGCCATATTCGTAGCGAATGCCGTAGCCGCGCCCCGGCAGTGCCAATGTGGCCAGTGAGTCCAGAAAACACGCCGCCAATCGCCCTAATCCGCCATTGCCGAGACCGGGGTCATTTTCTTCTTGCAACAGCTCAGATAGATTGAGGCCCATTTCATCCAGCGCCTGCTCGATATCCTCATAAATTCCCATCGATAACAGGGCATTAGAGAGCGTTCGCCCCAAGAGAAACTCCATCGACAGATAATAAACCTGCCGAACATCCTGTGATAATTGTGCGCGATTAGAACGCAGCCAGCGTTCAACCATCCGGTCGCGCACGGCAAATAAGGTCGCATTCAGCCAATCGTGCTGAGTCGCAATAGTGGGATCTTTACCCACAATAAACATCAATTTGTAGGCAATGGAGTGTTTCAGCGCGTCCACACTGACAACAGGTGAGGTATAACTGAACGGTGATGTCATAGCGTTTTTCCCAATTCGTGGTTACAACAAATCGACAATTAAAGACGCCGATAAAGTGACAGATAATCTGCCGCTGCTACTTGCCAACCAAAGTCCAACCCCATCGCGTGGCGCTGAACATGACGCCAATGTTTTGGTCGACTCCACAGCACAAAAGCACGGCGAATCGCCCGCACCAATGCCTGTGCATCGCATTCATCAAACACAAACCCCGAGGCGCTGCCATCAGCCAGATTTTCTAGCGCGCAATCCACCACGGTATCTGCCAACCCGCCCGTATGCCGGACCAGCGGCAATGTGCCATACTTCAAACCATACAACTGTGTTAGCCCACAGGGTTCAAAACGGCTGGGTACCAGAATCACATCCGCACCAGCAATGATTCGGTGCGAGAATGCTTCGTGATAACCTATTTGTACCCCAACCTGGCCGGAATAGTCTGCCGCAGCCGCCAAAAACGCCTCTTGCAAAATGGCATCCCCCGCGCCCAGAACAGCCAATTGTCCGCCCAATTTCAGTAAATCAGGCAGCGCCTCCAGCACTAAATCTAACCCTTTTTGCTCCGTCAGCCTGCTGACTACGGAAAAAATAGGTTTCTTTTCAGTGACTTCCAAGCCCATAGTGGTTTGCAAGTGTGCTTTATTCACCGCTTTCTTTTGCAGGTTTTCTGCATCATAGCGAGCATGGAGCAAAGCATCTGTTTGGGGGGCCCAAATATTGCTGTCTACGCCATTGAGGATCCCGGTCAATCGTCCCTGACTGGCCCGCTCTTGTAGCAACCCCTCCATGCCGTAGCCAAAAGCGGGTTGGGTAATTTCCTTAGCATAGGTCGGGCTGACTGTGGTGACATGGTCAGCAAAAAACAGCCCGGCTTTCAGATAGGAAATTTGGCCGTAAAACTCCAGCCCGTACATTTGGAAGAATGCAGCGGGTAGTTGTATTTCAGCCAAATGATGACCAGAAAACAACCCTTGATAAGCCAAATTATGGACGGTAAATACCGATCGCGCAGGGCGACCGCGTGCGGCGAGATAAGCACAGGCTAGCCCAGCATGCCAGTCATGGGCATGTACCACTTCAGGACGCCAGTAACCATCCAGACCACAAGCCAGTTCGCAAGCCATCCATCCCAGTAATGCAAAACGACGATAGTTATCGGCATAAGCATGTAAAGATTGGTCGTGATACGGGCTACCTGCCCGGTCATAGAGACCCGGAGCATCAATCAGGTAAATACCAATACCCTGATAATGCCCATAACGTAATGAAACACGGCCTGCAAAGGTATCAATCTCCCTGACCAAAACCGTGTCTGGAATGCCCCGGCGCAAATCAGGAAAAGCCGGCAGCATGACCCGAACATCGGCCCCCTCAGCAATTTGGGCGGCAGGTAAAGCACCAACAACGTCGGCCAATCCCCCGGTTTTTAACAATGGGAATAGCTCAGAACATACGTGTAGAACCCGCATCATTTTTCCTATTCACTTTTAAGTTTAGCGAGCATTGCCCGCGTCACTAACACCACCCCACCTTCCGAGCGGTAAAAACGCTTACTGTCTTCTTCGGCGTTTTCCCCAATAACCGTCCCCTCGGGTATTTGGCAGGCACGGTCAATAATGCAGCGGCGTAGCCGGCAGGAACGGCCAACATTGACATCCGGTAGCAGTAATGTGGAATCAATGGTGCAGAACGAATTGACCCGCACTCGTGGGAATAACACCGAATGCACCACTACCGAGCCGGAAACAATACAACCACCGGAAACCAAGGAGTTCATGGTCATACCATGGCTACCGGAGCGGTCTTGCACAAACTTGGCCGGCGGCAGTGGTTCCATATGGGTACGAATCGGCCAATCGCGGTCATACATATCCAGCTCTGGAGTGACCGACGCCAAATCGAGGTTGGCTCGCCAATAGGCGTCCAGCGTCCCGACATCACGCCAATAAGGGGGCAATTCAGCATTCGAGGTCACACAGGAAAGGTCAAACGGATGCGCCCAGGCCACTTTTTGTTCCGTCAATTTCGGAATGATATCTTGACCAAAATCATGGTTAGAGCCGGGGGTACTCTGGTCGTCTTCTAAGAGTTTAAACAGATAATCGGCATTGAAAATGTAGATGCCCATACTGGCGAGCGCCATATCCGGGCGGCCTGGCATCGCGGGAGGATTAGCCGGTTTTTCATAGAAAGCGGTTATCTGATAATCCTCGGCAACTTCCATGACACCAAACTCAGTGGCTTCTTTAATTGGCACCGGGATACACGCCACAGTGCATTGCGCCCCTTTTTCGGCATGGTCGAGCAACATGCGGGAGTAGTCCATTTTGTAGATATGGTCACCCGCTAGAATGACGATGTATTCCGCTTGGTAGCGGCGGATGATATCCAAGTTCTGGTAAACCGCATCAGCGGTGCCTTTGTACCACTGCTCAGTGCTCAGGCGCTGTTGAGCGGGCAATAAGTCGACAAACTCGTTCATTTCCTCATTGAGGAATGACCAACCGCGTTGAATATGCTGAACCAGACTATGGGATTGATATTGTGTTATCACGCCGATACGCCGGATACCGGAATTCAGACAGTTGGATAGCGCAAAATCAATGATGCGAAATTTGCCACCAAAATGGACAGCGGGCTTTGCACGGGTAGCTGTTAAATCTTTCAGCCGTGAACCACGACCACCCGCCAAGATTAGTGCCACCGATTTATTCGGTAATAATCTGGCTAACATCAGCGGGTCTTTGCTCTCAAACTTAACCATCGAGACTCCTTAAAATTTCTGTGCGAGCACGCAAACGGCATGTGCAGAGCCGTTCCACACGGTTAATAATTCCGTATGCTCTGACGGCTCAAAAGGAGGAACCACCACCCATTCCCCCGCAGGTAAATGCATTTCACACTGTTGATCCGTGGCATTTATCACCACCAACCAGCGCTGAGATAACAGGATTTGCAGTTGTTTCTGGCAGCCATGCTCCCAAGCCGAATCACTCAACGCTTGTCCCCGGCTATCCAACCATTGCACATTGCCATCGCCGTCCTCCCACCATGTGTCTTTAATCAGCGCAGGAATTTGCTGGCGTAACTGAATCAGTGCGGCGGTAAATGCTGTTAATTCACGATCGCGACTCCCCCAATCAAGCCAAGTGAGAATGTTATTTTGACAGTACGCATTGTTGTTGCCTTGCTGACTATGACCATGTTCATCGCCAGCAAGTAGCATTGGCGTTCCCTGCGAAAGCAACAAAGTCGCCAGCAATGCCCGCTGGCAAGCTTTGCGCCGTTGCCAGATAGCGTCATCCGCGACTAAACCCTCACTACCAAAATTATTGCTAAGATTGTTATCACTGCCATCACGGTTCTCTTCGCCATTGATTTGATTGTGTTTTTTGTTAAAGCACAGCAAATCCTGCAAGGTAAAACCATCATGGGCGGTAATTTGATTAATACTGGCGGAAGGCAAACGCTCCCGATGTCTGAATAAATGGCTGGAAGCGGCAAAATGCTGGGCGAATTGCCCTAAAGGTAAATCGCCGCGTAACCAGAAGCGGCGCATGGCATCGCGATATTGGTCATTCCATTCGCTAAAACCAGTCGGGAAGTTCCCCAGTTGATAGCCTCCCCAGCCGATATCCCAGGGTTCCGCAATCATCTTGCAGGCACTGAGTTTTTCATCCGCGGCCAGTGCGGCAAACAAGGGCGCATGCTGATCAAAATCCGGTGTGCGGCCCAAAACTGTGCCCAAGTCAAAACGGAAACCATCAATGTGGCAGCAATCAACCCAGTAACGCAGGCAGTCAAGCACCCACTGCATCACATAAGGCTGACTAAGACGCAGCGCATTGCCACAGCCGGTCATGTTGTCGTATTCGCCCTCGGGAGTCAGCCAGTAGTAACTGGCATTGTCGATCCCCCGCTGGCACAACGTGGGGCCGAATACATCTAGTTCAGCCGAATGGTTGAACACCACATCCAAAATGACTTCAATGCCGGCCTTATGCAGGGCTTTAACTGCATCGCGCAACTCTTGCAGCGGGGAGATGCCCTCGCGACCAGAAACATATTCTGGATCAACCGCATAGGGCGCTAATACGTTATAGCCCCAGTAATTACTCAGCCCCATTTTCTGTAACCGTGGCTCATCAACATGAAATTGCACCGGCAACAGTTCCAAGGTGGTAATACCCAGTTTTTTCAAATAGCGGATCATGGCGGGATGAGCCAAACCGGCGTAAGTACCGCGCAGGTTCGCGGGAATATCCGGGTGCAATTGGGTTAAACCGCGCACATGGGCTTCATAAATGACGGTATTGCCCCAAGGAATCGCTGGAGGACTATCCCCCTGCCAATCATATGTTTCGTGCACCACAATACACTTAGGCGCGGCGGCGGAACTGTCGCGATCGTCGGGCTGATTCACCCCGCCATTTAATCTAGGGTCATCGCCTACTTTTCGGTCTAGCGCATGGGCGCAAGGGTCTATTAATAACTTATGCGGATTAAAACGGTGGCCTTGTTGCGGGGAAAATGGCCCGCTGACACGGTAACCATAGCGCTGCCCCGGCTTTCCTCCGGGAAGATAACCATGCCAAACATCCCCACTGCGGGCCGGTAACGGAATGCGGAATTCCTGATTATCATCATCGAACAGACACAGTTCGACCTGCTCGGCATTGGCCGAAAACAGGGTGAAATTTATCCCGCTCCCATCAAAATGAGCGCCAGCCGGTGTCGGAGAGCCACTCGTCAACCTCGTCATCCTAACCCTCCCGCACCAGATAAATAGTCGACAGCGGCGGCAGAGTTAACAGTAATGAATGGGGGTGATGATAGCTGCCTACATCATGGCTATGAATACCGCCCTGATTACCCATATTGCTACCACGATAAAACTCAGAGTCAGAATTCAGCACTTCGCGATAATGCCCGCCCTGCGGGATACCTACGCGGTAGTTATAGCGCGGAACCGGTGTGAAATTGCTGATAACAATCAGTTCGTTACCATCAGCATCACGGCGCAGGAAAGCAAATACCGAGTTTTCATGGTCATCCACCACCAGCCATTCAAAACCGGCAGGTTGGTAATCCAATTCATACAATGGCGCATGTCTTTGATAACAATGATTAAGATCGCGAACCCACCGCTGCACTCCCTTATGCCAACCATTTTCATCATCCAGCAGGTGCCAGTCCAAGCTGGTATCGAAATTCCACTCGCGCCCTTGGGCAAACTCACACCCCATAAACAGCAATTTCTTGCCCGGATGCGCCCACATAAACCCATAATACGCCCGTAAGTTGGCAAATTTTTGCCATGCATCGCCGGGCATGCGGTCGAGAATCGAATGTTTGCCATGGACGACTTCATCGTGCGAAATCGGTAAAATAAAGTTCTCGGTATAGGCGTATAACATACCGAAAGTCATGAGATTATGGTGGTATTTGCGGTGAATAGGGTCACATTGTAGGTAATTGAGCGTGTCATGCATCCAGCCCATATTCCACTTATAATTAAAGCCCAATCCACC
The DNA here is from genome assembly GCF_003600645.1 of Yersinia rochesterensis. NCBI lineage: Bacteria > Pseudomonadati > Pseudomonadota > Gammaproteobacteria > Enterobacterales > Yersiniaceae > Yersinia > Yersinia rochesterensis. Next base: position 4,179,006 of record NZ_CP032482.1, read on the forward strand.
CGCATCAGGAGGTAATGTCACCCCAGGGAAGTCAGTAGACTCCTCGGCCATAGTGACGCCGCCGGGGCGCTCAACACCGATGGTGTGATTGGTGTAGCGCAGAAAGGCAATCGCCTCCAAATTTTCGCGCCCGCCGTAATAATTGGGTACCCATTGCCCTTCAGCACGGCTGTAATCGCGGTAAATCATTGAAGCAACAGCATCAATACGCAATGCATCGATGCCAAAACGCTCCATCCAATAAAATGCATTTCCCGCCAAATAGTTACGAACTTCATTGCGCCCATAGTTATAAATCAGGGTATTCCAATCCTGATGGTAGCCTTCGCGCGGATCGGCATATTCATATAAGGCGGTGCCGTCAAAAGTCGATAATCCATGTTCATCACTGGGGAAATGACCGGGAACCCAGTCAAGAATGACGTTAATTCCTGCTTCATGGAATTTGGCGACGAAATCTTTGAAATCCTGCGGCGTACCAAATCGGCGGGTCGGCGCATATAAACCTAACGGCTGATAGCCCCAACTGCCATCAAACGGATGTTCATTAATGGGCAGTAATTCCACATGGGTAAATCCCATATATTTAACGTATTCAACTAGTTGTTCAGCTAACTCGCCGTAACTGAGCCAAAAATTGTTTTCGGTATGACGTCGCCACGAACCGAGATGCACCTCATAGATAGAAATCGGTGAGCGCAAGTCATTGGCTTTTTGCCGTGCAGCAGTATTTTCCACCACCTCCGGCAATGGGCTGATTAACGAGGCGGTTTCTGGCCGCATTTGGGCTTTAAAGGCATAAGGGTCCGCTTTTAACCGCACCTGACCATGGCAATCTATTATCTCAAATTTATATAACTGCCCTGCTTGCACACCGGGCAAGAATAGCTCCCAAATACCATTTTCACGCCGTAGCCGCATAGGGTGACGGCGGCCATCCCAAAAGTTAAATTCACCGACCACAGAAACGCGCTGAGCATTAGGTGCCCAAACCGCAAAACTGACACCCGGCACGCCATCCAGACTCATCAAATGCGCCCCTAAGCGTTCATAAGGGCGTAAATGGGTGCCTTCAGCCAATAACCAAGCATCGATATCCTGCAATAAGGTGCCGAATCGGTAGGGATCGTCGAGGATTTGTGTGCTTTCTTGCCACGTAACCGCTAACTGATAGCGGAATGGCGTTTTACGGCGAGGGAGTTTGGCAAGGAAGAAGCCGCGCGGGTCTTCACTCTGAAGTTGAACCACATTACGCCCAGTGTCTGTTTCAACCAACCACACTTCTTTGGCATCCGGCAACAGCGCACAGACCTGTAACCCCGATTCAGTTTGGTGCATACCCAAAACGGCGAAAGGATCGGCATAATGGCCGGAAATAATCTGATTAATCACCTGACGGTCGGGAAGTACTGGCATATCCTCTCCCTTTGATTAACTTAATGATTTTTATACTTAATTTTAGATGCACGGCTAAAATTAAGCCTATTAATCATGTAATTTATTTAATGAATGGGGCATGATCAAGGTCAATAAATAGACTTAATGCCTTAACCTGTCTTTATGATTGCGCACTTAGCTATAGGATTTTTCGCCCCAAACTATAAGCATAGTCAATGAGTGCTAAAAAAATTGGCTTATGATTAATGAAATTTTTTCTCACGCAAATAAGTGAAAAAAAGGAGATTAAGCTGTGTAAGAAACACATATGTGATGGAAATGCTTTTATGAGTCACACAAAGAAAAAGTGACACCCACCAGATAAAATGTGCAAAACAAGAAACTGACACGCTATTTGGTCCCATAGGGCTTTTTTGCTAAAAAAAGGGGCTGGTTAACTTCTCAACAGAGAAATCTGGATACAATAGCGGCAGAAATAAATAATCGTAGTCATTACAGTGGTTATCCAACATGGGCGTTAGCCAGGTCGAACTGATTTTTTCCCTTTTACAACAGATGTGCGTCTATCTGGTCATTGCCTATCTGTTGAGTAAAACACCGCTTTTTATCCCCTTAATGCAGGTTACCATTAGGTTGCCCCACAAACTGGTGTGTTACCTCACGTTTTCCATGTTTTGTATCATGGGAACCTATTTTGGTTTGCATATTGATGACTCCATCGCCAATACCCGCGCTATTGGCGCTGTATTGGGGGGGGTTCTGGGGGGGCCATCAGTCGGGTTTCTGGTTGGGCTAACCGGCGGTTTACACCGCTATTCCATGGGGGGAATGACCGCTACCGCCTGTATGTTATCCACTGTAACAGAGGGATTATTAGGCGGGCTGCTCCACAGTTATTTGATCCGCAAAAATCGCCTTGATCTGCTCTTCCAGCCTCTGGTTGTCGCCGGTATTACCTTGGTGGCCGAAGTTCTGCAAATGCTGATTATCCTGGCGGTGGCTCGCCCATTCCATGAAGCCGTCGAGTTAGTTGAGAACATTGCCCTGCCAATGATGATAACCAACACCATCGGGGCCGCAATGTTTATGCGTATCTTATTGGATAGACGGGCTATTTTCGAAAAATATACCACGGCATTCTCGGCTAAAGCTTTACAAATTGCCGCGCGAGCGGAGGGGTTATTACGCCATGGTTTTGACCAGCAAAACAGTATGCGGGTGGCGCGTATCTTGTATGAAGAACTGGGCGTGGGCGCAGTGGCCATTACTGACCGCGAGAAGTTGCTGGCATTTATTGGCACCGGCTCTGACCACCACCTGGTGGGCGGCGCTATTACTTCCGACCATACCCACCGGGCGATTGAGCTAAATCAGGTGGTCTATGCCGACGGCAACGCCGTGCCCTATACCTGCTCAATTTCTCCGACTTGTAAACTGGGTTCCACCTTGGTTATCCCGCTGCGCGGTGAAGAACATCGGGTGGTGGGCAGCATCAAGCTGTATGAGCCGAAAAGTAAGTTATTCTCCAGTATTAACCGCACATTGGGTGAAGGTATTGCTCACTTGCTGTCGGCGCAAATTCTGGCCGGTGAATTTGAACAACAAAAGCAAATGCTGGCGCAATCAGAAATCAAACTGCTGCACGCCCAGGTCAACCCTCATTTCCTGTTTAATGCGCTTAATACTTTGTCAGTGGTGATCCGCCGTAATCCCGACCATGCCCGTAAACTGGTGCTTTCGCTGTCGACATTTTTCCGCAAAAACCTTAAACGCAGCCACGATGTGGTCACACTGAGTGATGAAATTGAGCATGTGAATGCGTATCTGGAAATCGAAAAAGCGCGCTTTGCTGATCGTCTGAGTGTCGAAATTTCATTGCCCAATGAGCTGATGGATGCGCGGTTGCCCGCATTTTCCCTGCAACCGGTGGTTGAGAATGCCATCAAGCACGGTATCTCACAGATGTTCAGTAATGGGCGCATCACCCTGCGCGGCAAGCTGGATGACCATATTCTGGTGCTGGAAGTTGAGGATAACGCCGGATTGTATCAACCGCAGCCTAATGGCGATGGGCTGGGTATGAACCTGGTGGATCGGCGGATTAAAGTGCGTTATGGCAATGAATATGGCGTGACAGTGATAAATAAATCTGAGGAATTCACCAGAATTATCATTAAGTTGCCGTTTATTACGGCAAGTGAATGAACCACTCAAGCGAATTATCCACTCAGACTAATGTAATAACCCGATCAGCCGAGGCAATAGTTGAAGGCCGGTGAGCAATAATAACTCTGGTAATAGCCAGTGCAGCAATACTGGCATTGATATAGTCTTCATTATCCAGATCCAAATGGCTGGTCGCTTCATCCATAAATAGAATTCCGGGGCGGCGGTACAGCGCGCGAGCAATCAATAAACGCTGTTTTTGGCCGCCAGATAAACTGCCGCCCAACTCCCCAAGTAAGGTTTCATAACCCATCGGCATTTGCATAATATCGTCATGGATATTGCAATGATGAGCGCAGCTAATCATGAATTCTCGATCGAGAGAAATATCAAAACTGGCAATATTCTCTGCAATCGAGCCAGCAAACAATTTATCATCCTGTAAAATACAGGCAATATATTGGCGATAATTGTTGATACCGAGGCTATGAATATCCAGCCCATTAGCGAATAAACTCCCCGCACTCGGTTCCAATAAACCACTCATCAATTTCATTAAGGTGGTTTTTCCTACACCGGACGGGCCGACAATAGCGACACTCTCTCCTGATTTAATGTCAAGATTAAGGCCATTAATAATAGGCTTAGATAAATTGTCATATTGATAAACCAGATTACATACGGAAAAAGAGAGCGGTGTATTGGGAGGAAATAATTGGCGAGCTGGCATTTCTTTTTCTGGTTCAGACAAAACAATATCTGCCACTCGCTCATTATGCAAACTGAGCATACGCAATTGCAGCACCATATCAATCAGACTGCTGGCGCGCTCTGAGAATTGACCACGATAAGCATTAAATGCGACAAACATTCCCAGTGTCATCTGATTATCAATAACTAATGATGCTCCTAACCATAAAATAATAACTTGATCGCAGGCCGCGATAAAAGCATGCACGCCACCAAATAGCATATCTAATCGAGTCATTCGAATACCCGCATTGGTCGTGTCTATATTGAGATTTAACCAGAATTGAGAGCGAGTTTTTAGCAAGCCTAATGCTTTCAAAGTGCCAATGCCGTACAGCGTTTCCATAAAATGTGAGCTGGCTTTAGCCCCCTTAACCAATAGTGCTTCTGATGCCTGCCGGTAGTGGCTATAAGTCATCAGGCGCATGAGGATATAAATAGCGGTGAACCCCAGCACCACCCAAACTAACCCACCGCCATATAGCAACATCATAATAAGCACGCCGACAGACATAATGCAGTCGATAATACTGTTAACAATACTGGCCGTAAAAGTGGAGCGAATAGTCTCCAATGAGCCAAAACGTGACTGAATATCACCTAACTTACGCTTTTCAAAATAGGCCAGCGGTAGCCTCATCAAATGGTCAAACATACCCGCTTTCCACTGCACATCTATTAATGAATCCATCACGATAGTTGTCCACGAGCGCAACATCGCCACGGCGGTACGGAATATAATAAAGAACAATAGACCCGTACAAATTAGCGCGAGCAAGTGGTGATCGCTGGCTTGAATCACATGATCTAAAACGAGTTGAGTCCCGACCGGCATCAGTAAACTCACTGCCTCAATAACCAGTGAGAGGCAAAATATTTTCGTTAATGCCCCCTTTAATCCACTGATATTGGATAATAAACGGCGTAGCTGTAACCGACTTTTGTGGGTAACCGCGGTAAAATTGCTATCAGGCCATATCTCCAATGCAATGCCAGTGAAATGCTGAGAAAATTTATTTATACCGATAACCCTACGCCCCAAAGCAGGATCGTGAATAACAATACTATTACGACGGACAGCAATCAGTACCACAAAATGATTAAGATCCCAATGCAGAATACAGGGGGTTCTAAGTGCCGATAATTCATTAATATCAAGTGATAAAGCCCGAGTTTTGAATTTGAGTGAACTGGCGATATCCATTAACGTATTCAGTGTTGCCCCACGCGCTGAAGCCCCGAATTGCTGTCGCAAATTAAACAAATCAATATTCAGACCAAAATAATGAAATACCATTGCCAAACTGGCTAACCCGCACTCCGAGGATTCAGTTTGCAAAATCTGTGGCACTCTTTTCCGCCAGACTAAATTCAGTTTGTTGGCCAGAGAGGATAAAAACGCATTATTCATGGACTGGCCCCGCCAGGCTTTTTTTCAGGTCATAGAAAGGCGAAAACATCCATTGGTAAAGAGAACGTTTTTCGAGGAAAAAAGTGGATTGTGCTTTCATACCACCGGTTAGGTACAGTATTTTTTCTTGAGACTGAAATTTGGTTTTATCCAAATTAACCAATACCTTATAATAAGATTCACTCCCCAAGTCGGCGCGCCGGAATGGTGCACTGTTATAACTGGTCATTTCCTGAATAGAAGCGGGCACGGAGGAAAGTGATTCAATTCGCCCGGCGAACTGGCCGAATTTTTCGAAAGGAAAAGCATCGTAACGCACATTAACGTGGTCGCCCGCAGTAATATAGGGCAGTGCGCCATTAGGCAGCCAAAGCACCAGATAATAGGTGGCATCAGTGCCGGGAACCAATTGCGCCAGGCTGTCCCCCGCATTCACCATTTGCCCGGTTGTCACACTGAGTGATTCTATCCGCCCATCAACTGGTGCATTGACAACCAATATTCCTGTAGCATCTGTTTCAGCTAACTGTTTTTGTAAATCACCGTACTGCAACTCATATTGTGAAATTTGGTTATCAAAATCAGCCGCTCGGGTAATAATTTCGCTGCTCAGATTAGTGATTTGCAGTGCTTCCTGCATATTCTGGCTGTACAAATTGTGGAAAGCACTTTGTTGCTGATAATAAGAATAGGTTTGGTTATGCACTTGTTCTTGGGTGATTAACCCATTGCGCTGATATTCACCATAGCTCTCTACCGTTTTACGCATGGATTCAATATTCTGTCGGCTGTTCTTCACTAATTGGCAAGATTGCTTATATACAGTTTCATATTGTTTTTTTTGCGCTAATAAATTATCCAAAGTTGCATGCTTGTTGCTCTGTAGTTTTTGGATAATACTCTCAACCTGCGCCAACTGCCGCTTAATCGCCTGCTTGTTATTTTTACTGACGGTGCCGGAATGAGTGACTTTGCTGACATCAAGCTGATACAGCGCTTGCCCTTTTACCACCTCATCGCCCACATTAACCAAACTTTGGGTAATAAAGCCTTGTTGGGCAGCAAAAATATTGATTGGACGAGGAAGTGTGGTGACTTCACCATAAACATTTATTCGGCGAGTGTAATTGCCGAATGCGATAAAAATAACCAAAGTAACAATAATCATTGCCGACATTATGGCAACAACCCAAACTGGAACACCTGAAATAAGTAGAGCTTTCCCTGTCCATTTGGCTTTCTGGTAATCAAAGGCTTCCTGCCTGAACATATATAATCCCGCTACATCTTATTAATAGTCATTTGAAAAACAAATAGAAACACACCCTACTAAGTATCAATAGAGCATAATTAATATGGTGTGCTTTTAATTTTATATCTGAGAGTTATCATATTAACCGCAATTTAGCTTGCCAGTCATTCTGCAAATATAATAACTATCAGGGCCACTCATATAAGAGGGCCGACCTAGTGTTGCGGGATCATAGCTTACTGCTGGAATCGTAATTCGCGGTGCTGAATTAATGACATGAGAAACGCCATCATAAGCTTGCCCTCCAGCAAAACCACCAAATGCAGCACCTCCTGTAGCCCCTGCGCGACCAGCTAAACGCCCTCCAATCACACCTCCAGCTATGCTACCAGACATCTGAGCTAATTCTCTCCCTCCATCGCCACCACTAACATATTTAGTTTCAACTACAGATAATCTTCTCATCTAACAACTCCCTCTATAAGATTAAATAAATAATAAAATTATTTATTTCCTATCATTAAATATTTATCGATCACCTCTTTCATAAAATCCATAGATGGAATGAATGTACATAGGATTGCCCCACCTATTGAAAGATATAACTTCATTCCAAGTTCTGGCATCACCCAATCCAATAAAAAACTAGATAAATACAAATTGCCCAAATAAAACAATGTATAAAAAACTATCTTTATCAGAACATTCAGCGATCTGATAGTACGATCTGATACTTTCATATTAACTTCCGCTGGATTAAATTAAGACCTAAAATGATTTAATAACTCTAATCTTTTCCTTATACTCATTTAATATGTTACTTTTGAAATCTATCCCATCCAAAAAGGTAAAGTATTTAACTGCTTGCTTGATATAACCATTCTCAAACAGAAGGATAGAAATAAGTAAGTCTATATGATAACCTTCACTATGAATCATTCCATATTGAGGGTTAATATTTTCTTCCCTATATATGATTGTATCATTTAGCAGTTTTTTGACTTCCTCTCTTAGCCTGATTATTTTTATAAGGCATTTATAATAATATGAATTGCTATTCTCGGGGTAAAAATCGTTCATAATTTCGGCCATTAGATTAGCATCATCAAATTTACCTTGCCTAAATAAATTATTAGCAAGAATATCTAACAATGCAAAAGTAAACTCATCATCAATAACATTGTCTGCTGAAAAATCATTTTCTTTATTTAATGAAATAGCGGATTTAATTTCAACTTCAGCATCTAATAAATCTATATTATCAATTCCATCCCGATAGTAAAAAAACTTCCACCTCAAATTATTTGACTCTAACAACATCATTCGGTTCAAAAGGTATAAGTTTCTTTCTGTTTTTCTCTTACTTTTTACAATTTCATCCATATAACCATCATGAAAAAATTTGACATCAATGGAAATATAATATGGTAAAAAATCATATATTCTTGGTTCCTCATGAACCAAGCCAAAATAGTTTATATCTGTATTATTTAAGAAAAATCGACGAACTGTCTTAATATTATATCCATTGTGATTAGAAATAAATGGACACACTACCATTTCATCTTTTATAGACATTGTTTGTAAAATACATAACTTATCTTTGATTTCGTTATCATCTATGGCCTCTAAGTATTCATCCGCATCAATAAACATGAGCCAATCTTTACTTGCTTTACTTTTCGCAAAATTGCGTGCATGAGAAAAATCATCAATCCAAATCATATTATGAATTATAATATTATGATTACCTATTCCTTTAATTATATCTAAAGTACTATCAGTAGAACCAGTATCTACAATAATAATTTCATCTACGCTGTTTATAATACTATCAATACATCTTTTAATACACCGCTCTTCATCTTTAACAATTATAATTGCAGACAAAGTTGGATTTGGTGTCTGTTCAATGTCTTCAAATAAAAAAGAGATTTTTTTTAAAACATCACCGACCGATAAATCTTCAGGTTCTATTAAATTAGTTAATCTTTTATCAATCTCTAATATAAATGAAATATTGTCAACCCAGCGATTCAACAATACCAAATCATTATATTCAAATTTAAAACTACCCCTTGTGATTCGCTCGAGGTAATCCGAATTATAATACACAATATCGTTCATGTTTATAACACCTAACAGATAAGAGACATAATGCTATGTGAAACAGCATTATGCCTTATTTTAAATATTATCGCTGTGTACTAAAGCCGCCTCCTGTATAACTTGGGTTTGGATCTCCATAGAAACCACCTGGCCATGAGCAAGAACGAACAGCATCCATTACCCCGCCCCAAGTCATACTCGGGCCTGGATTGTAATCGTTACTACCTCCTGATACTTTAGAAAAAATCACTTCATCTTTAATTTCACGCAATAACTCTTTAGATTTTTTCATAAATGTTCCTCTATTAATTTACCTGTGAATTTATAAATCTAATCACTCTATCGGTATCATTACAATAATACTCTAACGTAGTAAGATAAATGACTTTTCTTTTATCATAATCACTAAGGTAGAGTTGTTTTTGTAATCCTGGGGTGCAAATAATAAAATCAGCAATTTGCTTTAGTTCATCTACATCAGATTCTGATGGGTCAAGTATTACGTTACAGTTTATGCCCTTCTCAACCAAGTCATGATTTAATTTTTTTACATATTTATCTTCTTTATTCCAACCAAATATCACTGGAGTAAATAATGCTCTCCCCAACATTGGGCTAGAATTATAAACAAACACAGCTGTTTTTTTCATTTATTAAAATCCATACTATTAACTAGTATAATTGAACGCCATTTTTTCAAATTCTTCCTGATGGATTAAAACTAGCGTTTATAATAAAAATTGTCAAAATCTTTTAGGGTTCTGGAATGAAAATTAATTTAAAACATTATAAAAACAAATGAAAAAATTTTAATTAAAAACAAATAATATATTTCAATAATAAAATTAGAACTAAGACATTCAGAAAACAAACCATTTATTAAAGTTAACTAATAATTATGAGCAATAAAAAAGCCCTGACCATAAGATCAGAGCTTTTTTGTTATTATTCTCAATAATCGATTACAGCAGAATTCGCAGCATACGCCGCAGTGGCTCTGCCGCGCCCCACAGCAACTGATCACCGACGGTAAAGGCGGAGAGATATTCCGGCCCCATGTTCAGTTTACGCAGACGGCCCACCGGGGTGTTCAAGGTGCCGGTTACTGCCGCAGGGGTCAGTTCGCGCATGCTCAACTCACGGTCATTCGGGATAACGCGAACCCAGTCATTGTGAGTGGCCAGCAATTGCTCGATTTCAGGTAGCGGCACGTCTTTTTTCAGTTTCAGTGTGAAAGCCTGGCTGTGGCAACGCAGTGCGCCGATGCGCACACACAGACCATCAACCGGGATAACACTGCCGGTATTCAAAATTTTGTTGGTTTCGGCTTGGCCTTTCCACTCTTCACGGCTCTGGCCGTTATCCAGCGCTTTGTCGATCCAAGGGATCAAACTGCCCGCCAATGGCACGCCAAAGTTATCGGTCGGCAATTTGCCGCTGCGAGTGGCCGCCGTCACTTTGCGTTCAATATCCAGAATGGCCGAAGCCGGGTCTTGCAGCTCTTTTGCTACATCGGCGTGTAACATGCCCATTTGGGTCAGTAACTCGCGCATATGGCGCGCACCACCACCGGAAGCCGCCTGATAAGTGGCCACAGAGGCCCACTCAACCAAATCATTAGCAAACAAACCGCCCAATGACATCAGCATCAGGCTGACGGTACAGTTACCACCAGCAAAGGTTTTGATACCTTTATCCAGCCCCTGCTGAATAACACCGTGGTTTACCGGGTCCAGAATAATAATTGCGTCATCTTGCATACGCAAAGAAGAAGCGGCATCAATCCAATAACCTTGCCAACCCGCTTTACGCAGCTTTGGATAAACTTCGTTGGTATAATCTCCCCCTTGGCAAGTGATGATAATATCCAATGCACTCAGCGCATCAATATCATAAGCATCTTGCAATGTACCTTGCTGGCCGGCGAAAGACGGGGCGGCTTGGCCATGTTGAGAGGTAGAGAAAAAGACCGGGCGGATACCGTCAAAGTCGCGTTCTTCAATCATGCGCTGCATGAGTACTGAGCCGACCATACCGCGCCAGCCGATAAAACCAACGTTTTTCATGTTTACTGTCCTGCCTTGGAAGGTGACACTGATTAATGGATGTCTGTCTCGCATTACTGCTGGTGCATACAGCGCACTGACGAGGGAGACCTGATACCACCTTACGAAATATGGACAAAGTGGCAAGTTAAATTATTCGATACCAGAATGATTCAAAGCAATCTTTCTAATATGTGACTTTGACTGGCGGGAAATGCCAGTCGTTTTGATTATTTTGAGGTAATAATGACAGAGATGATTGCGGCAACCGTGCTGCTGTTTTTGATTATGGATCCGCTGGGGAATTTGCCGATTTTTATGTCGGTGCTTAAACATCTGGAACCTAAACGGCGGCGCATAGTATTGATTCGCGAATTGCTGATCGCGCTCATATTGATGCTGATTTTTCTGTTCGCAGGCGAGAAGATTCTGGCATTCTTGAATCTGCGCACTGAAACCGTCTCAATATCCGGCGGTATCATTTTGTTTTTAATCGCTATTAAGATGATTTTCCCCTCACCAGAAAGCAATGTTACCGGGCTATCGGCAGGGGAAGAACCCTTCCTGGTTCCACTGGCAATTCCCTTAGTGGCAGGCCCGTCTATTCTGGCGACCCTGATGCTGCTCTCCCATCAATATCCTAATCAGCTCAGCCATTTAGTGCTGGCGTTGATGATTGCCTGGGGTTTATCGGCGGCTATTTTACTGATGTCGAACCTGTTCCTGCGCTTGTTGGGCAATAAAGGTGTCAGTGCTTTGGAGCGGCTGATGGGGTTAATTTTGGTGATGTTATCAACGCAGATGTTTTTGGATGGCGTGCGCGCCTATCTAACTAAATGACTAAATAAGTTTACACGCCGGTTATATGACCTCAGAGGGGCAATAACCCTTTGAGGTTGCTGACAAACCTATTTTATAGCTCGGAGACTCGCGGGGCGACTGCACCGATGGGCGCTCCGGCGGCCTAAGCCGCTACGACCCATTCGGCACATTTCCCCTTCATTTGACCTTATTAGCCGTCTGAATAACCCTCTTTGGGTTTGCATCACTCACTGATTAGCCCTGTTTTTCCAGCGCTAACACACAGCGCTGCACGACTTCATCAATATCCGCATCAATATCCACACAGATAACGTCCGGTTCTTCTGACCCCGGTTCTTCCAATGCATCAAACTGGCTTTTTAATAAATCAGTGGGCATAAAATGGCCGGAACGGGCTTTTAACCGCCCCATAATGACCTCAAAACTGCCTTTCAGGTATAAAAATACCATTTCCGGATTACCTTCCCGCAGCCGATCGCGATAGCGGCGTTTCAGGGCCGAACAGACAATAATGCCAGTTTCATTTTTATGATTCAGACTGTAGGCCGCATCACTCAGGCGCTCTAGCCACGGCATGCGATCCTCATCATTAAGAGGGTGTCCGCTGCCCATTTTCTGAATATTAGCACGGGGGTGTAGGTCGTCACCGTCAATAAATTTGGCATGAATTCGCCGTGCCACTGCCTCTCCCACAGTGGTTTTACCGCTACCTGATACACCCATCACGATAATGCTACGTCCAGCCATAATGTTGATCTCTATCTCAGAATAGGAATTTTACTGCTCTCTATGGTTCCGTATTTTACCATGTTACCGGTATCATGATACCGGTAACAAATGGAGATGTGACTTTTATCACACCGGATAGAACATCGTCATTGGACTCAATCGCGCAATCACGCTGGCTCCAGCTGACTGTAACCATAATAAAAAGCGATACATATACTCTAAATAAATGGAGAAATACTATGCCATTAGTCATTGTCGCGGTTGGCGTTGCCATGCTGCTGTTACTAATGATCCGTTTCAAGCTCAACGGATTTATCTCGTTGATACTGGTCGCGCTAGCGGTGGGTGTCATGCAAGGGATGCCGGTCGATAAAGTTGTCGGCTCAATCAAAGCAGGGGTCGGTGGAACACTAGGTAGCCTAGCGCTGATTATGGGCTTCGGCGCCATGCTCGGTAAATTACTGGCGGACTGCGGTGGCGCTCAACGAATTGCCACAACCTTAATTGATAAATTTGGTAAAAAACACATTCAGTGGGCGGTGGTACTGACCGGTTTCACCGTCGGTTTTGCTCTATTCTATGAAGTCGGCTTCGTGTTGTTGTTGCCGCTAGTATTCAGTATCGCGGCATCAGCCCGCATTCCATTATTATATGTGGGTGTCCCGATGGCCGCGGCGCTGTCAGTGACTCACGGTTTCTTGCCCCCTCATCCTGGCCCAACCGCCATTGCCACCATCTTCCATGCCGACATGGGTAAGACCCTGTTATATGGGACATTATTGGCTATTCCAACCGTGATTCTGGCTGGCCCGGTATTTGCACGATTCCTGAAAGGGATTGATAAACCTGTGCCGGAGGGGCTGTATAACCCGAAAACCTTTACTGACGAAGAAATGCCAAGTTTTGGTGTCAGTGTCAGCACTGCGTTGGTGCCGGTTATTTTGATGGCATTGCGGGCTGTGGCAGAGATGATTTTGCCCAAAGGCCACCCGGTCCTCTCTTATGCTGAGTTCTTGGGCGACCCGGTGATCGCCACACTGATCGCCGTGTTAATCGCGATTTTCACCTTTGGTTTAAACCGTGGCCGCTCAATGGAGTCCGTGATGGACACCGTGACTGACTCCATCAAAATCATTGCGATGATGTTGTTGGTTATTGGCGGTGGCGGGGCTTTCAAGCAGGTTTTAGTCGACAGCGGCGTTGACCACTACATTGCCAGCATGATGAACAGCAGCGGGCTATCACCAATTCTGATGGCATGGTCAATTGCAGCCGTCCTGCGTATTGCGCTAGGTTCTGCGACTGTGGCCGCCATCACGGCCGGGGGGATTGTCGCGCCACTCATTGCCACCACTGGTGCCAGCCCTGAATTGATGGTCATTGCAGTGGGTTCGGGCAGTGTGATTTTCTCTCACGTCAACGACCCAGGCTTCTGGTTGTTTAAAGAATATTTCAACCTGACAATCGTCGAGACTTTCAAATCATGGTCAGTGCTGGAGACTATTATTTCTGTCTGCGGGTTAGTCGGCTGCCTGTTATTGGCAACCGTTATCTAATAATAACAGTGAGTTAAATACTGCCACCGGGGAGGATGGTGAAGCCCACATCGACCATTTTGGGTGTGACCACCTCTCCGCGTAGCCGCGCCAGCAAGCGCTCGGCACCAATTTGCCCCATTCTTTCGCGCGGGGTCAGTACACTGGCCAGCTTCGGCACCATCGACTGGCCAATATCATGACCATGGAACCCCGCTATCGCCATATCATGCGGAATAGAAAGCCCCTGCCGCTGACACTCGAATACTGCGCCAATCGCCAAGTCATCATTGGTACAGAAAATGCTGTCGATCTGCGGATAATTCACCTGTGCTTCGCGCAATAACTCCGCGCCAGCAGAATATGATGAAGAACGGCTAGTCATCACACTCATCGGTTCCAAACCTGACTCGCGCATCGCCTGCTCATAACCTTGCTGTTTAATCACCGTCCGCTCATCCTGACGCGCGCCAAAATACACCACGTAACGGTGGCCTTTGGCGATAATCTGCTGGGTCATTTGTCTTGCAGCTTCAAAGTTATTAAAGCCCACAGCCAAATCAATGCAGGGCGAAGAACAATCCATTAGCTCAATAACAGGAATGCCCGCGACCTCAATCATTTTCAATGTACGCGCCGTGTGGTGCCGTTCGGAGAGGATTAATCCATCAATATTGTAGGAAAGCAGAGAGGTCAACCGCTGCTCTTCACGTTCTTTCTGGTAGCCATAATGTGCCAGCATGGTTTGGTAGCCATGAGCATCCGTTACACTTTCAATCCCCCGCAGCACCTCGGCAAAAACCTGATTGGTTAATGATGGCAGCAAGATACCAATAGCATGACTGGTGGCATTGGACAGGATATCGGGAGCACGATTAGGGATATAGCCCAGTTCGTCTAGCGCCAGTGCAATTTTTTCCTGCAACATCGCAGAAACTTGCTCCGGATTGCGCAAATAGCGGCTGACCGTCATTTTAGTGACCCCAACCATATCAGCAACATCTTGTAGCACTGGCCTTTTTTTCTTCATTATCAATGAACTGAGGCAAAGTAAACGGGGTGCCATTCTAGCAAATAAAAGGGTATGACGCGATGCATACCCTTTTTTACTTAGGACGATCAAACTTAAACTGGCGGTAAATCAAACAGCAAGATTTCACTGTCTTCATCGGCATGAATAGAAAGAGCTGCTTCATCCCAGATAGCGAATGCATCGCTGGTACCCGCATGGCGGCCATTGATAGATACCTTGCCGCGCACGACCTGTATCCATATACGGCGCTCTGCCTGAATCTGATAAATTGACTGCTCTTCACGTTTCAATGCCCAGCGCCATAGCGTCATGTCCTGGAACACTTTTAGCGAGCCATCACGAGCATCCGGTGATAACACCAGTTGCCGCCCTTGCGGAATGTCGAACATTTGTTGTTCATAACGCGGCTGCAAACCGGTCTTATTCGGGATAATCCAAATCTGGTACAAATGCAGCGGCTGATCATCACGGCCATTATATTCTGAATGACGGATACCCGTGCCAGCACTCATAATCTGAAACTCACCCGCATGAATTTGCTCTTTATTGCCCATGCTATCCTGATGTTCAACAGTCCCGGACAGCACATAAGTCAGAATTTCCATGTCCTTATGCGGGTGAGTACCAAAACCCTGACCAGCATCGATGACATCTTCGTTAATCACCCGTAGTGCTGAAAAACCCATAAATTCTGGATCGTGATAATCGGCGAATGAGAAAGTATGCCAGCTGTCTAGCCAACCGTGATTAGCATGGCCACGTTCTTCTGCTTTGCGTAAATAAATCATGTTCAGTTCTCCTCAACGTTTTCTTTAGTCTAGATGTCGCTGAAGAATATGAAAGCGCAAAAAACTCATCCCTCTGTTCAAAAAATTCGACTAATTAATCAGTGAAAAGACAAATGATTTAAATTTGAAGCAATTAGGCTGCAAAGGCATGCCAATCTCTGAAAAAGGTGTGTTTTGGCCGAGAATAAACAAAGACGGATGAGTAAAAACAGACAAAAAAAAAGCCAGCACCCGGCTGGCTAAGTAAACACTGGAAGCAATGTGAGCAATGTCGTGCCTTCGTAATGTGAACACCTAAACTTTGATGGCCTCACCTGAAAGCACGACAATGATAATCATTATCACTCTCACTTGTAAAGTGTTTTTTTTAACCACCACCAATATTATTGACTCAGTTAAATAAATAGTTATTTTATTAGGTAATTCAAACAGTAAGAGTAGGGGTATGTTTATGAAAAATGTGCAGATACGCCATGTGGAACTCACTGATTATCCGGCCTTGCAGCAGCTATTTTCTCATCCACAGGTTTATCGCGACACATTACAGCTCCCCCTACCGTCTCAAGATATGTGGGCGAAAAAGCTCAGAGAAGCACCCACTGGGATGCATAATCTGGTGGCATGTATTGATGACAAAATTGTTGGTCAACTTACTGTCGAGGCAAATCAGCGAGCGCGCCGTCGTCATGTGGCTACTTTCGGTATTGCTATTGATGCCGACTTTTGCAGGCAAGGTGTGGGCAGCATATTAATGGCGACCATGATCGACTTATGTGATAACTGGCTGAATATACAAAGGATTGAATTGACTGTTTTTGTCGATAACTTAGCCGCCATTGCTCTTTACCGTAAATTCGGCTTTGAAATTGAGGGCACCAGCCCATGTTTTGCTTTCCGTGATGGGCAGTTTGTTGATGCCTATCATATGGGACGAATCAAGCAATCAAGCTAACCATCGGGGGATAAGGCCTATACCCCCTACGGCGACTGTTTGCAGGTAGACGGCATACCAGAGCAGTAAAAACTCCTGCCATTGGCAAGATGACAAATATTGCTAAATACCCGCTGTTTCTTTGATATAACGGCGGGCTTTCACCGCATATTCAAATGGATTAGCAATGGCTGGATCTTGCTCTGCCTCCACCACCATCCAACCTTGATAGCCTTTTTCATCCAGTAATTTAAATACTGGACGGAAATCGATAACACCATCACCGGGTACTGTAAAAGTGCCTTTTTTCACACCATCAAGAAAGCTGAATTTTTTCGCTTTAACTTCCGCAACCACCTCATCACGAACGTCTTTCAGATGAACATGATTAATACGCGGCAAGTATTTTTCTAAAATAGCTAACATCGCCTCCTGGCTACCCTCGGAATAATAAGCATGCCCTGTATCAAATAGCAGATAAACATCATCGTTAACCATGCTCATATAACGATCAATTTCGTCACTGGTTTGAATACCGGTCCCCATATGATGATGTAAACACACTTGCATCCCTTTCGTGGCAGCGATTTTGGCTAACTCGTTATAACCATCCGCAACACGTTGCCACTCAATATCAGTAAAATAAGGCTTTTCTTCAAAAACAGATTTTGTCGTCCCTTGAATACTTTTACTTTGTTCTGAACAACCAATCACTTTGGCCCCCATTGCATGGAGAAAATTCATATGATTAGTGAATTCATCAATGGTTTTAGCGCGCTGATCATCGGCAAAAAAAGTGCTGAACCAAGCATTGCAAATCTGTATACCACGGAGTTCAAGCATAGGTTTCAATACGTTAGGATCTCGTGGATATTTACTACCAACTTCACTACCGGTAAATCCAGCCAGCGCCATTTCACTGATACATTGTTGGAAAGTATTTTCTTTGCCTAAATCTGGCATATCATCATTCGTCCAACCAATAGGAGCGATTGCCAACTTCACACGATCTTTATTCATAATAAACCTCTGCGACATATCTTACTTATCCAGATGAATACAATTAAAAGGTGATTAATTACCCATCCTGCAAAGCCAAAAATAGTCTTTATTTATGTTTTAAATGATGCTTAATACTCAGGTGGCTATAGGGTTTTATTTACCTAACAATTCGCGCTCAATATGTTCGCGAGTAGCAACAGCCTGATGCACCATTTTTTCCGGATAACCAAAAAGAGAAGTCGCAATAATTGATTCACCACCGACTTTAAAAGTACGGTTGGCGAAATCCATATCACGTAATGTCTGGAATAATGTGGAGAAATCAACTTCTCCCTCGCCAATACCCACGTGTTGATGAATAACAGCATCAACACCCGGCGGATTCACAATATAACGACAGTGTTTAGTGTGATTCATAGTATCGGCAATCAATACATGAGAAAGATCATCACCGGCATATTTCAGCATACTGGCAACATCGCCTTTGCCTTTATCATAGAAAAAGGTGTGGGGAACGCTATAAAGGTATTTCACGTTATCACTGCGTAATGATTTCACTAAATCTGCGGTTTCATTGTTTTCTTCACAGAAATCCCATGGATGAGATTGAATCTCTACCCGAATACCCTCGCGCTCAATAATTGGCAATAGATCTTCCATTGAGCGATACCACATCTCTTCGCAAATTTCTGGCTCATTCGGATCGCCAGAAAGTTCAGTGTTAATCACAGGAACACCCATCTCGACAGCAATTTCAATCATTCTCTTCCAGTTGGTAACTGCAGCCTGTCGCCGAGCTTCAAGCGGCCCAGCCCAGCGATATACCACGATAAAAGATGATATTTCGACTCCAGTTTCTTTTAATGCTTTCTTATATTCAGCAATAACTTCACGGCCCGCTTTGGGGTGCTTATAAAATGGGTTCAGCTGCGGATGCGGTGACTGCTCAATATAGTCATATCCCCATTCTGCCACTTGACGGACCATATTAGTGATACCCAGGTTTTTAATGACATCAACATCAAATGCAATCTTCATAGCCCCCCGGTTTTGCGTGAAATATGTACAAGCTTGAAATAGACCGACTCTGCAACAAAAATATGGCCACACCGCAGCTTATTGGCTAAAGCACAGACAGCAGATATTGATATTATTTGTTATAAAAAGCGGGCCGTTGTGGTAAGTCTATTGGGACAATCTCACCATTCTCCTGCGCAGCAATACAGGCATCAGCGGTGACTGCAGCCGCAAAACCATCCCAAGCAGAAGGCCCAGTGAGTTTTTCAGCCAGAACATCGTTGATAAAGGCTTGCAACTCGACATCATAGGCATCAATAAAGCGATCTTTCCAATCAGTGAGGATTTCATGTGATAGTCGAGCTTCGCTACGCAGCAATACTGAAGATGGCTCAGGTAATTTCGCAATACCAATATCACCAACCACTTCGCATTGAATATCATAGCCATACTGGCAGTTCACAAAGATTTCCACATCAATACGCGTCCCTTTTGCCGTTTCAAATAGCACGACTTGTGGGTCTCTCAGATGTGCTTTGGCATGTTTGGCTTTTCGCGGGAAAACAACCTGAACAGAGACATAATCGTCATCTAACAACCAGCGCAGTACATCAATTTCATGAATTAAGGTATCTGTGATAGCCATATTCGTGGTGTAGTTATCGCCGACTCTCGGGTTGCGATGAGCGCAATGTAGCATTAATGGCTCACCAATTTTCCCGCTGATAATCACATCTTTCAGTGCGCGATAGCCTTGGTCATAAGGCCGCATAAACCCGACTTGAACCAAGCGCTTACCTTGCGCCGCTTCAGCTTCGACAATCCGCTTGCAACCCTCTGCGGTCACAGCCAATGGTTTTTCACAGAATACATATTTACCTGCCGCAACCGCCGCCAACACGAACTCTTCGTGACTTGGCCCCCAAGAAGTCACTAACACCGCATCCACTTCTTTTGCATTAATCACTTCATAGCCATCAGTGTATATATTCGCCTCGATACCCAAATCACGAATAACTTTGGTGGCATGCTCGCGATTAATATCAGTCACAGCAACAATATGGCTCCCCTGTAAAACTTTGCTACAACGGCGAATATGATCCTGACCAATTGCACCCGTGCCAATCACACCAATATTTAACGACATATTATTTCCCTCATGAAGTTTTGGTTTGCAGGTGATTCCTGCTCGTTTTACGACTTCACATTCAGATCAAATGTACCCGTCATCTTTCAAGTTACAGGTACGTTAATAATCACGGGCTTTGGCAATATTTTGTTCCAACAGCCGAACCACTGCGTCCGTCCTTTCACTGTCAGAAACTTGAGCAACCCCGACTCGCCACCAACTCAGGTACTTATGCACCATAGTTTTTGGTAGAACTTTTATATCGATAAGGGTTGAAATCGTCTGCATACGGGCATCGGCCAATGCATCGACCAATTGCTGCTCAGTGCAAACACGATATGTCTTACAGCCATAAGCAGCGGCCAACATGGCAAAATCTACTGGAACAAAATCACCGTCTAATTGACCAGTTTCTTGATTACGGAAACGGAATTCAGTGGCATAACTGTCCATTCCATGTTCCATCTGGAGGTTATTAATGCAGCCATTTGTCATGTTATCGAACAACACAACGTTAATTTTGCAGCGCTCTTGAATGGATGTGACTAACTCAGAATGCAGCATCATGAAAGCGCCATCACCCACCAACGAATAAACTTCGCGATCAGGTTCAGCCAGTTTCACACCCAACGCAGCGCTAACTTCGTAGCCCATACACGAATAACCATATTCGACGTGATAGCCATTACTGCCTTTTGTGCGCCACACCCGCTGCAAATCACCGGGTAAACTCCCTGCAGCAGCAACAATGACGGCATCTTGAGGTAATTGGCTATTCAGTACCCCCAGCACTTGGCTTTGTGTCAGGAAAGAACCGGTTTTATTGATAAACTCAGCAAAAACCTGCTCACGATCCAAATGGTCATTTATCTCAGGGGTAAAATCATCGGCATTGTATTCCACCTGATAGACCCGCTCCGTCTCCGCTAATTGTTCAGCGCGCATCCGAGCAATTTCGCCCCCCCAACCGGCCTGGTAGCCAGAGCTATTAAGCTGTTGATGCAATGCTGACAATGCTTCACGCGCATCAGCCAGTAATTGCAAACCATCGAGTTTGCCGGCATCAAAAGTACTCACATTGATATTGAGGAATGAAACATCAGGATTCTGAAACAACCACTTAGATGATGTAGTAAAGTCGGTATAACGAGTACCAATGCCAATCACAAGATCAGC
The DNA here is from genome assembly GCF_003600645.1 of Yersinia rochesterensis. Taxonomy (NCBI): domain Bacteria; kingdom Pseudomonadati; phylum Pseudomonadota; class Gammaproteobacteria; order Enterobacterales; family Yersiniaceae; genus Yersinia; species Yersinia rochesterensis. Next base: position 4,200,299 of record NZ_CP032482.1, read on the forward strand.
CTGTTTCGCCAATGTGTTAGCCGCCAAACACCCCGTTTCACCAATACCACCGAGATTCAGTTCATGTTCTGAGCTGAGTGTGCCTTTACCGGCTTGTGTTTCTACCCAGGGCAAACCGAAGCATTCGGCAAATCGTTGTAATGCTTGACCGGCTTGCGAGTATTTCACGCCCCCACCACAGACCAAAATCGGCTTACGTTTGGTGGTCAATAAAGCAATCGCATCAGCCAGCATTACAGCGCTGGTTGGCCTTCGGTCAAGACGATGAACGCGTTTCTGGAAGAAATAATCAGGATAGTCATAGGCTTCAGCCTGAACATCTTGCGGTAAACAAAGTGTCACAGCCCCGGTTTCTGCTGGATCAGTGAGAACTCGCATTGCATTAATACACGCGCTCATCAGTTGCTCTGGCCGCATAATGCGATCCCAGTATTTACTGACGGGTTTGAATGCATCATTGGTGCTGATACTCAGGTCATGGGATTGCTCAATTTGCTGTAGCACGGGGTCTGGTTGACGCGATGCAAATACATCACCAGGAAGCAAGAGTAGTGGGATGCGATTAGCCGTTGCGGTAGCCGCGGCAGTAACCATATTGGCACTTCCTGGCCCAACAGATGAGGTACAAGCATAAATTTGCTGGCGTAGTTTCTGTTTTGCAAAGCCCGTCGCGGCATGGGCCATTCCTTGTTCATTACGCCCTTGATGGACGACTAATTCGCCACAATCCTGTTCCAGTGCTTGCCCGATCCCCAGTACATTACCATGGCCAAAAATAGCAAAGATCCCTTTGATAAATTTGATTTCCTGACCATCAACTTGCAGGTATTGATTGTCCAAAAAACGAACTAATGCCTGTGCCGTGGTTAGCCGAATCTTATTCATTTACCCATCCTTTGCTATGTTTGCGCGATACCATGGGACTGAGGTACTTTCAGCCCCAAAGATACGTTTGCCACACAGAAGAAGCCGGCTTGATGGTTTCCGCTATGCTGACAACAATGAGGTGAAACATTGCAGGGATTATAAACAAATATTTTTTTCATAAAATCACATTACAGAAGAAACATTTCATTATGCGATGAGGATCAAATAATCAGGTAAACACTGAAACTGTCATACCCACATTGACCCACTTAAAAAAGGATCATTTTAATACCTTGAAATAGACATGTAATTTATTGATATCTTTGGTTTATATTGATTTCCAATATCGACTAGTCCCCCCTAAGAAAACCATTAATAATTTGTACTATCTTTTGGCTTGGACTCTATTTCCGAGCGTTATACAAGGCTTTTAGCCCCGTCACATATTCGGGGTATAAATTTCATTTAACCTTGAGTTTGAAATATTTATTCCTCATACTAATTTCAGAAACGTCATTACAGTTCATTTCATTGGACATTGTCGGGGTTTTAAAAGAAGGAAATGGGGATGGGTACACAACACAAAGTGCTGGATGTCATATGTATCGGGCGAATTGCCGTCGATTTTTATGGACAACAGATTGGTTCCCGACTGGAAGATACCAGTACATTTGCCAAATATTTAGGCGGTTCATCAGGTAATGTTGCCTACGGCACGGCAATCCAAGGTTTGAATTCAGGGATGCTGGCACGTGTAGGTGATGAACATATGGGCCGCTTCCTGCGCGAGGAATTACAACGTGTTGGTGCTGATACCCGTTTTCTTATTACTGACAAACAGCGTCTAACCGCATTGGTTATTCTAGGGATTAAAGATCAAGAGACTTTCCCACTGATCTTTTACCGTGAAAACTGTGCGGATATGGCCCTCACGCAAGATGATATAGACGAGTCTTATATTGCATCATCCCGAGCATTGGCTATCACTGGCACACATCTTTCGCACCCCAATACACGCGATGCCGTACTGAAAGCATTGGAATATGCACATAAACATGGGCTACGAACCGCTTTGGATATTGATTATCGCCCAGTATTATGGGGTCTGACCTCACTTGGCGATGGTGAAACACGTTTCATTGAGTCGGAAAAAGTGACTCAGCAATTACAGGAAGTCCTACACCATTTCAATTTAATTGTCGGCACGGAAGAAGAGTTCCATATTGCCGGTGGCAGTACAGATACTCTGATAGCGCTACAAAATGTGCGTAAAGCAACCCAAGCGACGCTGGTCTGTAAACGCGGAGCACAAGGTTGTTCAGTGTTCGAAGGGGGAATTCCCACCCGTTGGGAATGGGTCAAACTCCATTCGGGTGTTCGCGTTGAAGTTCTCAATGTATTGGGAGCTGGTGATGCCTTTATGTCTGGCTTACTGCGCGGTTATCTTAATGACGAGAGCTGGGAACAAGCTTGCCGTTACGCCAATGCCTGCGGTGCACTGGTTGTTTCCCGTCATGGCTGTGCGCCTGCTATGCCAACCAAAATAGAATTAGATAATTACCTCAGCCGTGAACGCTCTATTCTACGCCCAGATCGTGATGCCCATCTTAACCACTTGCACCGGGTGACTAGCCGTAAACAGCAATGGCCGGAACTTTGTGTCTTCGCTTTTGATCACCGCAAACAACTGGTTGATATGGCTCGCGAGGCGGGGGTTAGTGAAGAACGTATCCCCCAGCTCAAGACATTATTGCTCCAAGCTGCGCAGCAAGCTGCTCAAGAATCTGAGCTAACACAGAAGAGCGGCATTTTGGCAGATACAACTTATGGCCAGGAAGCACTTAACACTATTACTGGCCAAGGGTGGTGGATAGGTCGCCCGATTGAGCAACCCAGCTCAAGGCCATTACGTCTGGAACACGGCAACATTGGCTCCCAACTTATTGATTGGCCGCTGGAACATGTTGTGAAGTGCCTGATTTTTTATCATCCTAAAGACAGCATAGAGCTACGCCAGCAACAGGATGAGTTGATTCTGGATGTTTACCGTGGATGCTGTAAATCAGGGCATGAATTGCTGTTGGAAGTCATTTTACCTGAAGATAATAAAGACAAAGATGAACGTTATTACATTGAAACTATGGCACATTTCTATGCGCTAGGTATTCAACCAGATTGGTGGAAACTACCACCACTAAGCGCAGAAAATTGGCAACACGTAGGTAATTTGATTGAAACTCAAGACCCCTATTGCCGAGGTGTATTGATTCTTGGGTTAGACTCTTCAGAAGCTATATTAAAAGCGGGTTTTGCCGCAGCGGCTCAAGCTCCTTGGGTTAAAGGTTTTGCTGTTGGCCGCACCATCTTCGGTCAAGCATCTCGCCATTGGCTACAAGGTGAGTTAAATGATGCAGAGTTGATCGCGCAAGTGAAACAAAATTATCAAACGCTGATAGGTTATTGGCGAGACTATCGGCCTGTCATCTGAATTTAATACAGCTTTACTGGCGCTGATGTGAAAAACGTCAGCGCCATTGTGCTGCCATCTGCACGATTTATTCCTTATTAGCCTGAAAAAATCCTGATTTTTGTCAAACTTGATAAAGTAATACCTTTTGCTTATAGCCGTTTCCTTTATTATGGCTTCGTGAACAGTTTGAATTCGCGATGAAATAAAAGTAAATGCGGATATCAGCAAATGAAATTTTCCAACCATCTGTTAGAATGCCTGACAGATAACCCCTGAATTTTCCTCTGCCGTGGGCCGAATGGATGAATAACCCTACTCAACTATCATTGTTACAAGACCAGATTCGTCATCGTTATGAGACGTTAAGCAAACGTTTAAAACAAGTTGCCCGTTATATCTTGGATAACAGTAACAGCATTGCATTTGATACAGTTGCTTCCATTGCGGCCCAAGCTAGTGTGCCTCCATCAACATTAATTCGGTTTGCAAATGCCTTTGGTTTCAGTGGGTTTAATGAAATGAAACAGGTATTCCGTCAACATCTGATGGAAGAAACCGTTAACTATACCGAGCGCGCACGGTTATTCCGTCAAACCTCAACTGATGGCAATACAGCACCAGAAAAACCTGCTGAAATACTGAATGTATTTACGATGGTCAATGCACAAGCCCTACAACAACTTGCAGTGCAAACCAGCGCAGAACAGTTGGATAAAGCAGTTGAGCTATTGAACAACGCTGAAAATATCTATGTGATTGGTTTGCGGCGCTCTTTCAGCGTTGCCTCATACCTGACCTATGCATTACGTCATTTGGAACGCCGAGCTTTTCTAATTGATGGGCTAGGGGGGATGTTCGCTGAACAATTGAGTATGGTGAAACCCAAAGACGTAGTTATTGCCATTAGCTATTCACCCTATGCACAAGAAGCATTAGAACTGGTCGAATTGGGTGCGAAAAGTGGTGCTCAACAGATTGCAATTACTGACAGCCAAGTCAGCCCATTAGCGGCTTTCAGTGATGTGTGTTTTGTGGTGCGAGAAGCACAAGTCGATGGATTCCGCTCACAAGTTGCTTCTATGTGTCTGGCGCAAACTTTAGCGGTTTCATTAGCACTGAACAACGCAAAAGAATAATCTATAAATCAGTATTATCAATAAACTACAAACCAAGTGTAAACTTTGGCAGATCAATAGAATGGGTAGAATCCCACCTACCCATCAATTCGTTTTTAACAAAAGCACTTTAGCTTTTTCCTGTCGGATATTGATCACTATTGATCCACGCATGATCTTTTTCCCAGGTAAACTTCCATAGCCGTACCGGCCCTGCCATGACATTCAAATAATAGCTGTTATAACCTGCCAATGTTGCCACGGGGTGGTAGCCCTTTGGTACTTTCACGACATCCCGGTTATAGACTGGCATACATTCATCCAGTGAACGATCGTCGGTATACACTCGCTGCAGGCAAAAACCTTGTTCTGGACTCAGCCGGTGATAATAGGTTTCCTCCAAATAGGTTTCATCTGTAACATTTTCCTGGTCATGTTTATGGCTTGGGTATGAACTGGTATTCCCTTCATCAGTATAAACCTCAACCACCAGCAAGCTATCGGCGGGTTGGTTGTCAGGTAAAATATTATGTACTAACCGCTGGTTACGCCCCTTACCTCGCCGTTCCACACCCACATCCGCCGGTGTAATCAGCCGGGAAGGTAAATAACCATTACCGGGGGCGCGGCAAACAGCCAATTCCAAGTCGGTCTCTGCCACAACTTTCACATGCTCATGATGTGGAACATAAACAGAATAAGGCGGTGTTCGTTCGAATGGACTCATGCGTTTGCCAATGTGCGGATATTCAGCCCGGCGTGTTGATACCGAGGCAATTCCAGCAACCAATACCAGGCAAAGTTCATTATCAGCACTGTCTAGAACCAACGTCTTTCCAGCCGTCAAGTGATAGACATCAAACCCGACAAAACGCCAGCCCGCGTTCTCTGGAGAAATATGCTGAATACGCCCATCCACATCCGGTAGCTGACATTTGGCAAGTAGTGTCGACATGATGACTCCCCTGTTGGCAACATGAAATTACTCTAACGAACACTCTCAAGCAGCATTAACCCAGTGTTGGCATACTGTATTCGGAAACAGTTTGCTGGCCGGTTGGCCAACGGGCCGTGGTTGTTTTCATACGGGTGTAAAAACGCACACCATCAGTGCCATGAACATTTAATGCACCGAATACAGAGCGCTTCCAACCACCAAAACTGTGAAATGCCATCGGCACAGGAACCGGGACATTAACGCCAACCATCCCTGCCTGGACTTCATGTACGAACTGTCGTGCATAATGACCACTACTGGTAAATATCGCACTCCCATTACCAAATTCATGGCTATTTACAGTATTAATTGCGGTTTGGTAATCAGGAACTCTGACAATCCCCAACACTGGGCCAAAGATTTCTTCCCGATAAATTTTCATATCCGGAGTGACATAATCAAACAGCGTGCCGCCAACATAATATCCTTGCTCATAGCCAGTGACATTATAGTTGCGACCATCTGTGACTAATGTCGCGCCTTCTTTAACACCTTGCTCAATATAACCAAGAACTTTTTTCTGATGGGCTGCTGAAATCAACGGCCCCATTTCATTTTCTTCCCCACCTTGCTGTAAACCTGGGCCGACACGCAAACGAGCAATAAGTGGTTTTAACTTTTCAATGAGCTTATCCGCCGTGCTATCACCGACGACAACGGCAATAGGCAACGCCATACAACGCTCACCGGCAGACCCAAATGCACCACCCATCAATGCATTAACTGTCGCATCCAAATCAGCATCTGGCATGATAATCGCTTGATTTTTTGCAGCACCAAAAGCCTGTACGCGCTTACCCTGTGCACTGGCAGTGGTGTAAATATGTTCAGCAACAGTAGAGGAACCCACAAAACTTACAGCTTGAATTCGTGAGTCGGTGCAGAGTTGCGCAGCATTTTCATTTGAACAGTGAATAACATTGAATACGCCATCAGGTAAGCCCGCCTCTGTCAGCAATTCAGCTAAACGAACCGATGCTGAAGGATCGAGCGCAGGGGGTTTCAGAATAAAGGTATTACCACACGTCAATGCAATGGGGAACATCCACATTGGAACCATCGCAGGAAAATTAAATGGGGTTATCCCGGCCACAACGCCCAAAGGTTGCATCATCGAGAAACTATCAACCCCGGTGCCCACATCTGCGGAATATTCGCCTTTCAATAAATGAGGGATACCACAGGCGAATTCGACCACCTCCAGACCGCGAGTGATTTCGCCCAACGCATCTGAATAGACCTTGCCGTGCTCACGAACAATCAACTCAGCCAATTCATCACGGTGTTGTTCAATTAATGTTTTAAAATTGAACATGATGCGAGCGCGGCGCAAAGGGGGAGTTCGTGACCAATCGACAAAAGCCTGATGAGCAACGCCAATAGCCTGATGAACTTCTTCAGCAGTGCTTTGTGTAACCTGACTTTCAACCTTGCCGGTGGCTGGGTTATGAATATCGACAGTCTGATTACTGGAACTCAAAGAATTCTTCCCGCCGATAAAGTTACTCACGATTTTCATGTCTCACCCTCTTCTTAAATAGCGGCTATCGCAAGGGTCATTGAAAATGGCTATATGCCAGACACCTAACGAACCATGCGCTTAATCAGTAAGAGTTATCTTGGATAAAGCCAATATAACCCACAAGGCGACCAACCGCCGGAAAGACGAAAAGCCAGCCGATATGCAGACTCTATGCTATTGAAAAAAAAGTTTCAAATAACTTTCTTTGAAAATTTTATTTTGTGCGATGCATCGCAAGTTCCTGCAAAGAGTTCGTGTCACTATCAAAATCCTCAGAGCATCAACGCAATACCCCATCCATCTGCAATATCTCACTTTTTATACTAATAAAAACTGCCAATGTAGAAAAAATATGTATGTTAACTTGGCAACACCTCACATTAAATGATTTCTATTCGACATTTTTCAGCTTAATATTTGAGCTAGATCGAAAAATTAATTTTTCGTTATTTAAGTTAAATGAAATAAATGTTTTCATGCTGAACAGTATGCAAGTGACTTTAATCTTCGTCCGCTGGAGACAGGTTGGCAGTCTCCAATGTCGTTATCGGCTGTATTTATCGGCAGTTTGGCCGTCGGGCTATCATTGCAGGAGCAAAGCTATGCCTATTGCACAAGATCGTTTCTGTATTAATCGCAAAATTGCCCCAAACTTAAGTATCGAAAGCTTTTTTTGTTTAGTTAAAAAATGTGGGTTAAATAAAGTTGAATTACGCAATGATATGCTGGGCGGGAAAGTGACGGATGAGTTGAGTTCAGCGCAACTCAATACTCTGGCTGATGAATATGGAATCGACATTATTACTATCAATGCGTTGCAATATTTTAATCTGCCAGAACACCGTCCAGCACTGCTGAAAGAAGCAGAAAACATGCTAAAACAAGCAAAAGCGATTAACTGCCGTGGGGTTATTTTATGCCCAAACTGTAGCACCAATGACCGCCGTTCAGCCGAGCAAAAAGAACAAGACACACTAGATGCTTTAGTGCTGTTAGCCCCGCTATTTAAAAAATATCAAGTAACCGGGCTGGTAGAACCTTTAGGCTTTGAAATCAGTTCATTACGTTCCCACCTGCTAACACAATCTATTATTCGCAAGTCAGCCGCGCCCTATAAAATGGTGTTGGATACTTTTCACTACTATCTGAGCGATGTTGCACAGGCCGAGTTCGATGCACATATCGATATCAATACTATCGGGCTAGTGCATCTTTCCGGCGTCGAAGAAATGCGGTTAAAGTCCGCACTGACTGATGAAAACAGAATTATGCTGAGTGAACAGGATAAACTGAACAGTAAGCAGCAAGTGGCTAACTTGGAACGACTGGGTTATCAGGGAATATATGCTTTTGAACCATTCTCATCACAATTGAATACTTGGTCAGAGGCTGATATTGAAAGAGAAATTCATCAAAGTATTGCCTGCCTACAAAACTAATATGCGGAACCGGTATCGTTCCGCCAAGTTGAAAGCATGAAAAGCCCCATCAAGAAATAATGAGGCTGATTGTCATACATCCGCAGGATGGCTCAAGTGAACATTTTGGCTTAACCAACCGCGGTTAGCTTTTCGGCGGTTTTTCCCGGCCACGAGAGCTGAAAACGCGGGGATCCATTTTTAGCCCGATTGGCCCTCACCCCAAATCTAGCAAACTATTAAGCTGGTCGATTTGTTGCCGCCACTCACGTTGTAATGTAATTTTTTGGTGTTTAGGTTTACGCGCCAAATCCTCGGCCAATTTAGCTTCCAGTTCCAGTAAGGTTGCCAGCAGGCATTCCTCCTCACTCTCCATTGGTGCGGTAATGGCCTCAGTTATAATGGCTGAAATCGGACTCGGTGCCATAAACGATTTATCGGCCAGAATGTCGTAAACCGGAGCCAGGTCGTGCCACTCCTCAAGCCGTTGTTGGTGAATTAACCAGAAGCGATTACAACTTTGCTCAATTAATGTGCGGTCATGGGACACTAATAATACCGCGCCACTGAACGTTTTTAGCGTTTCCGCAAGTTCCTCCTTACCCTCCATATCAAGGTGGTTGGTCGGCTCATCCAGTAGCAGCAACGAATAGTTTGCTAGTGTCAGGCCGATAAACAGCAGCCGCGAACGTTCACCACCGCTGAGGGTGCTGACCTTTTGCTGATGTCGCAGATAAGGGAAACCTGCGCCGATCAGCGCCATTTTTCGCTGATCTTCTGTCAATGGTGCGAAAGGTGCTAGCGCGTCACTGAGCGAATCATCATCATGTAATTGATGTAGGCTTTGATCGTAATAACCTATATGTACTTTGGGATGGAAAACCATGCCCACATCGGCGGTATCTGGTTGGTTGAATGCTTGCCATAAACTGTGTAATAACGAAGACTTACCGCAACCATTGCGCCCAATCAGCGCGATACGGTCACCGCTTTTTACCCTGACTTCACCCAGTTCGAATAAGACAAGCGCATCCGGCGCAGGGCGCACCTGCAAATCAGACAGCGCCAGCACGCGGTCAGCGGGCAATGCTTCGCCATTAAGCCGCAATTGCCACTGATTACCAGCCGTCAGCAAGGTTTGATCTTCCTTCATCCGGTCGACCTGTTTCTCCATCTGTTTGGCTTTACGTGCCAACTTTTCGTTGTCATACACGCTGCCCCAGATAGCCAGCCGTTTGGCGCTTTTCGCTACGCGGTCGATCTCCTTTTGTTCAGCTTGATGGCGATGGGCATCGGCGATATCTTTCTCCTCCAGCGCTTGTCGAGCTTGTATGCAGGGCAGACGAATAAATTGTAGAGTTTTATCGCGCAGGATCCAGGTGCTGTTGGTTACGCAATCCAGCAGGCTGCGGTCATGTGACACCAACACAAAGCTGCCGCCCCAGTTTTGCAGAAACTGTTCAAGCCAGAGCAGAGTCGGTAAATCCAGATGGTTACTGGGTTCATCCAACAGCAGTAAATCCGGTTGGCGGATCAGCGCCCGCGCCAATAACAGACGCGTATGCTGCCCGCCACTCAGGGTTCCAGCAGTCAATGACCATGCGTTTTCATCAAAACCCAGTGTGCCGAGCAGCACTTCAGCTTGCCAGCGCTCAGGTTGGTGCAGGCTGTCCGGCAGATGATTGAGTACCGCGTCTATCAGAGTGGCATCGTTCAATGCAGAGGGCAGATGTTGTTCCACCATTGCCATCAGACATTGGTTGGCGGTGGTGATGGTGCCGGAGGTCTCAGAAAGTGCGCCGCTGAGGATTTTCAGCAGGGTGCTTTTGCCACAGCCGTTATGGCCAATTAGACCAATGCGATCGCCTTTTTTCAGGCTAAAGGAGATCTCAACCAGCAATGGGCCGAAGGTGTTGTCGTAGCAGACAGATTGTGCGGAAAGTAATGTGCTCATGATGCTTATCCAGATTTTCAGGCATAAATATGCCTATCGTCGAAAATTGCTGACGATAACCGGTAAGCCGGAGGGAAGTTCTCAGATTGTTAGTTAGCTTCGCTCAAGCAGGTTATCGCAGCACGATACCGGTAATGCTTGAGCTATGACGATCGCTAAGGACAAGCGAAATTAAAAACATTTCACGGGTCAACATGGCAATCCTCCTTATATAACATTGGCGTATGAATAATATGATTATATTGAGTAGCTTGTCATTTAGTCTACTTTTTTTATAGCTCATTATTATTCCCGAGAACTTCAAGTTTTCTAGCTCTCCCCATAAGGCTTCCACTGCATTTAATATGGTTTAAATTTAGCCAAAAAATCTAACCGAATGATTTTATTAACCATGAGCCGCCGTGTGAGGCGAAAAAAGTCTGAACACTCGTTAAGATAAAGTTTGCACGCTAATATTTAGAAGCCTCAACCACTCGGTTCAGGCTCCTTTTGGACTACTGTTTAATACTTATCTATTGATAAGAGAATGTTATGCTGGCAAGCGCATTTGCAGTGCCCGGTTGTAAATTCCCCGTGCGGATATAACGCGCCTGGAAAGGCAGTGTCAGTGTTTGTGCCTGACCCGTGCTTTGAACAAAAAATTGATTGAGCGTTCCAGAAGCCGAACTGTCCGGGCCTAACATCAGCGGGCCATTACCGTTATAGAAAAACTCCACACCGACACCAGCGGCAGTTGAGTTACTGGTTAATGACACCACAGAGGAGCTGTTTGCCGGTTTAGCTTGATCTGTCATCACTGCGTTAACGGCAATATTTTCATCACAACTCAGGGCAATATCGAAATGACCAAAAGCAGATGTGCTACCAACCGAAGGTAGTGTGCGGACATCAATCACCCCAAGATCCACATTTGCAGCCTTGGTGTTAACAGTACACCCTGATGCTTGCACAGTGATACTGACAGGGTTGATGATCACTCGCGCAGTTTTCACCTCATTGTTGTAAGCCGTCAGCACTGCGGCATCAATAGAACTTGTCTGGTACACACCGGATGAGAGTGTATGACCCGTTTTGATAAACGTCACTTTCGCCGACCAGCCCAAATCCGGACTGGAGCCGCTATATGTCTGAGTCTCTCCATCCAGTAGCGGTATATAGACGGAGCTATTGAAATCTTTCAGCCCAATAATAAAACCCACGCCAGCCACCCCGGTTTCAAAAATAGCGTAATTAACGCCATCGACATTTACCGACATACCTGTTGGGATTGCACCGCTGCCCGGCATCATCGTGCTTTTATTGCAATGGAAGATATAGCCGCACCAAAATACTTGCTGCACTGATACAGTAGCACTCCAAGTGGAACCGATAATATTACCGGGCCTCACTGAATCAGCAGGGCCGACATAATTCATCGGCTGGGGCGATAACGTAATATTTGATTTCCAGTCCAAAGCATAAGCCTTACTTGCGCAGCAAAGCACAAAAATAATAGTGACAAATAATCGTATCATTGATACTCCAATACCCAAGTGGCTATGGCCGATACAGGGCCGGGGCTGACCGGAGAGCCGGTTGCAGTAAGGCGGGCGTAAAATTTCATCTGAACATTCTCCGCGCCAGGTGTTCCCAAAACTTCTGTTTGCATATTTAGCGCCAGAGGCTTTTCAGCTTTATTCAATAACTCAACAGCAACGCCCGTAGCACCACCGTCATCAATTTTAATCAGATCGGCCCCAGAGCCATCCGGCGTACCGACAAAGCGAACTTTGACTCCGGTAAATGTCGGCCCACACTCTTCCAGATTGATGAAAAAGGGGGTTTTAATATTGCTGATCCCGTGCCCAGCACCGAATTGTTGTGTGCCGATATTTCCTAAAGGAACAGTCTGCATTGTCGAATCAGTCGAAACTGTACAGGTGTTGCCAATCAGTTTTCCCGTCACTGAGACCAGCACATCGTAGGCCAGCACCGGCGCGGGTAAAAATGAAAGTGCCAGTATTGTCAGTAATGACTGCCTTAAAATTATTGACATACCAACTCCTGCGAATAGAGACCCGTATTAGGGTTATGATATTTCTTATCCAATTTGAAACGTGCAGTGCAGGTTTTATCATTGCCTGTTCCCCATACCGCCCGTAGCAGTCCTTGCTGAGGTAGCCCGGATAAATAAAGGCTCCCTTCATCACCAACGATACCGCTGTTAGTGCTTTTGTCATTCAGCGAGACAATCGTCCCAAATGGAAGAACGCCGTTTTTATGGCGAATAAAGAACATCGCTTTCATGCCAACCTTGGTCGAGATTGTTGCTCTTACCAGGGCACCTTCGGTCGGTGTTTTACTCACCATTGTATTGTCCAGCTCAACACTATCCCCTGCCGTCGTAACGTCCATTTCTACCCGGTTCATACGGTAAGGGGTCGCATAGGGGATAACTGCATAGCCGCGACTGTCGGTTCTAACACCTCGGTGGCTACGGATGGCAACATCACTTGCTCCCTCAGCTTTAATCAGAATGTTGGTGTTGCCCAATGGCTGGCTGAATGTCAGGCCATCTTCATGCAACACTACACCGCCACTCATACCGTAACTTAGGCTACGAGCGTTCTTCGAATAGCCGTAGCCAAGGTTGTAGTCACCCCTTGCCCCTTGGTAACGAAGGGCAAGATCACCACCAGACTGTTGCTGGTCACTGTAACGCTGGCTGGCGCTATAAAATAAATTTTCCTGCCCTGGCACGTAGCCATTAAGACCTATATTGTTAATAGAACCTGATGAATCAGAGTTCGTCAGCGCATAATTGGCACGAGTGGACAGCGCAGGATCGCCTAATGGCAATGAGAACGAAAAAGCGAAAATATTATCTTTTTTCCTGTCATACAGGCTGGTGCTACGCTGGTAGCTAACCCCGTAGGAAACTCGACCAAATGTGTTATTCCATGCAAATTGAGCGCTTTCAGCCGATTTATCTGATTTCCAGTAAGTTTGTTTATCCCACGACAGTGATAGCGCGCCAGCATCACCCATACTTTGTGACAAAACGACCTGGTTTCTGGATTTACGGGATAAAGCCAAATTGTAGACATTCTCATAATTAGTGCTGATAGAGCCATCAGCCTCCTTTATGAAATCCACATTTCCACCTTGCATCCGTTTGTAGGTGGTATCACTTAATTCATAGAAACCATCAGAGGAGAAGAACCATGAATTTAGATTAAACCTGGTTCCATAATTATTAACTAACTTGTTGTAACGCAGACGTAAAGCGTCACCACTGTAACGATTGCTATCGGCCAGCAGGCTTTGGGCATGAGTCACATCAATTGAATATGCACCCAAACGCCCAACGTTTTGTCCAATTCCCATCGCCAGGCCGGTGTAATTTTCTGAAAACTGAGCGCCACCGTAGAGCGTCAAACCATATTGCCAGCCCCAAAATGCTTCAGTTTGCATAATAAAAGGAGAGTCCTGGTTTTCATTCGAGCGGAAATACCCGACCCCAGCAGCATATTTAAATTGCCCCGGACGTACCAAATTCGGCACGCTGGCAAATGGAACTGTGTAATGCGATTCCGTACCATTGGCCTCTTGGATCGTCACGGATAAATCACCGCCGGAGGCCGTCGGATATAAGTCATTTAATATAAACTCACCAGGGGAGACGGAAGTCTGATAAATAATATTGCCATTCTGGCGTACAGTTACAGTGGCATTACTGCGAGCAATGCCACGGACTTCAGGAGCATAGCCCCTCAGGCTAGCTGGCAGCATATTATCGTCGGTATTCATTGCCACACCTCTGAGCCCCACAGAGTTAAAAATTTGTGCGGAGGTGTTGGTTTCACCCAAATAGAGCTGAGACTGTAATGGGGGTAAATCACGCTGCACCCACGTTTGAACATGCGTTAAGCCATCATCCGTATTTTTTGTCCATGTTGAATAATCGCGAAATCGCCACGGGCCAAAATTCATTCCGCTGTTCAAGCCAATAAACATCTGATTGTCTATTCCCCGACTTTCGTGACGATATTCATTACGAGCCCCATTGACGACGTAATTCAGCCAACCAGAATTAATACCATGCTCCCAACTTTTGGGATTAATATAGTCACGAGGCACATTTAACATATACCGCTGAGGCAGATTAAAATAAAGAGATAACTTATTTTGCTCAAAAGAGACTTTTGTGTCGGGGAAATAGTCCTCCAGAGAATAACACTGATCATCGGATAGAGAAAAATCACCCTTAGCCTGAATCACATCAATAAGCATTAATTTAATCTGCTCCAATGTCAGACATGGCTCAAGTGCGGAATTATTACTTTTCTGATTAACGTTAAATTTCACATCTGTAGTAAATGCGTAACTTTCGTTTACATAGATATTGACGTTATACACGCCTGAAGGTAATTCACCACCATCATTAACCCAAGATAGATCTGCAACGCTATCATTTTCGCCATTAAGAAATGCGGGATTAAAATGAATATCATTCTGTGCGTGAACTACGCCCGCCAATAAAAAATGGGATAGCAGAACGCAATTTATTTTAATTTTCACTCTGCACACTCTTATATATTCTGAATTATTTCATAATAAAAACAACTCAACGCATTGTTAACATTATAGAAATTTTCGGCGTCCAAGCACCATAATCATTGATTGCCTGATAACTAAGCTGACGAGCGTTGCTGAATGATTCTTCAAGCGTCACTGTATCTCTCGGCGGGATCATGACCGACGATACTGCTTTCCCATCCACTTTCATATTTATAGTCGTAATATAAAAAGGAGTCGGATTAGTAATATTTATTTTACCATTATGAAATTCGCCACTAAGACTTCCCCACACTTCATTATTGATTTTTTTTGTCAGCGCGTCTGGTCGATAAAACAACTTAATACGACTCGCCGAGGCAAACTGTAAAGTATTAGCATGACTTTCCTGCCCAGACTGAGGGATTGCTTTTACGGTTATCCAATAAAGCGTTTCACGGTCTTGAGGTAACTGTTGGCCATTAAACATGACCTTAACTGAATTTTCTATTTCTGGTTTAAGAACGAATAGAGGTGGTGTGATAACAAAATCACTAGAGCGTTGCCCTTCAGCATTTTCAACCCACGACTGAATAAGAAAAGATGATTCTTTATTTGTATTTCTGACGTCTAATAAAGATTGTGAGGTTGAACCTGAATAAACCATTCGGGTTACACCTAACCCAACACCTCCGGCATATACCGTAGATGTGCACAACGAAGTGACCAATAAAATAAATATCGTCAGAATACGCATGATAAATACCTGAATGTTGAAATAAAGTTTAAGGTCCGGCGATCCTTACCAGACCTATCAATTAAGAGTAAGTCAGGGTGTAAGTAGCAACAGTGCTTGCATCACCTGCAGTAGCTCCACCTTTAGGTGAATAGTATTTCGCACCAAAGATTAGCGTATTTAAACCATCGCGTAAGGCCACAGCGCTGGATGCCTCACCCAATTTAATGACCGTGCCCAGTTCGCTATAAAGACGAACAGCTACATTCTGCGCAGTACCCGTTCCACCATTTGAACCTACCGCCAAGCTAGTAGGATCATCATTGTTTGGTGTACCACTAAAGGTCACTGCAACATCTTTAGATACTGTGGAGTCACAATCTTCCAAAATAATAGAGAATTTCTTCATCGTTGATGCTTCACTGGCTGCTGCACTCAATGCAGCAGTTCTTACCTGCCCCATTTCCACGTTGATGTTAGCGCTATTGCTGCTCACAGCGCAGGCTGCGGTTACAACAGAACCATTGAAATTAATGGTGCCACCTGCAACTTCCGCAGCATATGATGAAGTCGCCAGCGGAATCAGTGCTAACAAACTGAACGGTAACATCCTCAGTGTTGAAAATTTATTATGTACTTTCATGTTAATGCCTTCTATATATTGACGTTGTGAAAATAAGATAAAGTTAGTCTTAAACAATACAGAGACCTGTTTTGCTTTTTGATCTATTTATATCATTGGTATGTATTTAAAATACACTGGGTTAAAAATCATGCACACAACTCTCGCGTATAGATGTGTGTAAACTTCAAAAGTTATCATCGCGCTAATAGATATATACTTAACCAGCTATGATAATTAACTCTCAATTTTATAACATCATTGTTATCTGGCTTAAAGTTACAACTAAATAGCATGATGAAAAACACTATTATGTATAATTTTTTGATAAAACGAGAATCTTGTAAGGAAAGTATCTCAGCCAACTGGAAATTTCATAACTTCTACAAAATTAGGCGGTAAAATAATGGTGTAATAGCATGGGATTTTAATGCATAACCCACCTTTCCAACATTAAAAATAAAATCCTGGTTCAATCCAATTGAGATTAATTTAAATCTTAATTCTCTTATCGTTTTCCATAATTGTTGGCTAGATGCAACGAGGTTGTGGTCTTCCCAGACTTCCTTGAGGAAAATTTCTTTCGAAACCGTCTGTTCCCCTTTAGCGACTCGAGTGAACAAGCACTTCAAAAATCTAACCATCACATCATTGAGAGCAACGGCACCCATAATCATTGAGCGCTCAGGATAAACTGCTGAGATTCTCGTTAATCTTTTATTAGCAATATCAAATTGAATATCATTATCAATGATGAAGCCAAAAAGTCCGTTTTCCATAAATCATAAAGCCTTATTCAAATGCATATATTTTATTTTTACTGCCGATTGATTGTTGATGATATAGGTTATCCTAATCTCAAAGCAATCATCTACACATAGCAAAGTATTTTATTACCAGATTGTAAATTTTAGTATTTTTTTACATCCCGCATTCATATGGCAGTTAATATGTTCATCTATGTATGCTTTATTAGTTTTTTCATCTTAAAAACTCACTATTTTTTTTGCTAGCATTAAAAGTTATTTTAATGCATATTTACAGATTTAAATTCCAGTGAATTTATTGTCATTATAATGTAAATACTATTCTGCGAACCCTAGAATTAGCCGATATAGCAAACAGTACCTTTGATACAATATATTTTATTCGACTGTGTTACCTATCCTATATCCTTCTGTCATAAACAATGTTCGTACTTGTTCTGTTGGGTGAGATAAATACTATTGAACAATCTCGAATTATCATAATTAACTTTGTTTATTTAATTTTATTTATGTTTATTTACTTAAGAAGTGCCCTACCGACAACGTATTGAAAAGATTGTTAAAACAATAGTGTAAGCCAGTCAGGCAAACCCACTTAAGCCATTGTTTTTATTGTATTAATTTACATTATTAAGAAAAAATATTTATTGTCATAAAATATTGAATTACACTTAAACGAATAAAGTAGCATTGACACACAAAAGAATGATCTATTTTTAATCAGGGTATTAAAAATGCACACTAAATTTATTATTAATGGACAGGTTTGCTTCTTTTCTGAAGAGCATCGATTGGAACCAATGGGACAGCAAGGGTCTGGCGTTTCCTTGAATGTGCCTGTTAGTCGATGTTTATTATTGCTACTGCAACGTAAGGGAAACGTTATCAGTCAGAGTGATTTTGTTTATGAAGTGTGGGAAAACAAAGGGCAGTTTGCTAATGCCAACACTTATTTTCAAAATATACATCTATTGCGTAAGGCGTTGGCAACTTCAGGTATTAAAGACAACATTATTAAAACCATTCCGAAGGAAGGGGTTCGATTTACAGGTACAGTGACATACCCCTGTGAAGAAAACGCTGAATCTAGTGCGGAGGCAACTCAGGATGCAACAAGTCACATCACCAACGAAGCATTGACTGATACACTTACCCCCGAAAAGATTAATGGAGAAATACAGCCACCACCCGAACCTTTTTTTTCCAATCGGATTACTTTATATATCAAGATTTTTCTTATATTCTGCCTATTAAGTTTGTTTATTTTTCTTTGGTTAAACTTCCATGAAGATACCAGTCAAAATGTAGATTTCTTTTCAAACTATCAGCAAATTGGGGAAACGAATCATTGTAAAGTATATGCCAGCAGTTCATCTATTTTGTGGCCACGTGACGAGTATCTAAATTTTATCCAAAAAAGAGACATTCATTGTCAACCCGGACAGGTAATCTACATCGCAATGAATATATTCCGAACACGCTCACTCATCCATATTTGTGATAAAAATGTGAACAATACTTCATCATGTTTAACGAAATTGTATATTGTAGAGCGTAAAAATGAACGGTAAAAAAACGCTTATCCTGTTCGTCTTTTTAACCATGCTCGCCTTTTCTCCCCTTATTGCAAAAGTAGTTCATCGCTATAATTCAGACCATTTTTCTTGTTTGGGGCGAATCAACATCATATCTAGCGAAACAAACTTCAATGCACAGGCTAAATACTCTTTTGACGGCGATCATGGTGAAGTCGCCGTAGTGGGAGAACTCAGTAAATTAGGAGAAAGAACCCAGAGAATATCGCAACAGTTATTATTTAATTATACTCGTAATGGTAATGAGATTATCATGTTATCGAAAAATTCAGCGTTGAGCGATAACCAGGCTAGAATGTTGGTTTCGTTAGTTCCTGATTTTTATCTTTTTAAAGATAGAGGATTACGGATCCGAATTTATCAGCAAGGTGATGGATATGTCTTTACTACTTTCAATATCCCTGTATTTATCTGCACTAAAATATAATGGAACATCATCATTCTATAACACGAATACTGTTGATAACTCATGGTGATTTCTATCAGCTAACTGAAAATCAGCCCGCTTTCTGGCTACCTTTTTGCTCTAGCAGCATTAGCTGCTGAGCACAGCATTGATGTTTTACTGTTTCACAGCCGCTGTGTTGGAAAAATAAAGTTTGTACATAAGTCCGACTCGGGATATTAAAGTTTGTACACTAATCGAGTGATTGGGAATTTTTGAGTTATTATTTTCTCGGATTTTCAAAAAAAGCAGGCTTGAAGAACACTGCTACCGCTTTCGCTACCTGTAACAGCCTGCATTTATAAATGGAAAAATCTGCAGTTATCGCGTTTTCCGGCTCACATTAACTGCAACTATCGGTAGATACAAACCCACAATATCTGCAAATGAACCTGCATTTTATGGGGCTGACCTGCATTCCATCTTCACGGGCCCACAATTACTGCAACTCTAAAATTTTAGACACCAGAGAAGCTCAAAGATAAGTTCTCGATATGGGATAGACAACTTCTGACATCAGATAAGCCTCATACGTCTACTTCCTGGTGCTGATTCGCCAAGGAAAACCTTTTAAATGGGTATCAGAAAAACAGCTATATCCCGTGCAACTTACTAAGGCTAAAAAAGGGCGTACAGAAAAATGAAACTAAAGGTTAGATAAAACAAACTCAATGCGCTTTTCAACTGTTGAAAGAAATAACTCAATCAAATTATAACCTTGGCGCCTGTAAGTAGTGACCATTGCTTAGCCTATAAATTCAACTCCACTAACTAACTGTTTCCATTTAGAATCCTGTAAAAAAAAAGCGCTCTCTAAGGCTGAGCGATAAATACTGTATCGGTATAGCTTTTACAAGATGGGCAGGCACAGATAAATCACACTAGTAAAGATAACCAGCGACGTCGGGATGTAGTGGCATAGTTAATTTGGCCACCTGAATAGAGGTGATATCATCGCCTCATAGTCAAAAAAGGTGACATTATGACCGGACGTAACAAACGCAATTTTAGCCCCGAGTTTCGCCTCGAAGCTGCCCAGCTTGTACTCGCTCAGCACTACACCGTTGCCGCCGCTGCCACGGCAATGAATGTCGGTAAATCCACGATGGATAAGTGGGTTCGGCAGTTGAAAGAAGAACGATGAGGGAAATCACCCGTAGCGTCACCCATGACACCTGAGCAGATTGAAATACGTGAACTGAAGAAGAGAATTCAACGTATTGAAATGGAAAGGGATATATTAAAAAAGGCTACCGGGCTCTTGATGTCAGACTCCCTGAACAGTTCTCATTAGTTGAGAAGCTCAGGGCGCGGTTTCCTGTTGCGGTTGTGTGCAACGTGTTTGGGGTTCATCGCAGCAGTTATAAATATTGGCGACAGCCAAAGAAGCCTGATGCCACACGCGTGGCATTACTCAGTCTTGTTCGTGAAAGCTATCGCGAAAGTAATGGCTCCGCAGGTGCACGTAATATTGCCGCAATGGTCACTACCAAAGGCGTAAAACTGAGCCGCTGGCGGGCAACAAGGCTAATGAAAGAACTTAATCTCATCAGCTGTCAGCAGCCTGGTCATCGATATAAAAAGGTGCCTAAGGAACACGTAGATATTCCCAATTATCTGGAACGCCAGTTTGCAGTAACAGAGCCTAATCAGGTCTGGTGCGGTGATGTGACTTATATCTGGGCGGGTAAACGCTGGGCTTATTTAGCCGTTGTGCTTGATCTGTTTTCCCGTAAACCAGTTGGCTGGGCGATGTCATTTTTCCCGGACTCTGCACTGACAGGTAAAGCGCTGTCCATGGCCAGGCTTCCGTTCGTCCAGCGCAGCCAATATTATCAAGATATTCTTTTGCAACTCTGATAAAAGTGCTTTCATCTGTTGACTGCCTAAAACAGGCAGCCAACTTTTGCTAACTCACCGACGTCAATACATGCGACAAAACTATTT
Organism: Yersinia rochesterensis; assembly: GCF_003600645.1. Taxonomy (NCBI): domain Bacteria; kingdom Pseudomonadati; phylum Pseudomonadota; class Gammaproteobacteria; order Enterobacterales; family Yersiniaceae; genus Yersinia; species Yersinia rochesterensis. The sequence continues at coordinate 4,221,290 of NZ_CP032482.1, forward strand.
TACCACAATGACCCTAATTCTGGATACATGGTACATACTCCAAATAAGCGCCATTACTTACTTTGTATGCAGTACCGTCTCCGGTCACTATATTTACCATATATCGATAACCCGGCATTGCCGAAGGCTGAGTATTACTCCAATACGCAGTATTGACGTCACCAGAAGACCAACTGGTTGGCTTCTGCCATTCAGACCATAACGAACCAATTCCACGTATATTAGCACCTTGAGTCAATTGATCCCGTGAAGGTATTACCATTCCGTTGGCCGAACAGTAATCTTCAGCATCAGAGAATTTTCGATAACTTCCCGAAATAAACCAGCTAGTAACCTTAAACTCATAACGATAAGCATTTATGTTATCTCTCGCTGTTATTTTGACCAGATTATTACGAACATTACTATCTATTAAAGTAACATTGCCTTCATTATCAACACTCGTAGAGGTGGTTTCGTTTGATGTCCAATCATAGTTTGTATTAGATGTTATATTCCCACTGGCGTTTATTTGGAATCTAGCATTTGGATATCCGGTCGTTGGGAACCCTTTATTAGATGTAAAAACATAACTACCTGGCGCGACGACACTATTCACTTCGCGTAATGTTAAGAAATTAACGAGTAATGAGTCATTTTCTGCGAGTCCTGAAATAGTGGCTGTTATCGTAGTTTTGCCGCCAGTAGAACCGCTTTTAGTTACTGAAGAAAATATCTCTCCGCTTGAATTAGTCATACCGCTGGCCGGTGTTAGTGTAATGTCAGATGAAGCGGTAAAGTCAACCATGACATTGGCAACTCCGTTGCCGTCTGGGCCTAAAACAGTGGCTTTGACAGTATTGTTCTCTTCTCCTGAAATTGCATTATCTTTTGTCGTTTCGATCCTAATATTTAGAGCTTGGGTAAAATTGATGTCTTTTGTTTGACTCATGCCGTTCACCGTGGCCTTCACTGTGGTAGTACCCGCAGTCATGTTGGTCACTGTCGCCGTAGCTACCCCATCGGCCCCGGTGGTGCCAATCACGGTGGTCACCACCGCCCCATTGTCAGCCTCGAAACTTACCGCGTGACCTGAGAGCGGATTATTACCTGCATCGGTCACCATGGCTTTAACCTCATTGGTCTCTGTGCCATTAGCGCTAGCGTTATCTCTCACGACCGTCAGGTTGGCTGCCGTAATTTGAGCGGTGCTGTCGTCCGGTTCAAACGTGGTCGGCACACTTTGGCTTACGCCGTTCACCGTGGCCTTCACTGTGGTAGTACCCGCAGTCATGTTGGTCACTGTCGCCGTAGCTACCCCATCGGCCCCGGTGGTGCCAATCACGGTGGTCACCACCGCCCCATTGTCAGCCTCGAAACTTACCGCGTGACCTGAGAGCGGATTATTACCTGCATCGGTCACCATGGCTTTAACCTCATTGGTCTCTGTGCCATTAGCGCTAGCGTTATCTCTCACGACCGTCAGGTTGGCTGCCGTAATTTGAGCGGTGCTGTCGTCCGGTTCAAACGTGGTCGGCACACTTTGGCTTACGCCGTTCACCGTGGCCTTCACTGTGGTAGTACCCGCAGTCATGTTGGTCACTGTCGCCGTAGCTACCCCATCGGCCCCGGTGGTGCCAATCACGGTGGTCACCACCGCCCCATTGTCAGCCTCGAAACTTACCGCGTGACCTGAGAGCGGATTATTACCTGCATCGGTCACCATGGCTTTAACCTCATTGGTCTCTGTGCCATTAGCGCTAGCGTTATCTCTCACGACCGTCAGGTTGGCTGCCGTAATTTGAGCGGTGCTGTCGTCCGGTTCAAACGTGGTCGGCACACTTTGGCTTACGCCGTTCACCGTGGCCTTCACTGTGGTAGTACCCGCAGTCATGTTGGTCACTGTCGCCGTAGCTACCCCATCGGCCCCGGTGGTGCCAATCACGGTGGTCACCACCGCCCCATTGTCAGCCTCGAAACTTACCGCGTGACCTGAGAGCGGATTATTACCTGCATCGGTCACCATGGCTTTAACCTCATTGGTCTCTGTGCCATTAGCGCTAGCGTTATCTCTCACGACCGTCAGGTTGGCTGCCGTAATTTGAGCGGTGCTGTCGTCCGGTTCAAACGTGGTCGGCACACTTTGGCTTACGCCGTTCACCGTGGCCTTCACTGTGGTAGTACCCGCAGTCATGTTGGTCACTGTCGCCGTAGCTACCCCATCGGCCCCGGTGGTGCCAATCACGGTGGTCACCACCGCCCCATTGTCAGCCTCGAAACTTACCGCGTGACCTGAGAGCGGATTATTACCTGCATCGGTCACCATGGCTTTAACCTCATTGGTCTCTGTGCCATTAGCGCTAGCGTTATCTCTCACGACCGTCAGGTTGGCTGCCGTAATTTGAGCGGTGCTGTCGTCCGGTTCAAACGTGGTCGGCACACTTTGGCTTACGCCGTTCACCGTGGCCTTCACTGTGGTAGTACCCGCAGTCATGTTGGTCACTGTCGCCGTAGCTACCCCATCGGCCCCGGTGGTGCCAATCACGGTGGTCACCACCGCCCCATTGTCAGCCTCGAAACTTACCGCGTGACCTGAGAGCGGATTATTACCTGCATCGGTCACCATGGCTTTAACCTCATTGGTCTCTGTGCCATTAGCGCTAGCGTTATCTCTCACGACCGTCAGGTTGGCTGCCGTAATTTGAGCGGTGCTGTCGTCCGGTTCAAACGTGGTCGGCACACTTTGGCTTACGCCGTTCACCGTGGCCTTCACTGTGGTAGTACCCGCAGTCATGTTGGTCACTGTCGCCGTAGCTACCCCATCGGCCCCGGTGGTGCCAATCACGGTGGTCACCACCGCCCCATTGTCAGCCTCGAAACTTACCGCGTGACCTGAGAGCGGATTATTACCTGCATCGGTCACCATGGCTTTAACCTCATTGGTCTCTGTGCCATTAGCGCTAGCGTTATCTCTCACGACCGTCAGGTTGGCTGCCGTAATTTGAGCGGTGCTGTCGTCCGGTTCAAACGTGGTCGGCACACTTTGGCTTACGCCGTTCACCGTGGCCTTCACTGTGGTAGTACCCGCAGTCATGTTGGTCACTGTCGCCGTAGCTACCCCATCGGCCCCGGTGGTGCCAATCACGGTGGTCACCACCGCCCCATTGTCAGCCTCGAAACTTACCGCGTGACCTGAGAGCGGATTATTACCTGCATCGGTCACCATGGCTTTAACCTCATTGGTCTCTGTGCCATTAGCGCTAGCGTTATCTCTCACGACCGTCAGGTTGGCTGCCGTAATTTGAGCGGTGCTGTCGTCCGGTTCAAACGTGGTCGGCACACTTTGGCTTACGCCGTTCACCGTGGCCTTCACTGTGGTAGTACCCGCAGTCATGTTGGTCACTGTCGCCGTAGCTACCCCATCGGCCCCGGTGGTGCCAATCACGGTGGTCACCACCGCCCCATTGTCAGCCTCGAAACTTACCGCGTGACCTGAGAGCGGATTATTACCTGCATCGGTCACCATGGCTTTAACCTCATTGGTCTCTGTGCCATTAGCGCTAGCGTTATCTCTCACGACCGTCAGGTTGGCTGCCGTAATTTGAGCGGTGCTGTCGTCCGGTTCAAACGTGGTCGGCACACTTTGGCTTACGCCGTTCACCGTGGCCTTCACTGTGGTAGTACCCGCAGTCATGTTGGTCACTGTCGCCGTAGCTACCCCATCGGCCCCGGTGGTGCCAATCACGGTGGTCACCACCGCCCCATTGTCAGCCTCGAAACTTACCGCGTGACCTGAGAGCGGATTATTACCTGCATCGGTCACCATGGCTTTAACCTCATTGGTCTCTGTGCCATTAGCGCTAGCGTTATCTCTCACGACCGTCAGGTTGGCTGCCGTAATTTGAGCGGTGCTGTCGTCCGGTTCAAACGTGGTCGGCACACTTTGGCTTACGCCGTTCACCGTGGCCTTCACTGTGGTAGTACCCGCAGTCATGTTGGTCACTGTCGCCGTAGCTACCCCATCGGCCCCGGTGGTGCCAATCACGGTGGTCACCACCGCCCCATTGTCAGCCTCGAAACTTACCGCGTGACCTGAGAGCGGATTATTACCTGCATCGGTCACCATGGCTTTAACCTCATTGGTCTCTGTGCCATTAGCGCTAGCGTTATCTCTCACGACCGTCAGGTTGGCTGCCGTAATTTGAGCGGTGCTGTCGTCCGGTTCAAACGTGGTCGGCACACTTTGGCTTACGCCGTTCACCGTGGCCTTCACTGTGGTAGTACCCGCAGTCATGTTGGTCACTGTCGCCGTAGCTACCCCATCGGCCCCGGTGGTGCCAATCACGGTGGTCACCACCGCCCCATTGTCAGCCTCGAAACTTACCGCGTGACCTGAGAGCGGATTATTACCTGCATCGGTCACCATGGCTTTAACCTCATTGGTCTCTGTGCCATTAGCGCTAGCGTTATCTCTCACGACCGTCAGGTTGGCTGCCGTAATTTGAGCGGTGCTCGGTATAACCACAATCTGCATCGTTGCCCGAGGGGATGCATTGCCTTGCTGGTCATGAGCCACCGCACTCAGGGTATGAGTATTGCTGCTTCGTGTTGATTGATAAGGCGGCAATGTGATGGATATCGTCTGAGGCGATACTTGCGTCACGCTTCCACCTGCTGCGATTAGCCCCGCGCTGTCCCAGTCAACTCTTTCCAGCCCGTATTTCGACACTACCTGCGCATTGACTATTGCCCTGGACAACGCTTCTCCTGTCACTGCATCGGGAAGAGTCAACTGCATCAGCGCCTGCTTCTGATAGTCGAGCACAATATTGTTATTACGTTCAACTAAGTCGTAGCGACTGCCCGCCAGTGTCCGGCTCGAGGCTACTGCAGAGGGACTGAGATGAGACTGCCAAGACTCACCCAATCGGTAGTTCAACTGGAAGTTGATACTACTGTCATTCTTGCCGCCTTTACCGGCCCGATGTTCTATTGCTACGGTTAATAACGGGATGGGCGTATAATTCACCCCGGCCGTTACCGCATACGGGTTCTTTTGGCGATTATCTTTACCGAACAAAGCCACTTCATCTCCGCGGTATTTTTCATACATCAACTTACCGCCCAGTTGCGGATAAGTAGGTAGATAAGCTTCGGCTCGAACATCGTAGCCGTTGGCCGGACGTTCATTGTAGTCGGCAAAATCACGCGACTGGTGCCAGTCGGTGGTGCCGAAATAACTGTTGGCAGACAGCTTGAGATAATCGGCCCAGGCTTCAGCTCCGATACCGACCCTGCGGTTTTTGCCCGTCATATCGTTATCAAAGAAGGTGTTGGCACCGTACATCCAGTTATTTTGGAATGTACGCACTCCAGCTCCGATATTGACGGTATTGCGGCTGTCTTGATTACGGGCACCCAATTGCGTGAATAATATCGATTTTTGATTATCATAGAGTGGGAGCAATACATCGACGGCACTGCCATCGAGCTTAAAGTCGTCATTCAGATTCATTTGTACGCGAGCGGTACCGAACTGACTCAGCCATTGTTGGGCCTGACTGTTGAATTCATTGTTGGCAACCGAGCGCGCCATGCGCTCGCCGGATTTGGCGGCATTACCGGTAGATAATGCCGCGGCGCCGGTTTGAGCATAACCTGCCAGTTTATTCTCCAGAGGAATATCAGTGTTTTTATTTTTTTGATTATCAATGGAGAACGGAGATGTTTTGCGGGGTATATCTATTTCATCCCCGGAGGCTAATTTATTAAAGGGTTTGGAGAAAGTTCGGTATATATTGATTCTTTTAAGTTCTTCGACAGTCATACCGTTTCTTTTAGCTACAATGTTTACATTTTCGCCGGCAGTAAGAATATAAGATTCGGTAGGGATATTGACTAAGGTTGCCTTTGATATTGGAACGGCAGCAATGGCAGGAGTGAAGGATAAACTTAAAGGAAACAGTAATTGGAACAGAATATTCACCCAAGCGATAACCCTGAACGTTCGCTGCTGTGCGCATGCGGCTGCAAACTTACGTCCCAAGGGTGTTTTGAATGATTTCGTCCAATAGAAATTATGCATTTATTACGTCCGATTAAGTGTCTGAGATATTTGGGCCGAACTGTATTGTGAATGCAATTAATACGCAATAAGACTTAACATACTTTACTGTAGGATATTTCCTACATTATAGCGTGACGAGGCTCGATTTGGTCTTTTGAAACTGCCGGCTGCTTTCACTAATTTTTTGATGGGGGGCATGGTCAGACTCGATCCGGTTGTTCAAGTATTTAACCTGCCTTGTTTAGCATCATCCCGCAGCTTTCCTTCGTTGATTAAACGAGTGATAGCGCGATAGAGATAAAACCATTTTCCATTGACTTTGATATAGGTTTCATCGAGTTGCCATGAGGAGTCGGTGTAAGTGAATTGATATCGGTTCAACTTCTTACGGAGTAGGGGTGCATATTCAATAAACCAACGGTAAATAGTAGAGCGATGAACGGAAATCCCACGCTCTGCCAGCATATCGCTGACATTGGCATAACTCATCGGTGTTGAACCGTAGCACCATAAGCACCACAGGATGATCTCGGGAGCAAAATGTTTCCATTTGAAATCGTTAGGGGTCATGTGGGGTTACTGAAGAAGGAATGAATAGCCTCAGTTTTCATGACAATTCCATTTTTTGCAACAAGCCCAAAAGAAGAGCCTAGTTGATCTGTGTGGAAGTAATCGTATTTACGATGGCATGATGAAAACCAGAGGAAAACGATATTGAGTAAGATATTGCGACCGAGAATGGGGCCATATTATTCTGTAGTGGTGTACAAAAACAAAACGAATTTGTAAGCTGGAATATCTGTGATTGGCTTTTTTCGGGGATAATATGAACTATTATGCAGAGGACCACTTCTAGGTATCGTCAATTAACCTGGAAGTGTTATGAAAAAACTGAAACAGCAGTACAAATACTCAGAGGAGTTCTCAGGAGTTCGTCGTAGTTGGGTTCATTATCCTCTACTTAGGAACTGGTTATATAAACGTTTTAGCACTCGGCAGGAAAAGAGTCATTACTACTTGCATTCTATTGAATATAAAGAGTATCCACTAAAACTGAGAGCTGCGCGTGGAAAGCAACTTGCAAACCCATGGGATGATTACCCATCTGATGTTTATCATATAGCCAGAAACTGGAAACACAACTCTAGAAGAAGACGGCAGTACTATCGTTGATGCCGAGTTAATCAGTCAAATGCAATAGGCTTGGAATACAGGCCTATTTTGATGTTTTCAATGGTCAAAACCGTGACTGCGTAAAATATGAGGTAAGAAAATGCCCAGAGTAAGTAGATTGGTCTTGGCCAATTTTAAAAAATTTGAATCTCTGACTCTGGATTTTGAGACCGACATGAATGTACTAATCGGTGATAATGAAGCAGGTAAAAGCAGCGTTCTTTTGGCTATGGATTTGGCGATGAGTGCCAGCCGAAACCGTGTCGAATCTTTGGGTGTGGAATCTCTGCTATCTCTTGCCGCTGTTAAGAAGTTTCAACAAGGCGATAGAAGTCCTGAATTACTTCCATGCATTACAGTCGATGTATTCCTGGAAGACGGCGAAAATCAGGAACTCAACGGCAATCAAAATGCCAAACATCGTCTCGCCGATGGTCTAAGGATGATTGTAGAACCGTTAATTCAGGAATATGGAGAAGATATCAACGCTCTGCTAGGGCAAAACCAAGAGAACTTCCCTTACGAATATTATGCGGTGAAATTTTATACATTTTCAGGAGCGCCTTACGCGAGTTTTAAGCGCTATATAAGGCACCTCATGCTTGATAACTCTCGTATCGACAGCAGTTACGCGGTTCGTGAATATATCCGCACCGTTTTCAATCTGCGAGTCCCTGTTGCGGAGCGGTACAAACTAGAAAACAGCTATCGTCAGGGGAAAAAAAAATTTCGAGAAGAGCATTTTACTACAATAAACGAGGCGATTGGTCCTTATCAGTTTGATCTCAGAACGACATCAGACTCAAATCTGGAAACTGACCTTGATCTCACACAAGGAGGAATATCCCTTCTGAACAGAGGTAAAGGCCAGCAGTGCTTCATCAAAACAGAATTTGCTCTTGGCAAGCAAAAATCCAAAGGTGATTTAGATGTTATGCTCCTTGAAGAACCAGAGAATCACCTAAGTTTCAATAATATGAAAAAACTGGTTAAGGAATTATCGGGGGCGGATAATACTCAGCTTTTCATTGCCACGCACAGTAGCCATATCTGCTCTAGATTAGATTTGCGGCATGCATTAATGCTTGGACCTGATCGTTCTGTATTGAATTTAAAAGGGCTTTCTCCAGAAACCGCTGACTTTTTCATGAAGGCCCCAGATAATAATATTCTTGAGTTTGCTCTATCAAAAAAGGTAATTTTGGTTGAGGGGGATGCTGAATTTATCTTGCTTGAAGCGCTTTATAGTACGCTTTCAGGAGGAATCTCACCTGAAAATGATGGTGTACATATCATCTCTATCGGCGGAACAAGTTTTAAACGCTACCTTGAACTTGCGAAATTGCTGGGTATCCGTGTGGCTGCAATTCGTGACAATGATAGCGATCACGAAAAAAATTGTGTTCTTAATTATCAAGAATATATCGGAGATGATGCGAAGATTTTTACTGATGACGATAATAGCCGCAGTACATTTGAAATATGTCTTTACCTAGATAATCAGGCGATATGTGAAGAGCTTTTCGCTGCGGGCAGGAAAACACTTACAGTACAGGAGTACATGCTGAGCAATAAAGCTGAAGCAGCTTTCGAATTGCTCAACAAGAAAGCAGCCGAACTGACGGCTCCTAAATATATTCGGGAGGCGGTTAAATGGATAAGGCTGTAATTTTTGCAGTGGCTGGTTCCGGAAAAACCACACTGATAATAAGCCAGCTTGAAGAAGGCCGGCGAGCATTGATTATTACTTATACTGACAATAATTATACCCACCTGCGTTTTCAGATAATTCGAAAGTTTGGCTATATGCCAGTCTTCATAACTTTAATGACTTACTTTGAGTTTTTGCATGGCTTTTGTTATAGGCCATTTAAGCAGTTGCAATTGCAAACTCGTGGGCTTAATTTCAAGATACCTCCAGACTTCACCTCGAAATTACCCCGCACGAATATTAAATATTACCGCGATGGTGAAGGCAGGCTTTATCACAACCGTCTGGCAAAGCTTATAGACCAATTTGACGTTATACCGCAGGTCCTCGATCGAATGGAACGATACTATGACGATATTTACGTCGATGAGGTTCAGGATTTTGCAGGACATGATTTTAATCTGCTGACCTCATTGTGTGCGGCTAAGACGCGGGTGCTGTTTGTTGGTGACTTCTTTCAGCATACTTTCGATACCAGTCGTGATGGCAATGTGAATAAAAACTTGCATGATGACATTGCAAAGTATGAGAAAAGGTTCAAATCCGCGGGACTCACGGTCGATAAAATAACGCTTGGACAAACGTGGCGCTGCTCGAAGACAGTTTGTGATTTTATAAAAAAAAATCTTTCAATTGATATAGATGCACAAGATGGCAGAACAACCGACATCATCAATGTTGAGTTAGAAGAACAGGCTAAAACAATATATTTAGATAATAATATTGTGAAGTTATTCTATAGTGAACATTATAAATATGATTGTTTTTCAATGAATTGGGGGGCTAGTAAGGGACTTGATCATTTCAAGGATGTCTGTATCGTAATGGGAAATAAGATCTGGAAGCAATATAGTGAGGAGAAACTCACCGAAGCTGTTCCTAGTACACGGAACAAGCTCTATGTAGCTTGCTCAAGAGCCAGAGGGGATATTTACTTCATGCCAGATAAACTCATCCGTAAGTTTAAGGCATAAAGTGAACAGAAGTTGAGGCTAAATTGGTGTAAGTGTGCGAAGTGAATTTACAACTACTTTTTCCTTCAACATCTATATTTAGCGATATATTGACCATAAAATAACACTAATGTTATATAGGTATATATTATGTTATTAGATGATGAATCACTCTATAGTTTTATGTTTCGAGCTCAGTTATTACATGGATTACGAGAACTTTCTAATCTTACTCACGTTACTGGGCGTTGGAAACGCTTACCTAAACCTCACCCTAAATTAGTCCCCTATTACAAAATATTTCCTAAAAAACACCTAGAGAAATTATTATATTCATCGGGATTAAAAATCGATAATCCCTTGATAGAAAACCATGAAAAACTGGGTCATGTCTCTATTGAAAATATTTTCTTCAATCCCTATCATAATATATACTCGTCTAGCATACCTATTCTTTATTGTCATGAATGTATTAAAGAAAGTATAGAAACATGTGGGATTGGATATTTTAAAAAATCATGGGTATATATGGATAAATGTAAAAAACATCAGAAATTACTTTCTTATTTAAAACCCACATCTAATCTAGAGTTTACTATTTTCAAAGTCATTAGTGGTGTTTTAATTTAACACTTTAGAATTAGGACATTCATTTCCCAAAAAAAATGAGCGAAACCAGCTCTCTAATCCTATAAGTAATAATATCCACTTGTCTTTTATTACTATATAGTTAAATGCCTTCCAGAATATATCTTTTGAGTTTAGATAAAGTATTAATGACCCGATTTTATTTTGTATCGACCAGGGGCCCTGAGTGCTTTAGGTAAGTTATCCTCTAGCCAGTTTTTATCTTGTCCATAAAGCCAAAAGAAAGCTGCATTACAGCGAGACTTTATTTCTTGTCGAATGGCCATCGGATGAAGTTTTCGATACCGCGCTATATCAGCTCGATATCTACGACGCCTGGACTCCCAACGACACTTCTTTCGATACTCGACTAAATCAGGTTGGCTAGAAATCACCTGTTCAACAGAACCAATACCTATTCCACATCGTTCCGATATAACTTTACGATGTATCCCAGCGTACGCCAATTGAATAATTCGTTGTGTAAGTATTGGAGTTAGAACTTTCGGCTTTAGCTGTAGAAGGATCCTATTTATGTGAGCAAGACGTTTCAAATAACAGCGGCTCTTGCCAGTGACACGATAAACCTCGGATAATGAATGCTTCTGTTGTAGCAATACTAAGCAATTTTGCTCACAGTTGTTACGTGTATTGAAGACAACAGAACGATTTATTTGTGGGGTAACTTTCTGAGAAATATTGATCTCAAATAACTCTTGGGCACTATTAAATAGCCAACTTGTAAATAGTAGGTGCCGAAACGGATGATGGCTGGATCTTTGCTCTAATAACTGAGTAATGTAACGATAATCTTTGGGATGGCGAAAGAATGGGGTATCAAGGCCAGTACGATACTGCCCAACGTCAGCAACAAACTCTCGCATCAAACTTTTACGTCGAACTCGACCAGAATAGGTGATATATCCCAACTCAGCTAAACGAGTTCGATAAACCATTGCTATATCTATTTGTGATGCTTGTTGGCGACTAATAAACTGAAGGAGTTCGAAACCAACATTAGCAACCTTAACCTCACTCTCCAATGCGGGTCTCAAGTAATCATTATGACCCGGCAGCAAACTCACCAAGACCCTTTGACGCTGTGTTAGCTCGTATCTATTAAGTAAATAATGATGAAAAAAACATGCTGTAACTCCCGGGATCTGATGGCTTCGATGCCAGTATGTGACACCGTACCTCAGCAAATCTTGTTGAGCACAGAGTGAGCACCACTTTAAACAAAGCGAGTTTCCGGCCCCAAATGAAGGTAGCTGACTTTCTCGCACAGCTCTGGCCGCTTGGTTAACCAGCAAAAATCTCTTAAGTTGATCTGCATGTAAGGGGACGAAGAAAAAAAATAGTGGGGCCAAAGTTTGCTGTATCAGTAGATCTCCAGCCGTTTCACCACTAGCCTTAGCTATCTGTTTAAGTCCTGACGTCAAAAATGGGTGAATAGAGCTCCTATCTGAACCAAAAATCATACGAAGTAGTTCAGTAACATCATCGCCTGATATCGTGATGTAACGAATCATACGACTTAGTAGCAGTTCATCCGGCAAACACTTAGGTAGAAGCATGTGTTTCCCCCATAATTAAGCTAGCTAAAGATTTTCAATGGGTCTATACAGACTATCCCTGAATTCAGTAACGAATTTAATGGATGACCATCTCTTGAAGCTCGTTGAAATAAGTCTGGATCTGCTATCTGTTTATATAAGTCATCAACATACTGAAGAGTGGAGAGTGCGTGCGCAAACTCAGGATGGTGTGGACGGCTCAAATCCCCTGGGATAATAACAATTCTTGTTCCAACATTAACCATGGTGTCTTGCTTTATTTTTGTCGATGTTTGTAAGCTTTCAACCCTTTTTTCTATTCGCTTGAATCTAGTCAGACGTTCACGTTTTATTTCATCGACGACTACTTTTGAAGCTTTAATGGCGATACTTGCGGCATGGTTCAATGTATCGACAGAGAGCTTCTCATCTTGTGAACCAATAACCAGACGTTGGGATTCGCGATAAATCCTTACAGCTAAATCCATATTTCCAATAGATAGTTCATATAACTTATCACTTAGATCTTTTGTTAATGGTGTTTCAACATTAGTCCATTGAAGCCCCCATAATTCATCAATAAATAGGTCCCATTCTTCATCGTTGTTCATTAACTTGACATCAAAATACCCATTACTCTCAGCTCTTCTAGCTGCTTTTAAGGTTTTGCTAAGCAGCTCATTGAACGGTGGGTTAGCACAGAAAAGTATTGGGATCCCTAAATTGTTTACCAGATTATGTAGGAATCCGAGTAGACGATCTGCTCCACCAGTTTTGGCTAAATTTAGGTTCTGCATCTCGTCGATCACCAAAATTCCGAGAAAACTTGATTTAATCCGTGCTTCAATTTGGTCAAGCAGAAGTGGGATCGTTCCTGCTGGTTTGGTTGGTGCAAGAGCAAGCTTCCGATCTAATTCAGTTAGAATTTTGTGACATAGTGCTCTCACACTTGAGTCATCGGGGCAATCAACTTTTACCCACACTACCTGTTTTAAAGGCAGTGCCTTCCCCTGATAACTAGAATGTTCGATAGTGTCATCGAAACAACTTAATATCTGCTCCAGCATACTGGTTTTGCCGACACCACTTTCACCTATAATAGTGATACCACTCCCTCTTGGTTGAAAGAAACCTGTTCGAGGCGCGATGTTGGGACGTCTATCTATTGGATAATGCAGATAATTCATAGTGGTTGGCGAGAAAGGGTTCTTCGTAGAATACCCTTCCTTAATGGCCATCTCAACGGCTCGGAAACAGTCAATATAAATTGGTAATGGTTGCCGAAGCTCTTTAAGGCGCGTTAAATACTCAACCCGTTCAAAGGCATTCAACTTAGTTTCGTCCCTAGTCCTCGTAGGATAAAAGCTCAATTTTTCAATGAGCTTTTCATCATTCAATTTCTCTGGCAACCCTTCAATAAGTGGATTTCCTCTGTGCTCTGGTAGAATCGCCATACGGTATTTCGCCGATGTGATTTTCATTTATTGCAACCCTTCTTACGTTTAAGAAGCGAAATCACTTTACTCGTTCGTTGCGTAACCAACTCCTTCAAATTTGAGAGTTCAACTGAATGTTCCGTTACTACAAAATCATCCCCCGTTATTCTGGCATCCAAAATTGCCTCTTTTCTACGCTCTTTCATACCATTGATACGCTCAGCTTTTGTCGCTAAGGGCATTGTATTTTTGACTTCGTTTTGGGCATGTTTACTAATGGATTTTCTTCGATTATGCCTCTCGATGGACTTACATGTTGGCTTGACGCGCCTTTTCTCAACCGCCTTCCAATCTTTAAAAAATAGTACGTCAGCCATATGTCGTTCATTGAAATTAGAAGAAAAATTCATTAAAGAACATCGGGTGAACCCCTCTCTTTCCTGCAAGCGCACATATATAAATGATGAATTATCTTGGTCTAGTCGGGCTTCCAGTTTCCAATTTTTGCTGGAGCGCGCAATTATCTTCCAGTCTTCAAATTCTCGCCTATCGCACTCATAGTACATCTCATCATTGAGTCGGACCCCTCTACTTGTCATCGACACATGCTCTATTGGTAATAATCTTGCCCGGACCTCACCTTCATCAGCCTTACTCAAAGCATGTCGATGCTTTTTACAATGAATATTCCAATAATTAAGCGGGGTTGGTGCTATCCCTGCTTCAATAAGCAATGTCGTTTGCCCAGCTAACCCATCGAAGATATGGCTGTTGTGATCTAAAACTGCATCAATAAGAAGTTTTGTTACTTCAGCCAAGGTAAGACAAGCATCGAGACGTGGATCACGATCACCTCGAATATACTGACGGCCTCTGGTCGTCCCCACCAGTTCGTGGACTAACTTTTCATTAAGTATCTGGAACCGATGCTCCACAATCCCTTTTAAATCGGCACGGTAGGGAGGGGCAATACTCAAATGTCCAATTAATGGGACAGCGAGTTTCTCTGCTTGATTACAAATAAACTCTCCTCTATCGCATAGAAGTCGCTGTGGAATGTGATTACAAGGCCAGTCTTCATCTTCAATTTCTATTCCAAACCGAGCACAATAATCTTTCTTTGAGGTGAAACTATTTACTAGAGCCTGACGACCCGCTCGCCATGAGGCATACTCCATAGATACATGGATCCCAACAATCATTCTGCTTTCTTTATCAACAACACAGTAAACCGTTGGCCGTCCAAGCACATGGTTACGTTTGAACTCAGATACGATATGGACATCCAGAACTGTTGCATCTAATTCAAAACAACTCCCTGGAACTTCGGTATGATCAGTCGCTTTTCCTCGTAAAGCTCTTCGATTACGCTCAAAATCACCAAGTGTCGTTTGTTTACGAATTAATTCGTTTTTTGGAATGAGTTTCTTGCACCAGTAAATAAAAGTCCGGTAACTCGGAATATTAGGTTCACGATTTTCATTTTCGGCAAGCATTAACTCATTGGCATAAAATTCCTTGAGCATCTGGTCATACATACGGCTAAAACTTATTTTCCTACCTTTAAAACCGTATTTTTTCATAGCTTTAATAAATATGCTCTTATCTACTTCCCTTGTATTAACGCCAGAAAATACCAACATACTGGGTGTTGATAACTGAATTGGCCTACCGCGCTTAACCTCTCCAGAAAATCGTTGTTTTCCTGCGCCGCCAGAGTATTTATAAGCAGGTAACAAAGCGTTTTTTTCTTGCCCGTATTTCCAATAAAGATTTAGTAAACGATAAATATTTTGAACGTATGTACCATTCAGTTTCGCGTAGCTAACCACAATCTTACTTCTAAGATTTAAAGTTACTTCAAGTAAAAAGTTAGGGGCATTAACTAAATTTATAATCAACTCAAAACGTTTATCTCTTAACGCAATATATTCTGTAGAAATTTCTTCTTCAGATACAAGCTGATAGAAAGGAATAGGGAAAGTTGAACTTATTATTTGTCCACGTTTGAAAGAGTTAGCAAACAAGGAATGAGTAACAATAATTGGGCGTTCTAAGCCATTACCATGGGACAATCGAAATAACACCAGATGAGTCCCATCGGGAGAATGCTCTAAGACTCTATATATCCCGTCCAGAACACCATCTGTTTGCATTATTTGCCAGATACTATTTCGCTCAATTAGCATAATTTTGTACCATCTGATGATTTGATATCTTAAGGATTTCTAAGATACCCGTGTCTGCAATAGGTTTGTTAAGGTCAACCTCAATTAGTTTATGTACCATCAATGATTTTAACAAGACGAGTGCATCATCATGTTCTATCCCCATTTCACTGATATAATCATTACAGATATCTTCAACTAATGCAGTACCGACATGAACAAATAAAAGAGCATGATTCAATAATTCTTCTGGAAATCTGCGTCCCTGTCGGAATTGTGCCGTAAACCATTGGATATTTTTCGATTGAATCTTGTTCTCGTCAGTCATGACAAAAAGTTGAAAACGAATCCCCTGTAGTTGCCACCAGATGCGTTCAATATCCAATTTCTCAGCAATACGCTTATCTTTTAATTGGTCAGTTGGTTTTACAGTTATAGCTTCATACCACGTTCTGGTTCCGTCTGAACATGTCAATACAAAATCGGTTGTCATGACATTAGGTATTTTTGTGTTTGGAACAGTCGGGTGCTTAATATTCAAGGTTTTTGAGATTTTGACGGAAAGATCTAAAGGGAGGAGAGGGAATTGCTCCCTGATATCAATTACTGTGTCACAAAATTCGACAAGATAAAAAAAACAACTCTCATGCTCAGAAAGAGTGTGATGCTCTCGATGAGATTTAATACCTTGTATTTTACCGCTATTACCTCGTGAGCTAACATCCTGTACTCGAAGCCAGGGCTTGTAGGTATCACCCTCTCCAAGCCCATACTTATTCTTCAGGGCCCGCAAGAAGTCAGGTTGAGTATCTAATTTACGCCTCGCCAAGATCCTTCATCTCCACCAGACTTGATGGATCAACTATAGCTTAGTGTACAAACTTTATTATTCTATAATGAGCTTATGTACAAACTATTTTGTTAGTGTACAAACTTTATTATTCCAGAACAGCCGCCAATGCCTGCGCACAGGCCCAAGCTGAGCTCCAGGCCCATTGGAAGTTATAGCCCCCTAACCAGCCGGTGACATCAACAACCTCGCCAATAAAGTATAGCCCCGGTACTTTATGGGCCTCCATCGTCTTGGAGGAGAGTTCTTGAGTATCTACACCGCCAATTGTAACTTCAGCAGTACGATAACCTTCCGTTCCATTAGGCTGCACGCGCCATTGTTGCAAATTGGCCACTAACGCGGCCTGCTGCGGCGCATTTAATTGTTTCAAGGTGACATCCGGCAGCTGATCCAAGGTCTGGAGACATTCTACTAACCGCTTAGGGAGCAACTGAGCCAATGTATTTTTTAAGGTCTGATTGGGGTGTGCTTGCCGCTCATTATTGAGGAAAGTATCTAAGTCAGTGTCAGGAAGTAAGTTAATGCTCACATACTCGCCAGCTTGCCAATAGCTTGAAAGTTGTAAAATGGCCGGGCCAGAAAGGCCACGATGGGTAAATAAAATGCTCTCACGGAAACTGACACCATTCTCTGCCGTCACTACCGCCGGTACTGAAACACCGGAAAGTGTTTGCAAGTGCTCCAACAAAGGCTTATGCAAAGTGAATGGGACCAAAGCCGCGCGCATCGGCAAAACTTTCAAGCCAAACTGTTCTGCCAGTTTATAGCCAAATGGAGAGGCTCCTAATCCCGGCATAGACAGCCCACCTGAAGCCACCACCAGTGAGTGAGCGCTCACTTTCACATCATTAATCTGCAATAAGAAACCGGCATCGTTTTTTTCAACTGACAGAATATCACTGCGTAGTCGAATCGTAACTTGCCCCAATTCGCACTCTTTCAGCAAAAGCTCGACCACTTGTTGAGCAGAATCATCACAAAACAGTTGCCCCAGTGTTTTCTCATGCCAGGCAATATTGTAGCGATTCATCAAATCAATGAAATCCCATTGGGTGTAGCGCGCCAAAGCAGATTTACAAAAATGAGGGTTTTGTGAGAGATAGGCTGCGGGTTCGACAAACATATTGGTAAAATTACAACGGCCACCGCCGGACATCAGTATCTTGCGCCCTGCTTTTTTACCATTATCAACCAACAATACCCGGCACCCAGCTTGCCCGGCCTGAGCCGCACAAAATAAGCCCGCAGCACCTGCGCCTATCACTACCACATCAAACTGTTCCACACTGGGCCTCACTGAGTAAAATCATCATCACTGCAAAATTGTTCGCTTTATCGCCAATACGCATACTGTTTATTCATTCAACTGATAAATTAGCGGCGGGAGATTGTAAGTCGCCCGCTGACAGGAAGCTATAGTAAGAAAATGTCTCATACGGTAAAACTAAGTAACCTGCTGATATAACATGCATATGTTGCTCAAAAAGACGAATTCATATGCGGTCATGTCAAAAAAAGGTCATATTTTCCTTTTCCCCACCCCCATTGTCACTGATAATGCGCCGCGTTCATGTCCACAAACTGGCGTAACGCTTATGCTGCATCTTTTCGCTGGCCTGGATTTCCATACCGGCCTAATGTTAGTTCTTGCTTTGTTGTTTGTGCTGTTTTACGAAGCCATCAATGGTTTTCATGACACAGCCAATGCGGTTGCAACCGTAATTTATACCCGCGCCATGCGTTCACAGGTGGCTGTCGTGATGGCAGGGGTGTTTAACTTCCTCGGCGTGATGCTGGGCGGTTTGAGCGTGGCTTATGCCATTGTTCACTTATTGCCTACTGATCTGCTGTTAAATGTCAGTTCAGCACATGGGTTGGCGATGGTCTTCTCTATGCTGCTGGCGGCGATCATCTGGAATTTGGGCACGTGGTATTTCGGTATCCCCGCCTCCAGTTCGCATACGCTGATTGGTGCAATCATCGGTATTGGTTTAACCAATGCATTAATGACCAGCACATCTGTTGTTGATGCGCTGAACGTTCCTAAGATGATTCAAATCTTCCTGTCATTAATCTTATCCCCGATTGTGGGTTTGGTTATTGCCGGTTTGATGGTGTTCCTGTTACGTCGTTACTGGAACGGAACCAAAAAGCAGCAACGTATTCACCTGACACCTGCGGAACGTGAAAAGAAAGACGGTAAACGTAAACCGCCATTCTGGACCCGTACAGCACTGATCATATCGGCTATTGGCGTGAGTTTCTCTCACGGCGCTAACGATGGTCAGAAAGGGATCGGCTTGATCATGCTGGTATTAATTGGCGTGGCTCCGGCAGGCTTTATTGTGAATATGAATGCAACCGGTTATGACATTGCCCGCACCCGCGATGCAGTGACTAACCTGCAACAATATTATCAGCAACATGTTGAGGTATTGCCGCATGCCGTCGCACTGAAACCCTTGGTGCCTGAGCCAGATACATTGCCGGGTACACCAGCGCAGTTCCATTGTGACAACTCACGCGCCATGATAGCGATTGACCGCGCACAAACACTGCTGGCCAATTTGCAAAGCTATAGCGACCTAACGGTCGACCAACGTGGCCAAATGCGTCGCTTGTTGATGTGTGTTGCAGAAACCGCAGGAACTGTTGCCAAACTGCCAGAAACCAGTGCTGAAGACCGCCGTTTCCTCAATAATCTGCGTACAGATTTGTTAGAAACTGTGGAATATGCACCCACCTGGATTATCGTTGCCGTCGCTCTGGCCCTGTCTTTGGGTACCATGGTTGGCTGGAGACGTGTGGCAGTGACTATCGGTGAAAAAATCGGTAAGAAAGGCATGACCTACGCACAAGGGGTTTCTGCCCAGATGACTGCAGCGGTCTCCATCGGTATTGCAAGTTATACCGGTATGCCAGTATCGACAACTCAAGTGCTCTCTTCAGCTGTTGCCGGCACCATGTTAGTGGATGGTGGTGGTGTGCAGAGTAAGACGGTGAAGAACATTATGTTGGCGTGGGTATTAACCTTGCCAATCTCTATTCTTCTTTCCGGTGGCTTGTACTGGATAGCGTTGAAGTTTATCTAAATCCAGCGAAACAGTTATACTCGAATTTGGGTAAAGTAAAGGCGGCCTTTTCAGGTCGCCTTTTTACTTATTTTTATGCCAAAATTTCATACTAATACCACAACATTAAGCCCACCAGACTGACCACGACCAAACCACATAATGCGCTGGTCAGGATAAATTGCCCACGCAACCTATCACAACGACGAATAAACTCCGGATCGTGATGGTCCAGATAACGTTGAGCGAAGATATAGCCGACTAATCTAATCTGCTTACTCGGCTGACCGTGGGAGGTAAAAAATCCACCGCCATCAACATACTGATACAACAACGGGTCGCAACCCCGTAATACCACTAATAAAGCACGCAATGATGAATAATAACGCGCCATATTAATCACACATACCACACACAAAGCCCAAAAAAGCGCGACGGTACTGATCATAATCATCCTCCCAGCGATATTACCCGCATTAGGTCAGTTCCCCTGAGCCTGTGCGCCATCGCTCACTCTAGCTGATACAAACACCCCCAGGGCTTCAAAAGCCACCCCCTATCGTTCGCTTTCTGATTGTGGCTCGATGCATTATTCCCTCGACACACTATCCGAACGTGTTGGACTCCCTTTATGAGTGTAGGAAATGAAATGAAAAATAGCCTGATAATCTCTAAATTAAGCCTATTTTGGCGTTTATTAAGTATCGATTAGTATTAACTTATAACAAACTTTTCTGGTACGAAAATGCTGTTATCCCCTCCTAAAGCTGGCTAAATATTAAACTTTCTTAACTAAATTACATTAATTCAATCGCCATTTCTTATAGGTTATGTTTGCGCAGAAAATATGGAATTACGTCAATCACAATGTCTAATCCGCGCTATACTTAGGGTAATGAACTGCTTTAAATTCAATCAATATGACCTTATATTAGGGCAATGCGCGGTAGAGATTGATGGGACATTGGTGTAAAAAGACATACGCTAATTTTAGTGATCATCATCAAAACAGTGTGTTGTGATCCGTGAAACACTTCAGTTAGGGGTCATAATGGTACTATGTCGATATCGCGTTAGCACCCGTTCAACGGTTGAATGTTTGCTTACCCATTAATTAACATTATGGAAGGAGTTTACTTATGGCTTACAAACACATTCTGATTGCGGTTGACCTATCTCCGGAAAGTAAGGTGTTGGTGGAAAAAGCGGTCTCTATGGCCAAGCCGTACAATGCCAAAGTTTCCCTGATCCATGTTGATGTTAACTATTCAGACCTTTATACCGGCCTGATCGACGTTAATCTTGGCGATATGCAGAAACGCATTTCTGAAGAAACGCACAATGCATTGACCGAACTTTCTCAAAATGCCGGTTATCCCATTGAACAAACACTGAGTGGCAGTGGTGATTTGGGTCAGGTCTTGGTTGATGCCATTAAGAAATACGATATGGACTTGGTATTATGCGGCCATCATCAGGATTTCTGGAGCAAGTTGATGTCTTCAGCACGCCAGTTGATCAATACCGTTCATGTCGATATGCTCATCGTACCACTGCGCGATGATGAGAATGGTGAAGACGATTAAGCTGCTGAGTCTCATTAGCTTAGCATCAATCACCTTTGACGCCCGCCTTTAGCGGGCGTTTTTTATGCTGAATCCCACACCCACCCTATATCTCCACACATTAATAACCCTACTAAGTTTTTGTCAAAATCCCTTGCGGCATGAATATAAACCAGTGATATAGTCGAAGATGCACAACATCGTCTCCTCACTATTTTGGATAATAATAATAGACCGCAAAAAATCTGTTAGGAGAGTCTCAATGGGTACAAGGAATTATTAGTGATGAATTGTTTAAACTCTCTGGAGTCATTTTTAGAATCTTTACAACAACGTGATGCCAACCAACCAGAATATCTCCAAGCTGTACGTGAAGTTTTCACCTCACTTTGGCCCTTTCTGGAGCAAAACCCTCACTACCGTGAACAAGGCTTATTGGAACGTTTAGTCGAGCCAGAGCGAGTCATTCAGTTCCGTGTTGCCTGGACTGACGACCAAGGTAAAGTTCAGGTTAACCGCGCATGGCGTGTTCAGTTTAGCTCAGCGATTGGCCCTTATAAGGGCGGGATGCGCTTCCACCCGTCAGTAAACTTATCCATTCTTAAGTTTCTGGGTTTTGAACAGACCTTTAAAAATGCCCTAACAACACTGCCAATGGGTGGCGGTAAAGGCGGTTCTGATTTTAATCCGAAAGGGAAAAGTCAGGCGGAAGTTATGCGTTTTTGTCAGGCATTGATGACCGAGCTTTATCGTCATCTCGGCCCGGATACTGATGTTCCTGCGGGTGACATTGGTGTTGGCGGCCGCGAAGTTGCCTTTATGTCCGGCATGATGAAGAAACTGTCCAATAACACCGCCTGTGTTTTCACCGGCAAAGGGCTTTCTTTCGGCGGCAGCCTTATTCGCCCGGAAGCCACGGGTTACGGCTTAGTTTATTTCACCGACGCCATGCTCAAGCGCCACGGTTTAGGTTTTGAAGGTAGAAGAGTCTCTGTTTCTGGCGCAGGTAACGTGGCTCAATACACTATTGAAAAAGCTATGGAACTGGGCGCTCGAGTCATTACCGCCTCTGACTCCTGTGGCACTGTGGTTGATGAAGAAGGCTTTACGCCGGAGAAATTGGCCCATTTGGCTGAGATTAAAAACAAGCGTTACGGCAGCATCGAAGATTATGCCCGTGAACGTAATCTGGTCTATTTAGCGGGCCAACAGCCGTGGAGTGTCCCGGTTGATATCGCCTTACCTTGTGCAACACAGAACGAGCTGGATTTACCTGCCGCCCGTCAGTTGATTGCCAATGGGGTTAAAGCCGTCGCTGAAGGCGCTAATATGCCGACCACCATTCAGGCCACTGATGCTTTCTTGGATGCCGGCGTTCTGTTTGCACCGGGTAAAGCGGCCAATGCCGGTGGCGTTGCGACCTCAGGTCTGGAAATGGCCCAGAATGCAGCTCGCCTGAGCTGGAAGTCAGAGAAAGTTGACGTTCGTTTGCACCACATCATGCTGGATATTCACCAATCCTGTGTCGAGTATGGCGGTGACGGTAAGCAAACCCACTATGTTCATGGTGCTAATATTGCGGCCTTTGTCAAAGTGGCAGATGCCATGCTGGCCCAAGGTGTGCTGTAAATAATAAAACATCCATATTCTTTGAGATAAGCATTGATAAGAATATGGGATGTTTCTACCCAATGGCATTCAACCCTCGTATTTATATAAGCCAACGTATTCATATTAAAATTTCTCTTTAAGATTTCGCTTATTTAAAATAAGAACCTAATCAGTGACATTCCCTTCTCGGATTAATAGATATTAAAATAATTCATTTTTAATGATTAAGGAATGGGAATGTTAAAGGAATATTTAAAAACTCACACTGACGTTATAAATAGCAATGAAAAAATAAGTATTAATAATATGTCAAACAATATAGAACTCTCAGAAATAGTCTATGAATACAAATGGGGAAATAAAGATAATCACAACATGATCGCTGTGACTTATTCATTTAAGCAGAGTATTTCTCAAGAGTATCATTATTATCGACTCAAGAATGACGGCCCGATTTCTGCGCTTAATCAGTGGCAAATATCGCAGACAAGAATCGCGATGCAGAGCATATCCGATGTGGCAAACATCAGATTCATTGAAGTTAATGAAAGTGTTAACGCTAATATTCCCATTGTCAATGTCCACCCCGAGCAACCTATCAGTGCCGCAGGTTATGCACGTCTCCCTGGTGGTGCAGATAATCTCAGCCCGGTGTGTATTAATGCCGATTTCTCTGAGAATCTTACCCCCACCCAGTCAAACCATGGTGGTCGCGTTATTGTCCATGAAATCATGCATGCTGTTGGCCTGAAACACACTCATGACACTGTTGGGCTGACACAACAAGAAAGCGTCATGAGTTATGCCTCTGAGTGGAACTCAGGTGGAAACTATGCTGGATATAACGCATCCACACCACAAATGTACGATATCGCCGCACTCCAATATCTTTATGGCCCGAATATGAGCACCCGAACCGGGAATAATATTTATACCTATTCCAGCCATGCCCCCATACTTTGTATATGGGATGCCGACGGTATTGATACTCTTGATTTTTCTCATCAAACCCAAGATCAGGTCATTAACCTTGCCGCAGGCAGCTTCTCTCATATCGGGGGACTAAAAGGCAACATCTCCATTGCCTATGGCGTGGTGATAGAAAATGCTATTGGCGGTAGTGGTAATGATCAATTATGGGGTAATAAGGAAATTAATGTCCTGGCGGGTGGGGATGGCGATGATAGTTTATCAGGTGGCAACGGGGCCGATCATCTTTGGGGAGGTAAGGGAAATAATACTTTTATCTACCACCATGTTAAAGATTCTTTAACAACCTCCGCTGACACTATTCATGATTTTAACGCAGGTGACGATAAAATAGATTTATCTCCACTTATATATGGTAATGAAGATATTGCTCTAGTCGACAAATTCAGTTTTAGTGGTCAGACAGAAATAATGCAGAAATATGATGAAGTCAGGGACATAACTTATTTAATGGTTGATTTTGATAATAAGGTGCATGAAGCCGACATGATGATCAAGCTCACCGGCAAGCATCAACTTACATTAAATAACTTTATCATCAGCCCGCTGCTCACTGCCTAATATTGAATGTTTAAAATCAAAAGCGACAGCAATAGTTTGCCGCCGCTTTTTTAACACTGACCAACCCCGCGTCAAGGAAGATCGGTATTACCCAAAGTCATTGGCGTTGCAGTAAGGCAGCAAACAAACGCATCCCGATGAGCTGACACAAGTCAGTGATTCGGGTAAGTGAGTGCCGCTAACACCACTGCGGCGTCAAGGAAGATGGGTATATAAATCGAAACGGTGGCTTTTAGTGGTCACTGCGCCCTGCGCAGCAATCCCCGCCAGAGGTTCTGCATAGTCCGGGCGCTTAACCACCACGCGTTTGGTTGCCAATGCCCGCGCTGGTGCTAATAGCCCATCGGCATCTTCATCAGCGCCCACTAGCGATTGGAACACCCGCATTTCCTTCTTAACCAACGCACTTTTTTGCCGGTGCGGATACATTGGATCGAGATAAACCACTTCGGGCCGAGGTTCAATATCCGCCAACGCGGTTAAACTGGACGCATGCAACAATGTTAGCCGCTCGCGTAACCACGGGCCAATCTCGGCATCCTGATAACCACGGCGCAAACCATCATCCAGCAAGGCGGCGACCACCGGATTGCGTTCCAACATTTGCACATGGCAGCCCAGTGCCGCCAATACAAAAGCATCCCGCCCAAGGCCGGCGGTGGCATCCACCACGCGCGGAAGATACCCTTTTTTGATACCAACCGCTTTGGCAACCGCCTCACCGCGCCCGCCACCGAATTTACGGCGATGGGCGAGTGTGCCGTCGACGAAATCAACATAAATTCCGCCGAGTTTCGGCTCATCGCGCTTGCGCAGCTCAAGGCGCTCAGGGGTTAGCACCAGCGCCATAATGGACTGTTCGTCAGACACCAAACCCCAGCGTTCCGCCAGAATAGACAAAGCGCCGGGTTCGGCGCCTGTTTCAGACAATAAACAAATACTTACCTGTGACACATTCTAGCCCTTAATACCGTAATGGCGCAGCATAGCATCCAACTGCGGCTCACGGCCACGGAAGCGCTTGAACAGGGTCATTGGCTCTTCGGAACCGCCACGGGACAGAATATTGTCGAGGAATGACTGCCCAGTTGCCGCATTGAAAATCCCTTCTTCTTCAAAGCGCGAGAAAGCATCTGCCGAGAGCACTTCCGCCCACAAGTAGCTGTAATAACCCGCAGCATAGCCACCGGCAAAGATATGGCTAAAGGCATGTGGGAAGCGGCCCCAAGTTGGCGATGGCACCACCGCCACCTGTTTTTTCACTTCATACAGAACAGGCAAAATCTGCGCGCCGGTCAGCGGATCAAACTCATAATGCATGCGGAAATCAAACAAGCCGAACTCCAGTTGGCGTAGGATAAACAGCGCCGCCTGATAATTTTTCGCCGCCAGCAGTTTATCCAGCATCTCTTGTGGCAATGGCTCATGGGTTTCGTAATGGCCGGAAATAAACGCCAGCGCCTCCGGCTCCCAGCACCAGTTTTCCATAAACTGGCTTGGCAGTTCGACCGCATCCCACGGCACACCATTGATGCCGGAAACACCCGCTGTATCAATCTTGGTCAGCATATGATGTAAACCATGGCCGAACTCATGGAACAAGGTGGTCACTTCATTATGAGTAAACAGCGCCGGTTTGCCGCCAACTGGCCCATTAAAGTTACAGGTCAGATAAGCGACCGGCTTTTGTAATTGGCCATTTGCCAACCGCAGGCTGCCGACACAATCATCCATCCAGGCCCCGCCGCGCTTGTGTTCACGGGCATATAAGTCCAGATAGAAGCTACCGCGCAGTTCACCGCTGGCATCATAAAGTTCGAAGAAACGCACATCTGGATGCCAAGTGTCGACATCATGACGCTCTTTGGCGGTAATGCCGTAAATACGTTTCACCACCTCAAATAGCCCTTCAACCACGCGCTGTTCTGGGAAGTAAGGCCGCAATTGCTCGTCACTGATGGAGAACAAATGCTGTTTTTGTTTTTCGGAATAATAAGTGATATCCCAGGCGGCTAACTCACTGACACCGTAATGTTTTTCAGCAAAAGCACGTAACTGCGCCAGTTCTTCTTCTGCTTGTGGGCGCGCGCGTTTTGCCAAATCATTTAAGAAACCCAGCACTTGCTGTGGATTTTCGGCCATTTTGGTTGCCAGCGATTTATCCGCATAGCTGCTAAAGCCCAACAATTGGGCTAATTCATGGCGCAAGGTCAGAATTTCGGCCATGATTTCGCTGTTATCCCATTTGCCCGCATTCGGCCCCTGATCAGAAGCACGGGTGGCAAAGGCGCGGTACATTTCTTCGCGCAGTTCAGCATTGTCGGCGTAAGTCAGCACCGGCAAGTAGCTCGGCATATCTAGCGTCAGTAACCAGCCATCCTGCTCTTTGGCTTCGGCCATGGCTTTAGCGGCGGCCAATGCACTTTCCGGCAAGCCTTTCAGTTGCTCGACATCAGTAATCAATTTGCTCCAGCCCATGGTGGCATCGAGCACGTTATTGCTGTAAGTCGAGCCCAACTCAGACAAGCGGGCCACGATTTCGCCATAACGTTTTTGTTGTTCTGGTTCCAGACCAATGCCAGATAACTGGAAATCACGCAGCGCGTTTTCTACCGCTTTGCGCTGTGGCGCACTTAAAGCAGCAAACCCCGGCCCTTCTTTCAAGCTGACATAGGCCTGATACAAACCTTTGTGCTGCCCGACCCAAGTGCCGTATTCCGACAGTAGCGGCAAGCTTTGTTCATAAGCCGCGCGCAATTCCGGGCTGTTTTTAACTGAATTTAAATGCCCAACGGGCGACCAAATGCGCGATAAGCGGTCATCGGACTCCGCCAATGGCTGGCACAGATTTTCCCAGGTAAAAGGGCCTGGCTGGGCGACGACCTGCTCCACCGCTTGACGGCATTCATCCAGAGCGGATTTCACCGCCGGCACGATATCTTCAGGGCGAATAGCAGAAAATGGCGGCAGGGAGAACGGGGTCAACAGCGGATTTGTCATAGGGTTGTCCTGATTATTTTTTTGAATATCAGCGCCAGAAGCAGTCCAGCGACGAATAATAGATTATGTATGAATCTATGGATGAACAAATAACATGAGGTCTGCCAGCATGAAAATCAATGGCTGGCGGCTTAACTGCCATGATTATATCCATTGTGTCGAGGGCGGTCGTCACCACAAATTAATGCTTTTCACTTTTTATCCACCAGACAGTTTATACTAGTTGCCATAATGTGTTGGCTGCGGTTTCTGACGGCGATGCTTTGTCGCATCCACCGAGAAAGGCCGCAAGAAACACTGCCGCAATGTGCTAAATATCAATTGGTTAAAATAAAATGCTCAGTTACCGCCATAGTTTTCACGCTGGCAACCATGCCGACGTTCTTAAACATACTGTTCAAAGTCTGATTATTGAGTCTTTGAAAGAAAAAGAAAAACCGTTCCTTTACCTGGATACCCACGCCGGTGCTGGCCGCTATCAATTAAGCGGCGAGCATGCTGAACGCACCGGTGAATACCTGGAGGGTATCGGCCAACTGTGGCAACGCGATGACTTACCCGCTGATTTAGCACCTTATATGAGTGCAATCAATTACTTTAACCGTGGTGAGAAATTGCGTTATTACCCCGGCTCACCGTTGATTGCCCGCCATTTACTGCGTGAATATGACAAAATCCATCTGACTGAGCTGCACCCGAGTGATTACCCGCTGTTGCGCAATGAATTTGCCAAAGATGAGCGCGCTAAAGTCCAGCGAGCTGATGGTTATCAGCAACTTAAATCACAGTTGCCGCCGCAATCACGCCGTGGTTTGATTCTTATCGATCCACCGTATGAAATGAAAACTGATTATCAGGATGTGGTGAAAGGTATTCAGGAGGGTTATAAACGCTTCGCAACGGGCACCTATGCGTTATGGTATCCAGTGGTTTTACGCCAGCAAGTCAAACGGTTATTGCGGGATCTGGAAGCCACGGGCATCCGCCGTATTCTGCAAATTGAATTGGCCGTCCGCCCAGACAGTGATCAACACGGCATGACCGCCTCTGGCATGATTGTGATTAACCCGCCATGGAAGCTGGAACAGCAAATGAATACGCTACTGCCGTGGCTGCACAAAATATTGGTGCCGTCTGGCCATGGCCATACGCTGGTGAAATGGGTCGTGCCGGAATAATACTTCAAGCTGCACGTGCGTTGGCTGCTTTCGCTCACCCCAGTCACTTACTTGTGTAAGCTCTTGGGGATTTACTCAGTTGCCGCCTTCCTGCAACTCGAATTATTTTGGGTATAGATATCACTGGAATAATTTTTTTCTGAACGAATAGCCTATCAGAGCCATTGATGCACAAAACACTTTCAAACGCTAAACTGTAAGGCAATTTTTTAAACGACTCTCATGGGAAATCCTGATGACCAAACATTACGACTATCTGGCAATTGGCGGTGGCAGTGGCGGGATCGCGTCTATCAACCGGGCAGCCATGTATGGCAAAAAATGCGCGCTAATTGAAGCTAAACAGCTCGGTGGCACCTGTGTAAACGTCGGTTGTGTACCGAAGAAAGTGATGTGGCATGCAGCCCAAATTGCAGAAGCAATTAAATTGTATGGCCCGGATTACGGATTCGACACCACCGTGAATCATTTCGATTGGAAAACGCTGATTGCCAATCGTACTGCTTACATAGATCGTATCCATCAGTCTTATGACCGTGGTTTAAGTAATAATAAAGTTGATGTTATTCATGGTTTTGCGCGTTTTCTTGATGCGCATACCGTGGAAGTTAACGGTGAGAAGATTACTGCCGATCACATTCTGATCGCCACCGGCGGCCGCCCAAGTCACCCGGATATTCCAGGGGCTGAGTATGGTATCGATTCCGATGGTTTCTTCGAATTAGACGAGATGCCAAAACGGGTTGCTGTGGTGGGTGCCGGTTATATCGCGGTCGAAATCGCGGGCGTTCTCAATGGCTTAGGCACAGAAACGCATTTATTTGTGCGCAAGCACGCGCCACTGCGTACTTTTGATCCGTTGATTGTTGAAACCCTGCTGGAAGTGATGAACACCGAAGGGCCGAAGCTGCATACTGAAGCAGTACCGAAAGCTGTAATTAAAAATGCAGATGGCAGCCTGACACTGCAACTGGAAAACGGCACTGAAGTGACTGTCGACCATCTGATTTGGGCCATTGGCCGTGAACCAGCAACAGATAACCTGAATCTGGCCGCCAGCGGTGTTAAAACCAATGAAAAAGGCTATATCGAGGTTGATAAGTTCCAGAATACTAACGTTAAAGGCATCTACGCCGTCGGCGATAATACCGGTGCCGTTGAGCTAACCCCGGTGGCGGTTGCTGCGGGTCGCCGTTTGTCCGAGCGCCTGTTCAATAACAAGCCGGACGAGCATCTGGATTACAGCAATATTCCGACCGTGGTGTTCAGCCACCCGCCAATCGGGACTATTGGCCTGACTGAGCCGCAAGCGCGTGAGAAGTTTGGCGACGACCAAGTGAAAGTGTACAAATCGTCCTTCACCGCAATGTACAGCGCCGTCACTCAGCACCGCCAGCCATGCCGGATGAAACTGGTGTGCGCAGGGCCGGAAGAGAAGATTGTCGGTATTCATGGTATCGGCTTTGGTATGGATGAAATCCTGCAAGGGTTCGCGGTCGCCGTGAAGATGGGCGCAACCAAGAAAGATTTCGACAACACGGTCGCTATCCACCCGACGGCCGCCGAAGAGTTTGTTACTATGCGCTAAGGTTTATTAAAAAACCTTAAAAGGCTATAAACCGCAGGGTTTGTAGCCTTTTTTATTGTCTTGAATATTATCCTCAAGAATATTTTTTACTTTCGCGCAGGCGTCCGCCATTGGCTCGTGAGGTTGTGATAGACCTCGACTCTGCTATCATCAACAGATTAGCGGCTATTTTATATCATATTCTTTAGCATAATCATCTGCATAAAGCATGGATTAACATACTCAAGGAGAATTATGCCGAAC
This sequence comes from Yersinia rochesterensis, assembly GCF_003600645.1. Taxonomy (NCBI): domain Bacteria; kingdom Pseudomonadati; phylum Pseudomonadota; class Gammaproteobacteria; order Enterobacterales; family Yersiniaceae; genus Yersinia; species Yersinia rochesterensis. The sequence continues at coordinate 4,251,620 of NZ_CP032482.1, forward strand.
GCACCGCGAGACAACCCAGCACCGCTGACTGCTGGAATTGAAACGGGTAAAAAAGCAATTTCCTTTATGGCACGGGAAGTTGACCTATGATGAAAATAATTGACCGTGTGAAAGCTTACCCCCCTGTTGCCCATATTATCCGCGCCACAGACCGCTTCAATGACCGGCTGGGCAGCCAGTTTGGCGCTGCTATTACTTATTTTTCATTTTTATCACTGATCCCTATTTTGATGGTCTCTTTTGCCACAGTGGGTTTTGTGCTGGCCTCTAACCCCGACTTATTGGCTGAATTAATTAACAAAATTGTTAATACCATCAGTGACCCAAGTCTGGCGGCCACCCTTAAAAACACGGTGAATACCGCTATTCAGCAACGCACTACCGTCGGGTTAACCGGTTTGGCGATTGCGCTTTATTCCGGTATTAGTTGGATGGGAAATCTGCGCGAAGCCATTCGTGCCCAGTCGCGCGATGTCTGGGAGCGCAATCCACAGGATCAGGAAAAATTCTATTACCGCTATGCCCGTGATTTTATGTCACTCACTGGCTTAGTTATCGCGCTCATTATTACTCTTTCGCTGACATCTATCGCCGGAGCGGCGCAATCCGCTATTGTTAATGCATTAGGATTAGGGGGGATCGAGTGGTTGCGGCCCGTGATGACACTGATTGCTCTGTCTATCTCTATAGCTGCCAACTATCTATTATTTTTATGGATATTTTGGATTCTTCCGCGACATAAACCGAAGAAAAAAGCGCTATTGCGGGGCACCCTGATTGCGGCAATTGGCTTTGAAATCATAAAATTTATCATGACCATGATGCTGCCGCGCCTTGCCAGCTCCCCCTCAGGGGCGGCCTTTGGTTCAGTGATTGGTTTAATGGCCTTTTTCTACTTTTTCGCCCGTCTGACCTTATTTTGCGCCGCCTGGATAGCGACCGCCCGCTATGCCGAAGACGGCACTCTGCCCTCAGAACCGGGCAATAAAAACCCACAATAGCCCTACATTCCGGTTTAAGGTCAACACCCCATAATGATAAATAAGCATTATGGGGTTTGCCCGCCCCACGGATATCTCACTACACTAGTGGCTCATCATGGAAAGTGAAAGGAAGCCAATGTTTCGTTATCTAAAAAAGCCGTGGTTTTTACTGATATTGCTGGTCATTATCCTGCTGGGCATTGGCTATAAATTGCGCTTCAGCAATGCGGATGCGCTGTGGAAGATTGTGAGTCAGCAATGTGTTCCCCATATGGAAACGGCACATAATCCGCAACCTTGTGCAGAGGTTGATACCCTCGCCGGGTTCGTGGTGTACAAAGATATTCACGGGCCATTACAGTATTTGTTGATGCCGACGGCAAAAATCAGCGGCATAGAAAGCCCGCAGTTATTAGCTACCAGCAGCCCCAACTACTTCCTTGATGCCTGGCAAGCCCGCCACTTTATGGCGGATAAATACGGCGCACCCATTGATGATGCGGATATTTCGCTAACCATCAATTCAAAATATGGCCGCAGTCAGGACCATTTACATATTCATATTTCTTGCCTAAAACCAGCAGTCAAAACCGCTTTGGCGGCACAGGAAGCCGATTTTCACCAACAATGGCAGCCCCTACCCGGCGGTTTATTGGGGCATGATTATCTGGTGCGGCGGACGACGGCGGCAGAATTACAGCAATCAGGGGCATTTCGCTTGTTAGCGGATGAAGTGCCGGGCGCGAAAGATGACATGGGCCGCTATGGTCTCGCCATGACGGCATTGCCCGATGGGCAATTTTTATTGCTCGCCAGTAAAGCCCGGCTGATAACGCTACATCGGGCATCGGTGGAGGAGCTGCAAGATCACCGTTGCCAACGGCTGTCCCAACCACCGATACATTAACGCGCTATTTCTTTTGCTTCATTTTTTGCAGCAATGGCGTGCACTGATTTTTTTCAGCTTCACTGGGGGAAATCAGTGCCAGTAATGCGGCGGCAGGAGTGAAGGCCACACCTAACACCGCAGCAATCGCGCCACGGGCCAACAAAGGCCCGGCTTTGACTCCCGCATCTGGGCGTTTAAATGTGCCTTTCACATACAGCGGTGAGCGCAGGGTTAAAATTCGCAGCCCTTTGCTTTCCGGATCAATAGATAAATCCAGCCGCTCGGTAGCAAAATTGATATTTCCGCTAATATTGATAATGGCATTCTCAGTATCAATCACAAACAGCCGTGGCGTCGCCAAACCATTGCGTAACTGAACATCAGCCACCGCGCAGTTAATTTTGACCTCATCGTCACCAAACAGCTTCGCTACCAAGTAGTTACCGACATTCAGGCCGAGTAACTCCATCAAGCTGCGGCTGATTAGCCCCTGATTGAGTAACAAACGCAGATGACCATTACTGGTTGCCAACAGAGCTGCAACCGAGTTGCCGCTGGCGGTAAATGATGCATCGCCATTCAATTGCCCCAAGCTGTTGCGCATCGCCTGCACCTGCGGCAATAGCTCTTTTAGTTGCAAGCGGCGGGCATGTAAATCAACCTTACCTTGCATGGGGTTTTTATTGCCATTCAGCCGCAGAATGGCATTGAGATTCCCCCCTGCCATGCCAAATCGCAGCGGGTCGAGCAGCAACTCACCATTATTGAGCACTACGTGAGTCGACAGGTCGGTTAATGGCAATGATTTATCCCGATCGATACGTTTAGCTGCATAGGTGACATCGGCATCCATCACGCCCCAGCTTTTAGTATCAAATTTTTCAGTCGGCAACACCTTATTACTGGGTTGTCGGCTGCGCTCACCGCGATTGGCTTTTTCCTGATTGGAATCCGCCCCGATCAACGGCGCTAAGTCAGCAAAACGTAATTTTTCCGATGACATGTTGCCGGTTAATTTTGGCCGTGGTTGGCTGGCGGTATAGGCCAAGTTGCCATGAATATCACTGTCGCCGATTTTGCCGTTAAAGTTTTCGTAGCGATAAACCGCCCCACCGACCTGCTTGAGACTCGCGATTAAACGGCCATCAGTGTTGTAAGGGGGGGTGGCCGGCAATAACACGCCCAGCAGTGGATAGAGATTACCCAAACTGGCACCGGATAATTTCAATTGCAGATCCAACCCCGCCAGATTGCCGGGGTCCGTTAATGTGCCCGCCACCACCACTCGGGTAGTACCAGAACGGATATCCGCCTGCAAGGGGAAAGGGGTGCTGGCATCATTCATCGACAACATGCCGCCAATTTTGCCACTGCCGGTTAAAGGCTGGCCCTGATACTTACCGTCAACTTTCCAACCAAAGATAAAATCAGGCGCATTATTCTTTGCCTTTTCAGCCGGTTGCTTATCTTTTTTCTCATTACGTGCGCCCGTCACTTCAGCAAACGGTAACGGCTTGCCCAGCGGGTCAATCACCGCCTCCAAGTCTGCTTTCAGCACCGCATCTTTCAGGTTTATCTGGCCGCGATCAAAGACAATATCATCAATATTAACCGACCAATCAGAAGCGGCGCTCTTATCATCCGCAGAGCTATTCGCCAGATTAAATGTCCAGTTATTCTCGCCATTCGCCAGCCGCAGCAGGTGGGCATCCGGTTGGGTCAGCCAGATACGCGGTATCCAAACTTCTTTCGCCAGTAATGCCAACGGCGCAATGCTGGCATCGACCCGTTTTAAAGTGATCATTTCCCCGGCAGGGAATGCGGTAGATTCCGCGGTGCCCGCAGTGGCATTAGCTTTATCCGCGGTTTTCTCACTGACTAAATTTGACGGGTTACCCAGCACCAAGTCTTCAGCGTGGATATTCGGCCACGGCACCCAGCCCCGCCAACCCGGTTCATCACTTTTGCGTGACCAGTCCACCCCGAGATTGCCTCGGATGGCGAAAGGCCGTTGCAACTCAGTCGAGACTTTTTCATTAATAGTTGGCTTTAGGCGATTCCAGTCGAAAGTCATAATAAACACGATGGCGGCGACCAGCAGCAGCACAATACCCCCGCCAATGCCCGTCAGCACTTTTCCGGTTTTGGTCATAACAGCTCCATGCCAATACTCATGATCTTAAATTAAAAAACCACTTTAACCATAGTCGAGAATAGCGAAGGAAGGCGGGTTAGAGGAGGGGGATGGGCATTTATTAACCCTAAAGATTAGCCACAGAACAGCATTGGGAGGGACTGTAAACGGTCAAATGACGTCGGTCGGGAGAGATAATAACCTTGCGCGGCAACGGCGTCAGACTGCTGCACCATCGCCCATTCTTGTGAGGTTTCCACCCCTTCAACAATCACCCCTTTGCTATAGCTGCCCATTAAGGTCACCAGTTTGAAAAATAGCTGATTCCCGACATCACTTTCTTGCAGCACGATAAATAAGTCTCGGGCAACTTTGATGTACTCATAGCGCCAACTAATGAATGATGTGAAATTCGCTAGCCCGCTGCCAAAATCATCCAGCCATAACCGGTCTGCCTCGGCAATACGTGCAAAAGGGGTATCAAGAGAGGTGTCGACATGCTCCAGCAATTCAAAACGAATGTAAGGCATAGCATCAATTAACGCCTTAGCCTGCTGATCATCCTGCATTGCCATTAGCGCCTGACCATCAATGTTGATTGAGACCAACACCGAGTGATGTACAAATATCTCATGCCACTGCTTAACCATACTCAACTGCTCGAGCACCACATCCAAACGGGCACGGATACTAATGGCACTAAAATAATCCTCCGGATTCAAACGGGTATCCGGTGATGAGGGATGAAAAACCGCCGTAAGCAACTCGATAGCCAGCAGCGCACCAGAGGTACGATAGATAGGTTGAAAAGTATACCGACGCTGACATTGCCGCCAGAAGCTCTGTCCTTTATTTCGATCAATAGCGGCAAAGGATGGCGCAAGCAAACCTGATATTTTATTGGTCATCATCAGTTTAGTCGCCATATTTTAGGGCATCAAACAGCTACGGCAATAGGGATTGCCAACAACTGGGGGCACCCGGTGATAAACGGTTTTTCTTCTGTAGATGTTATCGACTCAGGCGACCAGAACTTTATATAGCGGCATGATAGATTATTCCTCCTAAGCGAGCTGGTGCGGCACATTTAAGCCATCTATAGTTGTTAATCAATGCCATACCCAATAACTTAATGGAGATGAACATGCCTTACGTCAATATTAAAATTACGCGCGAAGGGGCGACGGCGGAGCAGAAAAAACAGCTGATCGCCGGTGTCACCCAGCTATTAGTCGACACTCTGGGTAAAAACCCGGCCACTACCGTGGTGGTGATTGATGAAGTCGATACCGATAACTGGGGGATTGGCGGCCATAGTGTGACCGACCTGAGAAAGTCATCCTAATTGTTTTTAGAATACTTATTTTCAGCATCATTGTTTTTAGAGTGAAGGTTTTCAGGGCCATAAATGTGTTCAGAATAACGGGAAACTTGTCAGTTTCCCGACTTACATCATAAAAAATTTAAAACATCGTTTTAATACTATTGACTCAGACTAAGCCAGCAGTGAGACTAACCTTATCTTCATTATTGACTCACAGGCCAGCTTTCCATGACCAGCAAAAATATTGCCGTTATCGGCGAATGCATGATTGAACTGTCACAAAAAGGTACCGACCTTAGCCGGGGCTTTGGCGGCGATACGCTGAATACTGCGGTGTATGTTGCCCGTCAGGTATCCAAGCAGGACTTGAATGTACATTACGTCACGGCGCTGGGGACTGACAATTTCAGTAACGAGATGCTGGCCGCCTGGCAGCAAGAGAACATCGACACCTCTCTCATTCAGCGTCTGGATAATAAATTGCCGGGGCTGTATGTCATTGAAACTGATAGCACCGGTGAGCGCACTTTCTATTATTGGCGTAATGATGCCGCCGCACGTTTTTGGTTGACCAGCCCACAGGCGGATGAAATCTGCCAACGCCTTGAAAAATTTAATTATCTGTATCTCAGCGGCATCAGCCTGGCGATCCTCGACAGTGCTTCTCGCCAGCGTTTGCTGACATTGCTGCGCGCCTGTCGGGCTAACGGGGGCAAAGTTATCTTTGATAACAATTACCGCCCTCGCCTGTGGCAGAGCAAAGAAGAGACACAAGAAGCCTATCGCGACATGTTGGCCTGCACGGATATCGCTTTCCTGACATTGGACGATGAAGATATGCTGTGGGGCGAGACGCCAATAGAGCAAGTGATTGAACGCACTCAGGATTTAGGCGTAAGCGAAATTGTTATCAAGCGCGGCGCAGATTCCTGCATCGTCTGGGTGAAAGAGGGCTTTGAAGCCCACCAGTATGATGTTCCGGCGGTTAAACTGCCGAAAGAGAAAGTGGTGGATACCACGGCGGCTGGGGATTCGTTCAGTGCCGGTTATCTGGCAGTTCGCCTGACCGGTGGCAGTGCGCATGACGCCGCTGTGCGCGGACATTTAACCGCCAGCACCGTGATTCAATATCGTGGGGCAATCATCCCACTGGCGGCAATGCCAGCGGTGTGATTCAGCATTCAGTCCGACGGATTTATCGCACCTAGGGGCGCTTCCCCTTCTTTCAGGACAACACCAATAAGCCCGGTACATAGTGTCCGGGCTTATTCATAACGACTCAATATTTTACTTATTGAGCTGTTGTGGGTGTCGGCGGTGCCGTCTCCGCAGCAGCCACTGTAGGCGCAGCATCTTCTGGCACCACTGTGTGTGGTGTCATAATTGCGTTATATGCATCCTGCAATACTTTTACATTCACTTCTGGCTCGCCTTTTGGCTGCGTCAGAATCAGCGTGGTATCTTGTGATAATTGCTGCTTCAATTCCTGATTCAGTACCGTCAAAGTCAGACCTGACAAGAAAGCCTGTCGTAGCTTCTGGTACTGCTCCGGGGCGATATCCACCACACCACTTTGTTGTGAACGCAGACGTTGGCTCATCAAAATATCAGTATCTGTGCGGGCATAGGTGGCAAACAACTTACTGAGCTGATCGTTTTTCTGCGCCATCAAAGCATCAAACTCTGCCTGACTCAGGCCATTGGCGCGCAAGCTCGCCAGTTCACGAGCAATGAAATTCATACCCGATGTCAGATTTTCTGCCGGTGTATTCAAATGAATGGCACATTGAGCGCGCTGATATTGCACCCGGCAATCAAAGCCCAATTTCAGGTTTTTCTGATCACTTTTTTCCAGCACTTGCTGAACATGCCAGAACAATGCCTCACGGGCTAAATCACTGCGCCAGTAACGGCTTAACGCAATAGAATCCTGAATCGGATGCCAAGGGGTATCCCACATCAGTGATAACGTGTCTTGCGTCGCCTGCTCATTCATCAAGCTCACCGGCTCTGGCGGCAATGGCGCTAACATCGCGACAGGTGCTGGTGTCGCCCGCTTCCCTTTCAACTCAGAGAATGTTTTGCCGATTTGGGCGGCAATACTGCGGCTGTCGACATTCCCCACGACATACAATGTCATGGCATCCGGGGTATACCATTGCTGATAAAACTGTTTTAGCTTCTCAATATCTACCAGTTTTGCCACTGGCTGGCCGGGATCATGCCCCATCAGAGAAGAGCCTTTTAGCCGATAACGCCACCAAGGTTCCTGAATATTTTGTGGGAACGTAGCAATAGGATCGGTAGCACTATTCAGCGCCGCATTAACGGTCTGTTCACTGATGGCCAGCTTGCCACTGGTATCGGACAACCATGCCAAAGCTTCTTTCAGCAAGTCAGGGCGGTTATTGGGCAAGCTCAAGCTATATAAAGTGAAATCATAAGATGTAATAGCCGGTGGCAACGGACGATCTTTATCGACCCCTTGTTGCCATAGCGACTGAAGTTGGGCAGGAGTAAAACTCGCGCTACTCATTAATGCCAGTTGCGGTAACAAATGGGCAAAGCCAATTTGCGGCGCACTCTCAACTAATGAGCCTGTATTAACCACCAGACGTAACTCGATCCGGTCGCTAGGGCGCTGTGGCGTTGCCAACAACTGCCATGAAAACCCGTTTTCTAATTTCCCCTGCTGCCAGGCAGGATCGGGTTGTAGTGCTTCAGCCTGCACATTACTACTGGCGGCGGCCAGCAATAACCCACCAACTATAAGACGAATTCTGGTGCCCTGCATGTGAACCCCTACTTAATAAACTATCCAATGTTAAAACGATGCAACGTCATGTCATTCATGTAAGCCATCTGTACTTTCACACCAACCGCCAATGAGTAACATAGCGGCGTCATGCAATAGGGTAATCATGAAAACATAAATAAATAAGTCCAGCTTTCAAACACGCATCGTTATGCCGTCATTATTGGGCGAAAAATCAACGGTTATCACTCGCGTAAAAACTGAAGCTGGGAGTGTACCATTCTGTTAGACCGCATGCTTTTGCCGATGTCACTCATCAGAGTAAAAAATAGTATCTAAATGGTAATTAACACAATAAAGGCTATCAAGGGGCATAATGAAGAGATGCTACCGGTGACAATTCGCCACCGGTAGTTTTTAGAATGTAGAGAGTTAGCGGGGTATTAAGACGGAGAAACGCTATTCTTTATCTCATTATTCGGTAAGGTTTTATTTGATAATACCGCTTGCAGTTGGTCGTTATCCAATTGGTTGCACCATTTCGCTACCACGATAGTTGCAACCCCATTACCCACCAGATTGGTCAGCGCACGAGCTTCAGACATAAAGCGGTCGATACCCAGAATCAGCGCCAAACCTGCTAATGGTAAATGCCCAACCGCAGAAATGGTGGCGGCCAAGACAATAAAGCCACTGCCCGTGACCCCTGCCGCACCTTTTGAGGAGAGCAACAACACCACCAGTAAGGTAACCTGATGAATAACATCCATTTGGGTATTGGTTGCCTGAGCAATAAATACCGCCGCCATGGTCAGATAAATAGAGGTGCCGTCCAGGTTAAACGAATAACCGGTCGGAATAACCAAGCCCACCACGGACTTCTTACACCCGGCTTTCTCCATCTTATCCAGCATACGCGGTAGCACAGACTCCGAGGAGGATGTCCCGAGCACGATCAGCAATTCTTCTTTTATGTAGCGGATGAATTTGAAGATGTTAAAACCATTAAATTTCGCAATGGACCCCAGCACGACCACCACAAACAACACGCAGGTAATATAGAAGCAGATAATGAGCTGGCCCAGTTGCACCAAGCTACCCACACCATATTTACCGATGGTAAAGGCCATGGCCCCGAAAGCCCCGAGAGGTGCCAAGCGCATGATCATATTGATAATGCCGAAGATAACGCGGGCAAAACTCTCAATAACATTAAAGATAATCTGACCTTTTTCACCCAGGCGGTGCAGGGCAAAACCGAACAGCACAGCAAACAACAGGACTTGCAGAATATTGCCGCTGGCAAAAGCGCCGACTACGCTGCTGGGAATGATATCTAGCAAGAATGGCACAATCCCTTGCTGCGAAGCTTGTTCAGCATAAAGTGCAACCGCCTTTGCATCCAGTGTCGCAGGGTCGATATTCATACCTGCACCGGGTTGCACCACATTAACAATCACCAAGCCAATCAGTAGCGCAATGGTACTGACAATCTCAAAATAGAGTAGCGCAATGGCACCAGTGCGGCCCACGGCTTTCATACTTTCCATCCCCGCGATACCGGTCACAACAGTACAAAAAATCACGGGTGCGATAATCATTTTAATTAGTTTAACAAACCCATCACCCAGAGGTTTCATCTGAGCACCGAGTTCCGGGTAGAAATGCCCCAGTAACACACCCAAAGTAATCGCCGTTAACACCTGAAAATAAAGACTTTTAAACACTGAAGCTTTCATAACTATGTCCTTTTGGAGTAATACACGGCAGCCTGTCGCTTTGCTCTCTGTGATAATTGAGTGACACTTCTTTTTTATCCGTGCTTGCGCGGAAAATAACACCCTCATAACAATATGGAAATTATTAGTTGCACTGGATTGCACCCTAAATGCGAAATTAAGAACTGAAACGCTTCAAGCGGCAGCAACAATCGGAATACGGTCAAATCAACCAGACAATTAACCCAAAATGATTAGCAATAAGAAAGGATAAAAAAGAAGCAATTTACGGTTGTGAAGTATGCAAGGAGTGAATGATTTTTGAGCGGAACATTGAGTGGGCGGTAGCCCCCTTTTTGAGGGTGAAATCAAGGGGGCGGTTTAATACGACGATGAAAACCCGTGGGTAAAAGCACCGAGCAAACAGGCCCTGGGAAGCCGCTGCTCGGCACTTTTTACCAACAGCGGCCCCAGCACGGGCCGCTGTCGGGACTATTTACGGCCGTTCGGTTGTAGCTTCTCGCCCACATTGAGCAAGAACAGTTCATTATCACGAGTTGAAATTCGCGCTGAACCATCGTCCATTCTATAAGCCCCCTCAGTGAAGCCCGCACCATTCAGGAAAGGTGCCACTGCCTGGGGTTTATTGCGCAATGATGCTTCCAGAGCCAGCAGAGCGTAAGGTTCTATGGCATCAACATCAGCATATTGGCGGTCAGGAGAAGCCATGAAGAAGCCGTCTATATAACGCGTTTTAATGATGTTATCGCCGATTTTCTCTGCCAATAGCCGATAATCTGCTACCTGGCTGGCCTGGTAAAGATCCAACAAAGCAAACAAAGCGTAAGGATCACTGTTGGTGGTATCCATTTTCACTTTGACATCTTTGCCCGGCGCAGTACCGATATCGCCCAACCCTTGGTCATTAGCAATACCGCGGGCAACTTTCCACAGCAACGGATCATTGTCGATAGCATAAGCACGCGCATAAGAAATCAGGAATTCATTACCTGCTTTGTATGGTTTGATCACCGTGCCTTTTTTACCGTAATAACCATCACGTGGGAGGGTATAATTTGATAAATCTTGCCCGTTGGCCATCATCGGGCGGAAGGTATTGTCTTGATCGTTATAGGCATATTGAGCAAATGCTTTCAGACCATCCACTGTCCACTTCAATAAATCCTGGCCCTGAGGCCCCAAATCTTTGCCCAACTGCAACTGCATCAAGGCATTTTCAGAATAAAGGGTGCTGGTACGCCCTTTGAGCATCATGTTGCCTTCCAATGCTGCCGGGCCGAACTCCGGCCCAAACTGGCGCTGAGCGCGATCGCCAAATTTGGAATGGGTATCGGCATCATCCGTTGGCTCTTCGCGTTTCAGAGCTTGAGTAAACTGATAAACGCCAAGGCCCGTTTTGGCGTCACGCGGCAAAACATACTGATCAGCCAAGCGCTTAGCCCAGACTAATGCGCCGGGTTCTTGCTGGTGTTTGTAGAGCAAGGACGCAGAATAAATCAGGTCATTGCCCGCATTGAGGAAACTCAGTCCTTTGGTAGCAAAGAAAGGTGGCTGCTGCTCAAATTTGCTTTCCCACAGTGCGCTCATCGGTTTGCCATATTCACCGTGGCGACTGGTTTCAAGAATGCGCCAATCATAAACATGGGCATTCCAAAAGCCGCGAATAAACCGCGCTGTTGCATCACTGTCGACGCTAAACATCAGATCATAATAGGGATAAGCATTTTTCAGCTCGTGCACCATCTCTTTTTCGCTTGGCCCTTCTGGTTGAAGCGTTTTTAGATCAACAAACCGGTGGCCGCCCCAATACAGTAAACCACTTGGGTCTTGATAATTCTGGAAGTGATAGCGAACAATATCTTCAGCGCGCTTCTGATAGCGGGGATCGCCACTCAGCTCGCTCAACCCACTCATAACGCGCATGAGATTTTGTTGTGCTGAGAAATTTGATAATACTGCCCGGCGGCCATCAGGGAATATCCATTCCAGTTGCTGCCCAGTGCGGGGGTCAACACCATCCGCCAATAGCGGGCTAGGTTTATCACCGTGATAGGTATCGGATGCCTTATTTAATACATTATCGACATACTGTTTTACCACTGTCAGGCGGTCGGTATCCGCGGCCTGTCCGGCGGGAATATATAGCGTGGCTAGTGCTGCCATACTCAAAAATAACGCTCTTTTTTTCATGACTTCGTTACCTGTCAAAAATCGTTATAGCGAGGTGTGACCCCAAAGGTCAGAATGTAATGACTTCAGTAATGGATCAGAAACTGTATTTGACGCCTACGCGATAACGAGTTTGGCGTTCATCGGTATTTTTACTGCCAGAGACATTACCGACAGCCATATAAGGGGACCAGTTCTTATCCCACTTATACGTCAATTTAAAATCATGGGTCCAATCGTAATTTTCGTTATCCGCTAAAGTGACCCCGGCTTTATTAGCTTGTTTGTAATCCAGCTCGTAGTCTAATTGGAATTCTTTGTTGATTTTATAACTGAGAACACTCGTCAGATTATAACCATTTTCAGACGTGTCTTTTTTTGTATTAATATTGGCGCTAGTACGCTTGTAATAAGGGCGATAACGTAATGAGATAGAGAGATCATCAACGATATTTGCCTTACCACGTAAATAAGGGCGATAATTGTTAGCACTCGAGCTTGAATCTAATGAGAAACCCGGTTCGATAGAGAATGTTTTATCAATTTTATACACATAGCTGGCAACCACTTCAGTACCATTACTCACACCTTCATGGAATGGTTTATCCTTGTCACTGGCACTTTTCCACTTGCCTTCCAGAGATAATCCGAAGCCATTAGCAAAGCGGTGGGACATTAATAAGCGGTCTTTGTGATTATTACCACTTTGATCTTGTGTTTCATGACGATAGTCAATAGTAACGGCCATTGCGCTGGTGCTGATAAGTGATGCCACTGCCAGAGATAATAATTTAAATTTCATTACAGATACCTTATTTTAATAAATAAAATTAATTATTATGATAAATACAGACTCCATTTATGAAACATCATTCTATTTATTTTGATATTAAGTTCCGAGATCTATGACTGATAGTTCGAAATTAATAAAACCAATATCCATTTATGTGATTTAGTTCAAAGTAAATAGTTTTAACTAATGCACTGACACTGTGGTTTTTTTTGTTCTATCGCAGGTGTAGTAAGGGATTAAGGCTATTTAGGAGGGGTTTTATTTCGAATTAAATAATCTTGACGAGATAGGTGTTAATATTGTAGGCGCGACTTAAATAAGAAAATAGATGCCAACAGAATATTTACTTATGGGTATTATTAATAAATGCCGCTAACACCGCTCTAGCATCAAGGGCGAAAAATATTACCCAAGCTATTGGCGTTACAGTAAGGCAGCAAATGAATGAATCCCGATGAGTCTATTTATTTTAAGGTCAACGGGCAGTCAGTGATTCGGGTCAGTGAGGGAAGCTAACACCGCGGTGGCGTCAAGGGCGCAGGGTAAAACGGGCTTCAAACTCCTCACGGGGTAACGGCTCCGAAAATAAAAAGCCCTGCCCACATTGAATACCCTGTTTTAACAACCATTGCCGCTGCTCATCCGTCTCGACACCTTCAGCCATGACTCGGAGTTTCAGCACGTCGGAGATGGTGCTAATGATTCGCGCCATCGCATCATCTTCGGGCAAATGCTTCACAAAACTTTTATCCAGTTTAATGATATTGATCGGCAAGCTTTTTAGGTGATTGAGATATTGCAGGCCTGAATACCCGGTACCGAAATCATCCAGGGCGATAGACAAGCCAAGCCCCTGTAACTGGCGCAATAACATGAACGCTTTATCGAGATTCTGAATACGCGCAGTCTCAGTAATCTCCAACACCAATTGGTGTGGGTCAATGTTATTGCGGCTAATAATGGTTTGTAGGTGCGTTAGAATACTCTCACATTGAATTTGTAAGCCGGAAATATTGACCGCCAGTGACAAGGTAATTCCTTGTGCTTTCCAGTCAGCCAGAATGCGGCAAGCTTCCTCGAGCACCCAATGACCCAGCGGCATCATCGCGCCACTTTCTTCTGCGTCAGTGATAAACTCTGAAGGTTGACGATAGCTACCATCCGTCTGCCGCCAGCGTAGCAATGCTTCAGCACCAATAATCCGCGGCTCTTCCATATCCCATTGCGGCTGTAAAAACAGGACGAAATCACGATTTGCAATCGCCCGCAAAATGTCTTTTTCCTGCGCCAACTGTTGCGGGGTTTTATGTAGTAAAGGTAATTCAGTCCCCAGCGGACAGCTCATGCCCGCATAAGCCTCAGCTAACAATTGTTGATTGCGATTGTAATTGTGAACCAACATACCCAGTTCATCATCCTGATGATGAGCAGGTAAAGTCAGTTGGTGATTCAGTACCCCTTGCTGACCTATCTTTTCCAGCTCTTTGGCCACCGCACGCAGTGGGTGAATAATGAGGCGATTAATACACCAGGCGAGTGATACAGAGAGTACCAATGCCAGCAGCAAATAAGTCGAGAGCATCGCCGACAAGGTGCTGAGGATAAACTGATACATGCGAAATGAGTCGGCCCGTAACACCAAATGTGCCAGTGGCTGCGGATTGGCGGATACCCGCTCCAGAGAATATAACGGCACCGTTATCTGCACCGGCAGGGAAAAAATACGTTTAGCCCAGCGGGGTACGGGCCTTTCCGTGGGGAAGTTTGCGTGTAATACCTGAATTTGATTAGGTAAAATCACATCGGCACGGCTAAGGATGCCAATGGGGAGTAAATTATTGAGGATATTTTTGGCTTGGGGGATATCGACACTCAAGATTGCCGCAGACAGCGGTTGGCGAACTGAATAGGCGATACTCTCCAACTGCTTGGCGTAATCGTCCTTGCGCTGCTGCACAAAGTGGAATAACTGAATGACGATAAAAATACAGATGGTGACCAGGGCAACCACTGCCACCGCCGCCATTTGCTTAATCGTTAATGAACGCCTTACCCGCAAACTCACTCCCACCCATTCCGACTGAATAAAATAAAATGGTTGCCACAGTGATGCGGCGACTCATCGATGCTGTCCGAGTATACTCGATCGCCCTGAGATTTTATCTTATGAAACCAAACCGGTTGGGAAGAATACCGTGGGTTTCAGTCTTTTCCTATCAGGGAAGCAACTTCAAAGTGCTATTTATCACTGTAAAGTTGCTTTTTTATCTAAAAAAGCGCCACTGGCTGTTACTTAAAGTCGGAGTAAGGCACCAATGGCTGAGGCGGCATATCCAAGTCACCTTGCCACCCCGCCATAGAGTAGCGCAGGTAAATCAGCGCATGACTTGGGGTATAATCTTTAGCTTGCTGGATATCAACTCCGGCCCCCAGTGTCCAGTGCGAACTCAGGCGGCGCTCAATCAAAGCTCGCAAGGTGTAACCCACGCCATTGCTGCTGTCACCATAATCGGGATCACCGCGATCTGGAATAGGCTGCAAGCTATTATTGAGCAGATTTTGCAGTGGATAACGCGCCCGATCATTGGTCGCAGAGTGTGAAACAGACACCGACCCACCCAATTCCCACGACCAGTTATCTGTCCGCTCCCGATAATTTACCGGGATAGCCAGTGACAGATACTTTTGTGGGCTGTAATACCCGCCCTGGCCCAACGTGTAGCCGCTGAGATCTTTTTGGTAATGCCACCACATGCCATTCAAACCGACGGTAAAACGGCGGTTATCCTCATTGATTAGCTTGTAGTAGTAGCCAGTCATAAAGCGCAGCCGCTGGTTATCGGCCACATTTTTCCCGGTGAGATAATGATAGCTCAAATCACTCCAGACCCCGTTAGCTTCCCCGCGGTCATAACTGGCTCCCAAGCTGACACCACTGCCGCGCACGCCCCCCCAAGTGATATTGGTATTGGGGTCTTTGCTACCGGCAAAAGCTAATAATGAGTTGGATATCGGCCGCCGCGAAGCCGTTGCCGTCCAACCAATATGGTCCCAACTGTTGCTGTACGCCAGCCCCCCCACCACATCGACCACCTCAAAGCCCATCGGCGTGGTGCCAATATCTGTGGCCCAACTGTCATTTTGCCACCCCACCGCGACACTGGTGCCAGTGGCCCGTTGATGTAAATTCGTTTGACAAGGAATCTCAGTTTTGTAGCAAGTGCCTGCTTTATAACGGGTATTTTTGTCAAAGGTGCCAGCATCCATATGCACGGTGTCAGTGCGGAAGAACACCCGACCATCAGCTAGCGAAGTATCCACTTGCAGCATGGTGTTGTAGGCGCTGAGATCTGAAATCCCTTCAGTGCCACTTGAATGCAGATAGTCTTGATCCAATGTGACGCGGGTATCCTGCTGACGATACAGATCCGCAGCATCAGCACGAATCCCGCGTTTGAGCCAATCATCCGTGGCTTGATTACGAGTCAGTAAAGTATAACTGTCATTATCTGCTGGAAGCTTAGCCGCTATGCCGCTGGCCACCATCGCCTGCTTGAAGTCATCCTGAGCGGCAGCGGGTTGGCCCTGTAATTGCGCCAGCCGAGCCGAATCACGGAATATTAAAGCATTATCCTGTGATGGGGTGCCTTTGGCGGCGGCTGGTTTTAACCGCTGGAAAATATCTGCCGCTTTGTGTGGTTCACCCACACCACTCCAGGCATTGGCGACCCGCCGCTGAGTATTTAAGCTCGCCCCGTCGCCCGTCAGTGGCTCAGTTTGCAAATGCTGACGCGCCTCGCTGAGGCGGCCCTCGGCGATATAGGCTTCAATCTCGCCCAAACGCGCATCAGGATTTTGCGGTTCACGCGCCCGGACATGCTGATAACCCGCCAGCGCTGCGCTGTAGTCGCCGCGCTCCAGCGCCCAATCTGCCAGTGTCAGGTCAATTTGTGTGTTAGCGGGTTGCTGGCGCAAGGCGGTGATGGCCCCCGCTTCATCACCACTTGCCCGCAATTGGCGGGCCAAAGTCAGCACTTGACCCAATTTCAAGCGCTGGTCTAATTCACGAATATTATCATTCCATTGCGCCGTGGGCAGTGTGGTTAAATGCGCCAATGCCTGACTATCCCGCTCGGTGCTGGAAAGGTAAAGCGCATAGGCATAGACCTGTTCAGGATCGCCCGGTTTACGGCTGGCCAGTTGGTGGAATTGTGCATCCGCTTGCGCCGTCTGGCCCTCTTGCGCCAATGCTTGTGCCAGCCGATAAGTTATCCAGACATCGTCCGGCGCTCTCTGTTGCGCCTGCCGATATTTCTCTGCTGCCTGCTGCCACTGCTGCTGTGCCGCCAAGGTTTCGGCTTGCTGTTTCAGACTCTCTAATTGCAAGTTATCTAATGTGTCGCGCATTTTGGCTTGTTGGCTGCGGGGCAAGTTATTCAGGTAATCCAGTGCTTTTTGTGGTGATTCCCGCTGATAAATATTGGCAAGCCCGCGCACCGCGCTGCTGTTGCTGGGATCGAGACGCAATGCTTGCTGATAATGCTGCTCGGCACTTTTATCATCATGACGGGCCACTGCCACATCACCCAAACCAATTAATGCATAACTGTCGCTGCCGTCGATTTGCCGCGCTTGTTGATATTTTTGCTGTGCCAACGCAGTGTTACCGGCTTTCAGCGCCTTATCACCGGCATCATTCAGCAGCCAGTAACGGTTGGTTTTGATCAAACTGGCCCATTTATCACTTTTCAGGCCGTCTTTATCCGATTTTTGCGCCTGTTCAAATAACTGTAATGCTTGCGCGCGATCGCCACCGCGAGCATACGCCAGACCCAGCGCGCCCAGAATTTCCGGGTCATTGGGTGAGGCGGCCAATGCTTGTTTCAATGCAGGGATGGCACCCGTCCCTTCGCCACTGTCGACTTTTTCCAGCCCGCTCAACCGCGCCTGATAGGCCGGATCAGCCAATGTAACCTGCTGATTAGCCAACTCTTTACGAGCAGCATCCGCTTGAGGGCCGGTGGAAAAAACGTCAAGAAAATGGGTCAATGCGGCAACACTTTGCGGGCTGACGGTCATCGCTTTGATGGTGTCCATCCACAAATCAGCAGCATCTGAAGCCCCGGTAGGGTCTGCGGCCACTTTTTCCAACATGGCGTAGCCAAGTACGGCCTTTTGTTGGCTGAAATACATACGCGCCAGCGCCATGCGCAGGGCAACATTGCCGGGATATTGTTGGTCCAGAGAGGCGAGTTTCTGGGTCGCAAGGGCTTCCTGACCGGGTAGTCGCGCCACCAGCCGCCAATACTCAACCGCCAGATCCAGAGTCGGTGGATTGCCTTGCAGCAATTGATCATATTTAACTTTAGCTTCAGCAACCCGCCCCGCCGTTGCCAGTAGACGGGCCTCCTGCAATTGCTGACGAACTTCAGGTTTTGTCATGGCTAACATCAACTTAGCGCGGCGATATACTTCAGTGTCGGGTGCCAATTGTTGCAACTTATCCAGTTGTTTTTGTGCTTCGGCCAGATTCCCTTGCCGTAGCGCCTGGCGAATTCCTGCCGCGATAACATCCGGATTATTCGGGTCCATCATGTTTAGGCGATACAGGGATTGCTTCACCAACTCATCTTTATTGGTCGCCTCCCCCAATCGCACCTGCTCGAGTAAAAATTGAGTCGGCGACACAGCTTCAGCCCCCTGCGCCATACCGACAAAGGCTTGAGGCAATAACACCAAACTTAATAGCCAGTTTATTTTAATGTTGCGCATTGACTGTTCCATGAAGGCTGAAGTTCCCCCTGACGATTAAAGCTATAGCGATGCTCTGTCCATCCCTGACCAAACAATGTCAGCACCGCGCTGTAGTAGGCATCAGCGCCCGGAGGTGAATCTTGCACACGTTTTTGTTGCTCGCTAAGCACCTGCTGATTAAATGGCGCGGGGTTGCTGGCTAAAAACGGTAATAATGCTGCCGAAAATCCGACCGGCCCATCACCACTGGTTTTGCCGGTGAGGGCATCCGTTTTCTCCGGTGGTATGCCCTGTTGCTGGGTAATCTCCGCCATTGGCTGGAAACGCTGGATGAGTGCGGTCTTTTGCGGGCTATCATTGGGCAACATTCCGGCCCACAGATAACTGCGAATCGCGTCATAGCTGCCGATGTTCAGCTGGGTTTCATCCGGCTGCCAGCCTTTATCCTTTTGCCACACAACCCAATCAGGGCTGAAACCATGAGGTGCCGTTTCCAACCATAACCGCTGATTGGCATCAACCATCTCTTTCCACGGCCCCGCCAGAGAAGCAAAACGCGCCAGCAATTGCGGTGGCAAATAGCTTGGATTGAGCCGCCAGCGGTCTTCATTACTAAAACCAATTTTGCCAGGCAATAACATTTCACCGAGGCCCGGAATATTCACCACTTCTTCTTTAGCAATGCGTTGCAGCAACAAGGTGCCCATGGTCTTATAACGACGGATATCCCACAACCGGCCGGCCTCTAACAAACTGTAAGCAATCCATAAATCAGCATCCGAAGCCGAATTGGGGTCCAAAATATCCCAGCTCTTTCCATTGCGTTGTCCCCATAACCAGGCGGGTAGGCGGGCGGTTAAATCCCCCGCCGATAAGTTGTTTTCTGTCCAACTTAATAGCCGGTCAAATGTCTCCCGGTCATCGGCCACCAGAGCAAAAAACAAGCCGTAACTCTGCCCCTCCGACGTGGTTATTTGCCTCGGGTTACTGGGGTCGATAACTCGCCCCCCTTCACTGATATAGTCTTGTTTGAACCGCTGCCATGCAGGCCAATCACACGCGGCTGTCGAACCAAAGCTGGCCAGCAGCAGGATGCATACCAGCCGTTTAAACATGACGACCATCAAAATTAATCTCTCTCATCAGGTGATAACCGACGACGGCTAATCAGACGGAGCAAGCGCCAAGCCATCATTGCGGCGATAACAACCACCAACACGGCGACACCGGCCAGCACTACCGGATGGGTGTATAAGGTATGCCAGATGCGCTCCCACCAAGGTAAGTGGCCGACATAATAAGTTTCGCCGACCCGCAAGCTATTGACACCCGACTCACGAATAACCGCCACCGAGCCAAATACTGCCTCGCGTTTGCCACTGTCGAGCAAAGCATTATTCAGCAAGTTATAGCCCCGTGGGCTATCCGCCAATAATGCCACAATACTGCGCTGTGGGAAGTTCGGTGACTGCACTCCGATAATCGCCGACATCGCCCCTTCAGAGCTGATGGTCGCTTTGCTATCCGCAACCCAGTCCGAATCCGGTGCCATCATGCCGGGCAAGCCCGTTTGGCGGTTTGGCATTTTTACCCAACTTTGGGTTTGATCCACCAGCAGGTTAATCTGCCGATCATCACGGAGTTCTGGCGGGATCGGGCCGATAATCAGCACATCGGCGTCTTTGTCTTTCGCCTGTGACCAGTCATCGGTAATGTTGATACCCACCGCCGGGTAACCCACTTGCGCCCCGATATTTCCCACCGCATTCAACAGCGTCGTCAGCTGTGACGGCGCAGGTTTTGGCGGCACTAAGACAAGGGTTTCGGAGAGATCCGCCATCCGGCTGAAGGGGAAGCCAGCATTGGCAAATGCCCGTAAATCCGGCATTTCCATAAAGTGGCGATAGCCGGAGAAGTCGATAGTGGAGTTACCGTCAATCACCGCGTGGTTCGGAGCGGTAGAGTAAGTTTCACAGCGCCCTTCCGCGCCACTCGCCAGCAAGGTGCTGTAATCAAAATCAAAGCGCAGTTGGTTAGTGGCCCCCAGTCTCAATGCCGGAATGGTTAACTGCTTGGTTGAATCTTGTAAACCTTGCAGTAGCGGCAGCCGCAGGATTTTATTGTCTTGCGGCATATTCGGCGACAGCGGGTAGTCCTGCACAAATTGATTATTCAAGCTGATACTTAAGCGAGAACCATCCATCAGGTGCGTTGAGGTGTAGCGGTATTTCAAGCGCATATCAATGCCCGCACTGCGGATCAGGAATAAATCCGGCGGCAGGTTCAGTGATAAGGAAATAGGCGGCGGCAACAAACCGGTGGTTTGCAACTGATCCGGATATTGCTGTAACTCAGCAAAGGTCATTGGCCGGTCGGTACGCACCCAGTTTGGCGCATCATAGGGCTGTCTTGGTGCCAGTTGCTCGACGTTATCCACCGTCACATTCTGACCGCGGAATAGAATATTACCTTGCGCAATCCCTTTCGCCGCCGTGATTAAGTCATTGTCATCGCGCCCCAAAATCAGCAACAGCTTCACATACGGATCATCCGGATGGCTGATGATTTCCACCGTCGGTGCTTTGACCGGCGGGTAATCTTTCAAAAAATCAGGGCGTTGGGTATTTGTCGCAAAAACCACCGCATGCTGAGTGGGCAGTTGATTATATAAAACAGGGAAACTCTGCCCACGCCATTGCGCTTGGTCACCAAACCAGGATGCCAAAATAGAGGCCGCGCGTTGTTGGGCCACGTCAGGTACTGCGGCAAACACCACCGGCAAAGTCAGCGGGCGGTTATCCCGCGCATCAAAGAAAGGCTCAGGGAAATGGGATAAATCATTTTTGACTGACAATGATTGATAGCGCAAATCCAACGAGCTGGATTTACTGATATCCAGCCACAGCGTATTACTGGCCGGGTTCTCACAAATACTCTGATAATGGCCGACAAACACTAACCGCAATCGGTTGAAATCACTGATATAAAGCGGATCAATCGGCAACTGGATCCGCGTGGGTTTACCCAGTTGATCTTTAGTGATCGCCGTGACGCCCATCAGCTCGTCATTCAGGAAGACTTTGACCTGCGACTCCACCGGAATCAGTGACGGCGACGGAGTAAATTCGAGATTTAACATGGCATGAGTGACCACTTCATCACTGCGCACGCCAAATTCAATCACCCCTTCAGGATTAGTGCCACGCAAGGCGAATGTCCCCGGTGGCGGGGCAATTTTCGCAAAGGTGTAACTCACATCGCGAACCGGCACATTCGGCTGTACCGTCGGGGCGGCAGGGGCCAGCTCCACGGTTGCTTCAGCGGCAGGTGTCGAGTCCGCCGATTGAATTGCCGGAACAGCCAATGTTTCGGCTTGGGTAAATGGTGCTAACCCCAAAGCCAGTGCGGTAAACCAGGTTATTTTTCTCGTCATCATATCATCATCAATGTTGAGCCATTGTCTGGCCCTGGCTACTCGGAGCCTGATTTTTATCCACGCCATGGGGTACAAATGATGCAACCCAGGCAATCAGGGAGGTAAATCCTATCAATACATTTCGAATCACCGGCGGTGCATAGCTGGCCATCCGAACATAGCCTCTAAAGCCCAGCGCCAAGACATCGCGTAGGCTTTCAATCGGTTTATCTTCTGGGAAGCTATCCTGCCACAGCGCCCATGTGTCAGCGCGAGCAAAGGTACACTGTATAAAATCAATATGTTGGGCTACAGTCAGCTGATGCATCCGCATGCCGACTTTAGTGCCAAAAGCGCGGGTGACTTCACACGGGAAGGTATATTCCTGTGCGCCGCGTTTAAGCAGCAAATGCACGGCTTCGCCATCTTTCAGTAACCCGGCTTCGCGCATCTCAATCCCCACCCCACCATCGGAATAGTCGCGCAGAGTACAGGAGAATAAGTGACCATCAGCCCGTGCGACACCAGCGGGCATGGCAATTTCGACCCGGTGGGACTGGCGCACTTGTTTAGCTTCAACTGCCACCGCCACCGCTCCACCTAAAATTGTCATATTATAAATGACCCACACCAAGCTAATGACCACGGTCATGATTTCAGTGGCCGGGCCATAGCCCAAGCGCCACAAGCCCGCAATCAACCCCGCCAGATTGAGCAGAACCAGCGCCATATAAGGGCGGGTAATCACCCAGTCCACATGTTGCTCTTCAACCAAACCGCCTTTTGCCGTGACATTAAATGTCCCTTTGTGGGGGTTGAGCAGCGCCACGGTGGTCGGGCGGGCAATATACCAGGCCAGCACTGTTTCATAGATTTCACTCCAGAATGAATGGCGATATTTACCTTGTAGACGGGAGTTAGTCAGACTGGCGTGAATCATATGCGGCAGCACATAAAGTGCAATCGCCAGTGCTGGCGCGAAAATGATGTAAGCATGCAGCAGCAGGAATGCCAGCGGAGCTGTCAGGAAGATCAACCGCGGAATACCCGATAAAAAGTGCAACATGGCGTTGGCGTAGCACAAGCGCTGGACAAGTTTTAGCCCTTTGCCCAGCAGCGGATTATCCAGCCGGAAGATTTGCACCATGCCCCGCGCCCAGCGGATACGCTGCCCGATATGTGCTGACAAACTTTCCGTTGCCAACCCGGCGGCTTGCGGAATGCGGATATAAGCGGAAGTGTAGCCTTTGCGGTGCAGGCGCAATGAAGTGTGGGCATCTTCGGTGACAGTTTCCACCGCGATCCCGCCCACTTCATCTAAGGCGCTACGGCGTAAAACGGCACAGGAGCCACAGAAGAAAGTCGCATCCCACATATCATTACCGTCTTGAACCAGGCCGTAGAATAACGTGCCTTCATTGGGTGTTTGACGGAAGCGGCCTAAATTTCGCTCAAAAGGGTCGGGAGAGAAAAAGTGGTGCGGCGTTTGAATCATGCCGAGCTTTTTATCTTTAAAGAACCAGCCGACGGTCAGTTGCAGGAAAGAGCGGGTGGGTACGTGGTCGCAGTCAAAGATAGCGACAAACTCACCAGTGGCCTGTTTCAGCGCATTATTGATATTACCGGCTTTGGCGTGTTCATGAGTGGGACGGGCAATGTAGTGCACCCCGACTTCGGCGGCAAAATCGCGAAAAGCGGGCCGGTTACCATCATCCAAAATATAGATGTTAATTTTGTCTTTCGGCCAATCAATACCCAATGCCGCATAAATGGTCGGTTTGACCACACCGAGGTCTTCATTATAAGTCGGCACCATCAAATCAATGGTTGGCCAGCTATTGATATCTTCCGGCATAGGCACCGGCTGGCGGTTTAGCGGCCAAATCGTCTGGAAGTAGCCCAACACCAGCACTACCCAAGCATAGGTTTCGGCTAACAGTAATAATAAGCCGCACACCAAGCTCACCGGGTCATCCCAGTTAAGCGTTTCGGTATAACGCCACCACAGGTAGCGGCAGGAAACGGTTAACGACAACACAATCAGCATCAGGGTAGGTAAGCGCCCCGGCACCCGCCGCACCACCATGGCAATGGCCCATAACAGTAAGACAAACACGAATTGCGCCATCATGCCGAAAGGTTGCGAAATACACAGCAAGGCCAAAATACTGGTGAAAATACCCAGAATAATAAACAAGATACGGCGAGCTCGTCTTGGTAGTTGGCTTAATCGGTTGGCAACTGATTTCTCTATTCGCTGGAGTTCAAAACGCTGGGGAATTTCCCCCAACCAACTGATATAGCTCTGTCTTTTGTTTTTTACCCAGCCCTTACCGACCGCCGCTGGCCGGCGTTTTTTATTATGGTCTGATTGTGGACGGATGAATAACAGCCACAGCCCTTGCAGCAGATAGCGCAAACCATCCCCCAGGCGCGGGCGATTAGGTGAAATCTGCGGGAACCAGTAAGTCCGGTGCTGTATCACATACTGCCAGATTGGGGACTCCAGGCGCAGGAATACCCAGCACAGTGGCAGCGCCATCGTGGTGAGAAGGGCCGTGAGCACGGTACAGCCTTGCTGCATATAAAGATGATAGCGGCGGCGCATCGCCTGATAAATCGGTGTCTGAAATAACATCCGCATCAGGCGATTCATCGGCCGCTGTCCGCCACATTAATCAGGCACCAATTTGCCAAAGTCATCACCTCTTCCGCTGCCAGACTTTGCGCGCTGTACTCGCCCAAAGGCTGTTTGGCGGCCAATGCTTCGGCCATCGCTTCATCGCGATGAATAAAGGTCGGCAATAAACTATCCAAACTTTGCAGCCAGAGCTGATGCAAATCCTGTTGTAGGCGGCTGTTGGCAGTAAACTGATTCAGCAGGAAATGACAGCCAACAGGTAAATTTTGCTGATGCAGGCGAATATGGCAACTGGCATCCGCATGAATCAGAATCAGAGTTTGATCCGCCAACGCTAATGCTTGGCGGGTGAACACACTGTCACCGGCGGGGATATCCAACAAAATCCAACCATAGCTCGCGCTGGCCTGCAATGTGGACAAGTTCTCCTGCCATTGACGAGGGTTTTGCTGCAAAAACGTGCTGATTTGCTCATTTTCAGCTTGAGTTAATTGGCCAAATGGCACGAAATCCAGCTTCTCGGTGTAGCGCATGGCACCTTGCTGCCAGCCTTCACCGTCAATTTCAGCTTTAGCCCAACCACGGGATTGCTCAAAACTCATGTTGAAATGCAATCGCAGTAAATTATCCGGTGAAAAATCAATCACCAAAACTGATTCGTCCAATTGCTGTAGCGCCCATGCCAGAGCCGCAGTTACCGAGGTTGTGCCAACGCCCCCTCTTACACCTTGTAACGCCAATACCGGCATAGGCTATTCGCTCCCTGTAGATTGCGCTAATTCTGTCAACAATGGCCAGCGAGCCATCATTTGGATTAATCGTTCCTGACGGACAATATCGATATAACTTAACGTGGGTAACGAGAAAGCCTGACTTAATGCAAGCAGATCATCCTGAGCCTCAAGTGAAGTTTTTTCATGAAATCGATTTATTATAGTCTTCATTTATCCGCCTTGAGAAAATAGACTATGTTAATTAAGTATAATAATGATCGTTTTATACTTTACTTGATAAGAAGAATCTTAGATTAATATTCAGGCAAGGACATTGGTTAATACTTATTGCAATGTTACAATTGTTTTTTAACTTTATCCAGTTATTGGCCCAATAGCACTTTAACGAAAGCAGATAATGAATCTATGTCACGATGTTTCTCATTAGGTGTTCGCGAAATCTGGGATGAATTGGCCGTAATACAGGCTCCCGGATTCTATTGGATCAATATTGAACGTCAAATAGATGCCAACTTATTCTGCCAGCAAGTTATTCGTAACCAACCCGAAGATACCCGGGCGGCATTGATTTGCTCAGGGCAAAAACCTGAAAACCTCCTGACTAATATCGGTCATTCTGGCCCCAAGAAATTACCGCTATTTACATTACCTGCTCAAAGAAATGCCTTAAAATTTTTAACCCATGATTTGATGCGCTCATTGCGCCCACAACAGCGGCTTTTCATTCTGTTTGCTCCCGCCAGTCTGTGGCAAACCTTTACCAGTGAAGAGATGCAGCAGTGGCTACAGCAGATTCAGCAATGGCTGGAGGCCCAGAACTGCACATTATTGGTGATTTGTCACAGCTCCGGCATTAATAAAGTTAAAAATCAGTTAGTCAGTCAGCACCGTTATTTACAAGGCCTGGCTAATCTGCAATGGCAGCAGGATAATGCGCAATATATGGTTGCCTGGTGGAGCACAACAAAAGGGGTGACCGCCAATCAATTAGTCTTGCTCGAAGCCGATGAACAAGGCTGGAGTATGGCGGATGAAGTCCAGCAAGCTCTGCCACAATCGCGCAATGATGAGCATCTCTATTTAGCCCATACCCACATTCTGGAAGGCGCCCCCCCGCTTTCTAGTCACTGGCAATTGCTGGAGTCCAATGCGGCTTTAGCTCAGCGGGCAATGACGGCGCATGCCGCAACACTGATTTTTGCGCTGAATCAAAGCGAGCAAATTGATGAAATGGCGCATCAAATCCATAACATTCGCCGTCAACGCGGCAATAGCGTGAAAATCGTGGTACGCGAAATGCACGCCAGCCTGCGCTACAGCGATGAGCGCTTGTTACTGGCCTGCGGTGCCAACCTGATCGTCCCACAGGTTGCGCCATTATCGCGTTTTCTGACAATGCTAGAAGGGATTCAAGAGCAGCAATTCTCTCGCCATGTTCCCGAAGATATCAATGCGTTACTGGAAGCATTGCGCCCACTTCAGCTCAAAGGCTATCTACCACCGGCGGAGTTTTGCCACTCGGTGTTGCAGTTGATGAACAACACCTTGCTACCGGAAAATGGTAAAGGCGTATTGGTTGCGCTGCGGGCCGTGCCGGGGTTACAGGCGCGTCAAGCGCTGACACTGTGCCATTTACGCCGCTATGGCGACGTGGTGACGGTGTCTGATAATCGGTTGATATTGTTCCTTTCCACTTGCCGCATCAATGACTTAGACACTGCTCTCAGTCATATTTTCCGCCTACCCGTGGCCGAAGCATTCAGTAATAGGCTGGTGTGGTATCAGGATCAGGAAATTATTTCGGAGGTTAACAGAATGATTAATACTCCCGAAGCATGGCAAGCTGCTGGTGATAAAAAGACTTATAAACAAGAAGTTGATGCACCAGACCAGGTGGAAGCCACCCGGCGCACACCCGTGCCATTGACACTGACCACCCGCCACCGTCAGGAGAATACCCATGAATCTCAATGATATTTGGCAAATTCTGTTGCTGGGCGCGATTATCTTTTTCCCGCTGGGCTATAGCGCTCGCCGCTGGTTTCCGCGGTGGTGGGAGAAAAAACAACATTTGTTCTTATCCGCGCGCTATTTAAAATCAGAAGGGATTTGGTTGCGTGATGGCTCCTCTTCACAGACTAAGAAATCACCATGAATGCAAAAAATAAACAGCAAGAATCGCAGAGTCCGTGGCGCTATTGGCGTGGTCTGGGCGCATGGAACATCTATTTCCTGTTCAAGTTTGCCCTGCTGTGGTTTGGTTACCTGAATTTCCATCCCTTAGCAAACTTAGTATTTTTGGCCTTTCTGCTGTTCCCAATCCCGGCGTACCGCGTCCACCGCTGGCGTCACTGGATAGCCATTCCCATCGGTATTGGCTTGCTCTATCACGATACCTGGCTGCCGGGTATCAACAGCATCATGAGCCAAGGCTCCCAAGTAACAGGGTTTAGCTTTAGCTATCTAATTGAATTATTTGGACGTTTCATTAACTGGGCCATGATAGGAACCGCCTTCACCATTCTAGTGGGCTACCTGTTTATTTCGCAATGGATTCGCGTCACTGTTTTTGTCGTCGCAGCCATGATTTGGCTGAATATCGCCGGTATTGCCGGGCCGGCATTTTCTCTGGCCCCAACAGTGGAGACTGCGGCAGCAACAGCCGCGCCAGCCAGTACAGAGCAACCCGCAGCCGGGGGCAGCCCTGTCGAAGCGGGTGGCCCGCCCACTGATGCTAACCTGAACGCCCATTTGAATGTTTTTTATGAGCAAGAAAAAACTCGCCGCACCACATTCCCGGCATCACTACCCGGTGACGCACAACCATTTGATTTGTTAGTGATTAATATCTGTTCATTGTCATGGTCAGATATTGAGGCGATTCAACTGGATAAACACCCGCTGTGGGGTAAGTTTGATATTCTGTTTAAAAACTTCAACTCAGCCACCGCCTACAGTGGCCCGGCGTCTATCCGCCTGTTACGCGCCAGCTGCGGCCAGTCATCACACAAAGATTTGTATCAGCCGCAAGACCAGCAGTGTTATCTGTTTGATAACTTAGCCAAACTTGGGTTTACCTCCCAACTGGTAATGGATCACTCCGGTGTCTTTGGTAATTATCTGCAAAACATCCAAGACGACGGCAATATGCGCGCGCCGATGATGTCGCAAAAAGGCATTAGTAATCAATTAGCTTCCTTTGATGGCGAGCCGATTTATAACGATTTGGAATTGCTGAATCGCTGGCTGGAGCAGCAGAAAAACGGGGGGGATACCCGCAGCGCAACTTTCATGAATATCATACCGTTACATGACGGTAACCGCTTCGTTGGTACCAACAAATCTGCGGATTATCATGCGCGCGCCCAAACTCTATTTGACCAGTTGAACACTTTCCTTGAAGAGTTGGAAAAGTCAGGTCGAAAAGTCATGGTGGTGGTGGTGCCAGAGCACGGTGCCGCCTTGGTTGGCGATAAAATGCAGATGTCTGGTCTACGCGATATCCCCAGCCCCAGCATTACTCATATCCCGGTGGGGATTAAATTGATTGGTATGAAAGCGCCATCACCCGCCAGCCCGGTGGTTGTGAGTGCGCCCAGCAGTTATCTGGCTATTTCTGAGTTAGTTTCACGAATGGTTGATGGCAAAGTATTTACCGCGCCAAGTGTTGACTGGCAGACCTTGACACAAGGTTTACCAGAAACCGCCGTCATTTCAGAAAATGATAATGCTATTGTGATGCAATATCAGGGCAAACCTTATATTCGACTCAATGGCGGTGATTGGGTACCTTATCCACAATAATAGAAAGTATTGACGTTATTTAATTCAGGGTGCATCTATTGCACCCTTTTTATTCAGATGTGCAAAAATAATTAATTTTATTTTCAGTTAAATCTTGCGGCATTAATTATCAATATGGTCTACGATATAATAATTCAAATAAATTAGCTCGAAATCAATTATTATGTAATCATTTATAAGCCAACTATCTAGTTTAATTAGGTTATAACTCAAAAATAAATGCTGCTATTCAGTTATAAAAAAACGCCGGATAACCGACGTTTTTTATTGATGTTATACGGCTGTATTCCTGCTTTAACTCGCTTTTCCCACTTCATCCTGATCAACAGCAAAGCAAGCTATCATTTGGTCGCCATACTGCTTCAGTTGGGGTTGCAACTGTGTACAAGGGCCAAACGCCCGGCGGCAACGCGCATTGAACGCGCAACCTGGCGGTGGGCTCATTGGGCTAGGCAATTCGCCAGTCAACTTAATACGCTCACGGCGCATATCCGGATTCAGCCGTGGTGTGGCAGATAATAATGCCTGTGTATAAGGGTGACGCGGATTATTGAAAATGGCCGCTTTACTGCCTTTTTCAACACAACGCCCCAAGTACATCACCATCACTTCATCGGCAATATGCTCAACGACTGATAAGTCGTGGGAGATAAAGACATACGATAAACCCAGCTCCTGCTGCAAATCCATCATCAGGTTCAATACCTGCGCCCGCACTGACACATCCAGCGCCGACACTGGCTCATCAGCAATCACCACATCAGGATTCAACATTAACCCGCGCGCAATGGCGATACGCTGGCGCTGACCGCCGGAGAACATATGTGGATAGCGGTCATAATGTTCAGTTTTTAGCCCGACTTTGGCCATCATCGCCAACGTTTTTTCGCGGCGCTCTTTGCTATTGAGCTTAGTATTGATTTGCAGCGGTTCTTCCAGAATCTGCCCCACTTTCTTACGCGGGTTCAGTGAACCATAAGGGTTCTGGAACACAATCTGGATTTTCTGGCGGCGCAGTTTTTCCGCACTTTCATCGGGCTTAAGCAAATCCTGACCTTGGTAGTAAAGCTCGCCACCAGTGGGGATTTCTATCATGGTCAGTAAGCGGCCCAAGGTGGATTTACCACAGCCGGAC
Organism: Yersinia rochesterensis; assembly: GCF_003600645.1. Lineage (NCBI taxonomy): Bacteria > Pseudomonadati > Pseudomonadota > Gammaproteobacteria > Enterobacterales > Yersiniaceae > Yersinia > Yersinia rochesterensis. The sequence continues at coordinate 4,281,889 of NZ_CP032482.1, forward strand.
TCTCCCACCACCGCCAGCGTTTTGCCGCGCTCCAAAGTGAATGAAACGCCATCCAGAGCTTTAACCAGCCGCTCCGGTGCAAATAACCCTTTTTTGACTGGATAGTATTTTTTTAAATCAATGGCTTGCAACAGCGGCTTAGCTGCCGGTGATTCATTTTTCATTTCAATAGGTTGACTCATAGGGTCGGCCTCCCCGCATCATCGAGCGGTGTATGGCATTTAACCTGACGCCCCGCTGGCCCCAGCAGTTCAGGTTCTTCACGGCGGCAGCGATCATTAGCATACGGGCAACGCGGATTAAGCAAGCAGCCTTCAGGACGGTCATATTTACCCGGAACCACACCCGGCAGGGATGCCAACCGCGCTTTATCCTGCGCAAATTCCGGCAACGCCCGCAACAGTGCTTGAGTATAGGGATGGCGCGGCGCACGGAAAATTTCCGCAGATTTACCGGTTTCCACGACCTGACCGGCATACATCACAATAATATGATGAGCCGCCTCAGCAACCAGTGCCAGATCATGGGTAATCAGTAACAGCGCCATATTTTCACGCTGCTGTAATTCCAAAAGTAATTCAATGATTTGCGCCTGAATGGTCACATCCAGCGCAGTTGTCGGCTCATCAGCAATCAGTAATTTAGGCCGACAGGCAATCGCCATCGCAATCATCACCCGCTGGCTCATCCCACCGGAAAGCTGGTGCGGATAGACATCCAACCGCGAGGCCGGATCAGGAATGCCGACCAATGTCAGCAAATCCACCGCCCGCTGGTGACGAGTTTTACGGTTGCCGCCCTGATGCACCTTCAGCGCTTCCATTATCTGAAAACCGACGGTATAGCACGGGTTAAGGCTGGTCATCGGGTCTTGGAAGATCATCGCGACTTCCGAACCCACTAATTGACGCCGTTCTTTTTCAGATATCTTGGTGAGGTCGCGGCCATTAAATTCCAGCTTATCGGCCATCACTTTGCCGGGGTAATCAATCAGCCCCATGATTGCCAATGAGCTGACTGATTTACCAGAGCCGGACTCACCGACAATCCCAATCACCTGACCTTGCTCAATACTGTAACTGATGCGGTCTACTGCTTTGAACGGCGCGCCTTGGTCACCAAAGTGCACCGACAATTTGTCTACATTTAAAAGTGCCATCTCTCTCTACCTCTGTTACTGCTTGAGTTTGGGGTCGAGAGCATCACGCAGGCCGTCCCCCATCAGGTTAAACGCCAGAACCGTCAGCAGAATCGCTACACCGGGGAAGGTCACGACCCACCAGGCGCTTTGGGCGAACTGCAACACATCAGAGAGCATGGTGCCCCACTCTGGTGTTGGCGGTTGCGCACCCATCCCAAGGAAGCCGAGAGCCGCCATATCCAGAATGGCGTTAGAGAAGCCGAGAGAAGCCTGCACGATTAACGGCGCAAGGCAGTTTGGCAAAATATTGATAAACATTTGGCGCATTGCGCCCGCACCGGCCACTCTTGAGGCCGTGACATAGTCGCGATTGACCTCAACCAACACGGCAGCTCGCGTCAAACGCACATAGTGCGGCAAGGCCACAAAGGTGAGCGCCAGCGAGGCATTGACAATCGAAGGCCCAAATACCGCCACCAACACCAATGCCAGTAATAAACTTGGCAGTGCCAGCATGATATCGACAACACGCATGATGATGGCATCAACTATGCCGCCAAAATAACCGGCCAGTAAGCCGAAAACCACGCCCATCACCAGTGACAACACCACCACCAGACAACCCACCAACAGTGAGAGGCGGGCACCATACATCAGGCGGGACAAGACATCGCGGCCCACATCATCAGTACCAAGAATGAACTTCCAACTACCGCCGGCTTCCCAAACAGGGGGTTTTAGCAGTGCATCGCGAAATTGCTCTGCTGGCCCATGTGGGGCGAGCCAGGTGGCACCCGCGGCAATCACCAGCATAATAATGATATAAAACAGGCCGATAACAGCCCCTTTATTGCGCTTGAAATAGTGCCAAAACTCCTGCAAAGGAGTCATCGGCTTCGGCGCACTTTTTACTGTCGACTCAATAAGTTGAGACATTTTGCGCCCCTTATTTCTTGTGACGAATACGCGGGTTAACTACGCCATAGAGCACATCTACCAGCAAGTTAACTAAAATAATCATGATCGCGACCAGCAACACCCCACCCTGAACGACCGGGTAATCGCGGCGTTGCAATGCATCCATCAACCAGCGCCCTAATCCCGGCCAAGAGAAGATGGTTTCCGTCAAAATCGCGCCCGCCAGCATAGTGCCGACCTGTAAGCCAATCACGGTGACCACCGGCAATAAGGCATTGCGCAGGGCATGAACCACTATCACGCGCATCCGGCTCAGGCCTTTAGCGCGCGCGGTACGGATATAATCCTCGCCCAACACTTCCAGCATTGAGGAGCGGGTCATCCGCACAATCACGGCGAGGGGAATCGTACCCAAGACAATGGCGGGTAAAATCATATGCATCACGGCGTCTTTGAAATCGCCGGGCTCACCCCAAACAAGGGTGTCTATCAGCATAAAACCGGTCAACGGCAAGCTATCATCAAGGAATACAGTGTCGCTGACTCGCCCCGAAACCGGGGTCAGGTTCCATTGCACCGAAACCAGCATGATCAGCATGATGCCCCACCAGAAGATAGGCATCGAGTAGCCGGTGAGGGAGATCCCCACGGCGGTGTGGTCAAATATTGAACCGCGTTTGACTGCTGCCAACACCCCGACCGGGATACCCACGGCGATAGCAAACAGCATCGCGCAGATCCCAAGTTCCAGTGTTGCTTTAAAGCGGGGAACAAACTCTTCCCAGACAGCAATACGGCTTTTCAGCGAGATGCCGAGGTCGCCATGTAATACGCCATTCACATAATGGAAGTATTGTTGATAAAGAGGCTTGTCCAGCCCCATTTCCGCCATGATTTGAGCATGGCGCTCGGTGGAGATACCGCGTTCCCCGGCCATGATAGTCACCGGGTCACCCGGGATCATATGGACAAAAGCGAAGGTCAGCAAAGTAATGCCGATAAACGTTGGGATAACTAACCCCAAACGTCGGAGTATGAACTGCAACATATCCCGAACTCTCTGTGTAGAATGCCGGGCCGCTCGTGGGCAACCCAGCTTATTAAACCTCCCCAATAAGCTATTTTACTTGCCATTTTGACCTGGGGCAGTGCTCACCAACGTCACGTAGCCATGATTTACAAGGTCATGGTGTCCGCTCCGGTGCTTGCGCGCTGTCCATGCCCAAAATTTCTGCGACAATAACACTTATTGGGAGAGGTTATATGGCTCACATCTGTATCTGTCTTAACCTAAATGCGAAACCGGCGAACATGCTTTTACACACATTCACCGGTTATCTAACAGGTTAAAATTAATCCAGGGACACGTTCTCGAAATGGTGTTTACCCAACGGATCAACCACATAACCTTTCACTTCTTTACGCACTGGCTCATACACGGTTGAGTGAGCAACAATCAGCGCTGGCGCTTGATCATGCATAACAACCTGAGCTTGTTTGTAAAGTGCGACACGTTTGTCATGGTCAGACTCAGCACGCGCTGGCTGGATCACGTCTTCAAACGGCTTATAGCACCACTTGGAGTAGTTGGAACCTTGTTTGGCCGCATCACAGCTGAACAGAGTTGCGAAGAAGTTGTCCGGGTCCCCATTGTCCCCAGTCCAGCCCATCATCACAGTTTCATGCTCGCCGTCTTTAGCACGCTTGAGGTATTCGCCCCACTCGTAGGTCACAATTTTGGCTTTCACGCCAACTTTCGCCCAGTCGGACTGGATCATTTCAGCCATACGACGCGCATTTGGGTTGTACGGACGCTGAACTGGCATTGCCCACAGGTCGATCTCGAAACCATCTGGCAGGCCAGCTTCTTTCAGCAACTCTTTCGCTTTAGCTGGGTCGTAAGCATAATCTTTCACGTCATCGTTGTAGCCCCACATAGTCGGTGGGATCAGGTTTTTGGCCGCTTGGCCTGCGCCCTGATAAACCGCTTCGATAATCGCTTCTTTATTTACCGCCATGGTCAACGCCTGACGGACTTTGAGGTTATCCAGTGGTTTTTTCTCAACATTGAAAGAGAGGTAACCGACGTTCAGGCCAGGTTGCTCCATCAAGTTGATAGTTTTGTCTTCTTTCATGCGAGCAATGTCGGCCGGGTTAGGGTACGGCATAACCTGACATTCATTTTTCTGCAATTTCGCATAACGGACTGACGCATCTGGGGTAATTGAGAAGACCAGACGATCAATTTTCGGTTTGGTGCCCCAGTAACCCTCAAAGGCTTTGTACAGGATGCGGGAGTCTTTTTGGTACTGTTGCAACTGGAATGGGCCGGTACCGATTGGGTTCAAATCGACTTTTTCCGGTGTGCCCGCTTTCAGCATGTTGTTAGCATATTCAGCAGACAGAATTGACGCGAAGTCCATTGCCAGGTCAGCCAGGAATGGAGACTCTGGACGCGCCAGCTCAAAGCGCACGGTGTTATCGTCAACTTTAACGATATTGGTGATCAAATCACCCATACCCATACCCTGGAAGTATTCATAGCTGCCGCCAGACACTTTATGGTACGGATGTTTATCATCTTTCTGACGCATAAATGAATAAATCACATCGTCAGCATTAAAATCGCGGGTCGGTTTAAAGTCTTTATTATCTTGCCACTTCACGCCTTTACGCAGGTGGAAAGTGTAAGTTTTACCATCTTCACTCACTTCCCACTTTTCAGCCAGACCGGGTTCAATTTCGGTTGTACCGAGTTTGAATTCAACCAGACGGTTGTAGATAGGAACCGAACTTGCATCATAAGTTGTGCCAGAGGTGAAAAGTTGTGGGTTGAAACCTTCCGGAGAGCCCTCAGAACAATATACCAATGTCTTCGCTTGTACACTGGCCGCTACGGTCAGTGCAATCAGCCCAATACCGAATTTCAGTATCCCTGTTTTTCCCAAGGAAATCGTCATCGCTTGTGCTCCATTATGGTGATGTGTGTTGTGTGTACGGCCAAGCCCTATAATTTTTTAGTCAGTGGACTGTACCGTTTTGGCCTATTTACCGCAGGGATGCGGGATTGAGATGCCGGATAAATGCTATCGCGACGGCAATGTAGAATGTATGGAATAACCCCAAATTGCTCTCGATTACTACCCCTGAGGGTACCAATTTGGCAACAGTTGGTGACAACGTCAATACGATCTGAATGGATTTATTAAGACAATGAGAAACAGCATACAAACATAAAAAAAACTTTCCATTAACATTATCAGCATTAAAATTTATGCTATTAGGAATAATCCAGCGGTATAAACTGGCTAAGAAAAATAAAGCAGTTGTAACAGCTAATGACAAACGAAAAAACTTTGTTGCTAAATGAGGATTATCTGTTCAGATTTTTTTGTAATAACGATAGAAAATAGAGAGAAATGCGGCTGTGACAGCCGATAAGTGACGTGAACCTTGTCACACACAACCGGAATCTCAAACATTTTGCGTGCTGTTAAAAAAGCGAAAAACTCGCTGAGTCATTCGTCCGAGCCAGAGAGAACATAGCTTACAGCTATGACGCCCTATAGTGGGGCCCCAAAACAGTGCATTCATACTGAGAAAGATAAAATTACACATTTTATCTGTTACTTTATGGTTCTTTTAACCCCCATTCCCCCATGTAATACTCCCGTTGTATCCTCTAGCGTTTTATAGCGCAGAGTCACAGTCCCGAAAGCACTGACAACCCGCCCTTGATTGTTTTTTAAGCTATCAGCATTGATTAATATATTATTTGAAGTGATGACCACTCCATTAAAATTATTAACTAATTTCGCTTTAATTTTAATATCAGCATGACCATATGAACCCACAGTTTTTATCAATCCACCACTATTATAGAAATTACCATCAGTCGTCATAAGCACATCACCAATATTTGAGTGAATATACCCTTCTTTATTATTAAGGATTTTTCCCGTAATATTAATGCCAAATCTCTCTTCAGTATTAGCAAGTGGAATCGGTCTTATATTTTTTATCGTCCCTTGTTGATTATCAATTAAGGCAAAACTCCGTAATATTATGTTTCCAGAAGATATTTTCCCATGATTGTTCTTAATAAATCGGTTTGAAGATAATATCAACTTATTCGTTGCATGAAGAACCCCAGAGTTTTTTACACCACGATTCCTAGAAAATACAAAAATCTTATTGGCATACATCCCCCCCAAATGGGAAACATCAACACCTGGATTATTTTTATTACCAGATGAAGCACCCACTAATGATTTTACATTTACCTTTCCATTTATTGGTGCATAACTTATGCTATTTTTACCTATAATAGCGAGAATATCACTTGACCTTATTTCTCCTCCTACTTTTAATGAGTGAACGAAAAGGTCTAAATAAGTATCATCACTGTCATTATGTTTCAGGCCACGAGTGCCAATATCAATGACACCACTACTCACTTGGTAACCACCAAGCTGTCCTTCCCCGTTGAACACCGGTAACCCAGTGGTTAAAGTCACATAATCAATATTACTAAAATAACAACCATCACAACTTATCCCCGCAGGGTTCGCGATAATGACATGTGCTTTTTCACCGGCAACAATAAGCTCGCCATTCAATAGACTTTTATTTCCTGAAGTCACTTCATTCAAAATAACCTTTGCTGACACCGTTGTTAAATTTGGATTTCCTGTCGCACTCGAAGCAGGGAAATTATTAAGCGATACTTTATCGTATCCACTACTATTTATTACATCAAATTTCACATATTTATTGTGAGATATACCTTTATCATTGGGGGTTTGGATATTTATCGCAGTATAATTAGCTCCTCGACAATGCGCATCTAATGCCTTACAATGTGCTTCACTCCATTTTATATATATTGAAGAAACGCTAGGCTGTTGATGTAAAGGAGCATTTTTATCAACAACAATCTCAGCATATGATAATGGAATTGTGAAATATAAAAAACAACATGGTATTATCATGCCATTTTTAATATTAAGATCAGAGTATATATATGCATTAATCATTTCATTCACCTATTTTATAAAAAAATAAAGTGATTTTAATACTCAAGCAATTAATACATAACTACAACCTTAAAAATACAATATCTATATATTAATTATGTTTATCCATTATATATAAAGACTAATATTTCCAGTTCACTACGAAACCAAATGCTAGAGGGTCAGTATTTAACTCCCTCGGCTTATCGAGTGGTAAACCGATATTAAAGTCATATCCAAACTGGTGATAACTGCCCCGAATACCCAATACCCCCCCGACTAAGCGGTTACCTAATAAAAATTGCCCCCCTTTTTTACTCACTTCGCCATAATCTACCCCTACATACAATTGGCTAGCAAGACGCTGATTTACCCAAGCAATATCATTTTTTAAAAACCACCCTTGCGGCCCAGCAAGTGCCCTACCGGTAGCAAATCCGCGCACTGAGCTTCTCCCACCAATGGAAAAGTTATCCTGTATCGCAAGATTTGAGCGAGTATATTGCTGGCTAAATGTCGGTTGATAATGAAAACGCTGCTCCCCCAATATAAAAGGAATATCCAGTGAAGCCGTGAGATTAATCAGTCTGCTCGCTGAAAATGACTCTTTATCCGGTGATGGTCGTGCCCCAAACCATTGGGTGCCTTGCTGATAACTAACCTCACCGCTCATGGTCGCCCAGCGGGTATAGTAGCGATGTTGTAATCCGAGTTGCCAGTCGACGGTATCCGACCGCTGAATCTCCACTTCTGAATCAGCAAAAAAACGGTTGGATTTTCGGATTAATGCCCCAGTGTAGCCCACGGTTTTATAATTGTAACCTCGCATCAACAGCCGTTGAATTTGTATATCCAATGATCGCCAGCGTGAGTGATATTTAAACGCAGTATCGCCCATCAACAAAGACTGATAATAATCCCCACGGCTACCCGTCATACTCAATAACCAATAACCAACAGGGACGGAGTAATGTAGGGTAAGGTTACTGTTACCTTTATCATGATGATTATCCAGATCGCGCCCAGCAGAGAAATAAGCTAAATCACTTAATGATAATGGGTTATCTAAAAATAATGTTGCACCCGCACGATAGCGGCCAACAGCATAATGCCCCGCATTATCGAGAAAAGTATCGACTCGCCAAAAGCGCGATTGCTGGCGTTTCACCATAATTTGGCTAGTTAAATCCTCACGATTTAACACCACATCCATGGTCGCACTCACTGAGGGCAAACGCTGTAAATTCTCTAACCCCTGCTCGAGGTTTTGTAAATTAACCATTTCACCTAATCTACCGGGAAAGACTGTATTTAACTGTGCATAGTCATGACTGTCTTCATGATGATCAATGCCACTCAAATTGCCAGGAATTAAGGTTAGGAATAAAGTGCCTTCCACATAACTGTCTTCGGTGAAAGTCACATGTGAAGTAATATAGCCATCAGTAACCAGTTGCCATTGAAGTGTCTTGCGCAGAGATGATAACCCTTTCTCATCCAAACAATGCCCTTGAGCCTGCTTTGCCCATTGCATTAAACGCCCCGCATTAGGAAAGGCATCAATATTAATCAGCTTTACTTGATTAATAACCAAGCATGACGAATCATCTGAAGAGTCAGTTTCTGCGGGTGTAATGGGTTTGCTATCCATCAGTGCATGTTTCAGTGGAGGTATAAGATTATTTTTTAAATTTATTTGTTGTTTTTCTAATATCGCTGTTTGAGTTGGATTAGTATCCGCATAAGCCGCAAGAGGTAAAACAAACATGAAAACCAAAAAATAAAATAATACAGTCATAGCTCGTGAAATATTATAATATTTTAAAACATCTCTGGTTATTATTTTAAACTTCATGCAACACTCTCCATCTAAACTAAACCATAACTGGGTCATGCCATCAGAAAAGTTAGCCACAATACGTGGCTAACTTTTTAAAAATACACACGAATTTATTTAAATTATATTTAATACAAAGAAGTCATCTTAAATCTCTAACCGTTTTGTTTTTGTTTTCCCGATAACAGCTATATCACCATTGTTGTTATTTATCGGACTATCAAGAAGTATATTTATTTTTCCACCATCCGTCTGAATCTCGCCATTATTATTATTTAACTCCGCAGCCTTTATATAAACCGATGACCTCTTATTAATGCTACTTGCTTTTATTTTCCCGTGTATATTATTGACTATACCACCACTGTATAGCTGTACTTTCCCGCCGGTAATCTCTGCACCCAGAGAATTACGGATATTCCCTCCAGCGACCATCAGGAGTGCACCAGTTGATTTGATTCTGCGATTATTTATATCCCCTCTAGTGACCATCTGGAGTGCGCCGGTTGATTCGATATTTCTGCTATTATTTATATTACCTTCGGCGATGATGCGTATTTTATTAGCATACATACCTCCCATATCACTGACATCGATACTATCAAAATAATTAGGGGTGCTCAGATAGGCTACTAGCGGTGATATCCCCATTTTTTCACCAGGAGATGCTATTCTTATGCTATTTTTACCCGCAATAACAAAGAGATCATCCGCTTGTACTTTACCTTTTATTTTTAATGAATTAGCGAATAAATAAAGATAGGCGGGATCTTTACCTCTCCCTTTGTGATGAAGCCCGAGATGATATCCCATAGTTTTATTAATATTAATATCCCCATTCCAGACCTCAAAACCTTGTAGCTTCTTATTATTACCGAAATATGCTTCTCCTGTTGTTAGAGTCAGATGAGACATATCGGAGAATGAACACCCATTGCAATCAATACCCGATGGGTTAGCAATAATAACATGGGCATCTTGACCTGAGAGTTTTATATTCCCCTTTAAATTGCTTGCGTGCTGAGATCTTACTTCATTCAAAATAATCTTCGCTGTTGTATTTTCCAGATTCGGATTACCATTAACCTCTTTGATTAAATTATTATTCAGGATAACAACATCCTGAAAATGAGGTGCATCTAATTTAGTATATTTATTATGTGACAATCCATTTATGTCTGGTGCCTGGATATTTATCGTGGTGGTTTCACCACAACCCATGATAGAACGACAGGGGACTGGCGAGGGCGAATTTGGCTTTATTTTTATATCTGCTTGCTGTCCCGCAGGTGCGGCCTTATCAGCAATGATATTGGCGGCATGAGATACCGACATTCCACATAACGACAGCATGATAGAGAGTGGCAACACGGATAATTTCCTTCTATTATTCTCATTTATGAAAATCATATTATTCCTCTTATAGAATAGTTGATATGGTTATTATATTAGTTACATAATGGTTATCATCTTGGCCGCATTACCGATGAAACCGATATCCATTAGCGGTTTTAAATAAAACAAAGTCAATATGATTAAATACATATAATAAATTAGAAGAATAAAAAAAATATATTGTCAAAAATTAGTAATACACATGAGATAAAATAAGATTATTGATAATATAAAGATAATTTAAAATTGAATACAATGAGACTAAATGAGATGTCACCGAGAGATAAAAAGATAGGGACGAAAAAAAACCCTGATATTGCTATCAGGGTTCTTAAATTTGGTCGGCGAGAGAGGATTCGAACCTCCGACCCACTGGTCCCAAACCAGTTGCGCTACCAAGCTGCGCTACTCGCCGAATCGGGGCGCATCTTACTGCTACGCGTCTGGGCCGTCAATCACTTTTTAACAACTCACGAGTGACTGTTGTTAAAAGCATCATTCGAGCACAATCAAGCTTCAGCTTGTTTCAACTGCGGTGATTGCGCCCGCAAGAATGGCAACAAGAAGAAAGCGGATAAACAGGCAGCAATGGAAATAACCACAAAGAAACCATTCCAGTGCCAAATTTCCATAATGCGAGCAATAGGATAGCCTGATAAGGCAGCACCTAAATAGGCAAATAACCCAACAAAACCGGTAGCCGCTCCCGCAGCATCTTTATGTGAGCATTCAGCGGCAGCCATACCAATAAGCATCTGTGGGCCAAAAATAAAGAAACCAATGGCGAAGAAACATCCGGCCTGCAAGACATAACTGACACCAGGCATAATCCACAATGAGGCGACAGAAAGGAAAATACCAATGGCGAATATCAGGTTCATCGGCCCACGATTACCCCGAAACCACTTATCCGATCCCCAACCCGCGACCAGCGAACCGATAAACCCGCCCACTTCAAATAATGAAATTGCCGAGTTAGCTGTCATTAATGAATAGCCTTTCTCTTGCGTCAAATAGAGATTTCCCCAGTCATTGATCGCGGTGCGGACGATATAAACCAGTACATAGGAAGCCGCCAGCAACCAAAGATATTTATTGGTTAACACATAACGCTTTACAATTTCTTTGTTTGAAAGCCCTTGGCCTTCAGATTCTTGCACCTGTTCCATGGCATCATTACGCCATTTGCCCACACTTGGCAGCCCCATGGTGCTAGGTTTATCACGCAGTCGCCAACACATCAGCAAACCCACTACCACCCCGACGATGCCGGGGATAATCATGCCGTAGCGCCAGCTAAAGTGCAGAGAAATAAAACCAACCAGCAAGGGAATTAATGCACCGCCAAAGTTATGTGATGTATTCCACATCGCCCACCAGCTACCGCGTTCTGAGCGAGAATACCAACTGGTTAATATTTTAGAACATGGCGGCCAGCCCCACCCTTGGAAGAATGCATTAACTATCCACAAGGTACCAAACACCAGCAATGAAGAACTCATCCCGAACAGGATATTAATAATCCCGGTCATGACCAGCCCGATACCCATAAAGTAACGTGGATTTGAGCGGTCGCTGATCATTCCGGAAATAAACTTGGAACAACCATAAGTAATATAAAATAGCGTGCCTAAAATCCCAACATCTGACATTGTCAGACCCAAATCGCTGAGCATGGCCGGCATAATAAAGTTGAAGCTTTTACGGGTAAAATAAAAAGCGGCGTAGCCGATATACATCGTCCACATTAATTGAATGCGCCAGTATTTATAAGAAGAGTCAATTTGCGCTTGATCCGTTACCGCTGGTACGTTATCGCGACTTTTGAGGAAAGACCACATGTGAACCTCAGAAAATTTATCAAGTAGAGTCATCATGTCCCTCGTGCGTACAAAACCAATGAGAAAAACACCTGCAGAAAACGAGAATATTTCCTAGTTTTCATTAGCTGACAAAGAATTTGTGGGCAGGGTCACACTTAAGCAGGTACCCTGGTCCACACTAAGGCTAAAGCTTCCCCCCAATGCACTGACGCGCGATTGCATACCACGTAACCCATAACCTGGCGTTAATGTTGCCAAATCCATGCCTTTACCATTATCGCGAATGGTCAGGTATATCTTCTGTTTATCTTGCTTAGCATTAATCTCAATCCGACTGGCCCCCCCATGGCGATAGGCATTGGTGACCCCCTCCTGACAAATGCGGTATAGCGTAATTCTCAGAGTTTCATCTACCGGAGAATCATCGAGCTGCCAATTAAGCACTCCAACTACCGATTGATCCTGTGGAATAAGCTCTCGCATCAATGCCGCAACAGCGGCTGATAAAGGTAGGTTATTTAATGCTGCTGGCCATAACTTCGCCAAAATATCATGGACGCCGTCGTAAACGCGTAAAGCCAGTGTTTCTATCATGTCGGCACTGGTAGAAATTTGAGGTTGTGTGGTGAGCCGTTTGATAATACTGGCTTGGGTGCGAATAACTGTTACCGTCTGCCCGACCTCATCGTGCAACTCGCGTGCGACATCACGCCGGGCATGCTCTTCAGCCACCACCAACGCTTTGGCTAGTTCACGGTTTTCATTCAGCCGTATTTGTAATTGTTCATTCAGCTCCCGCTGCCGCTGAATACCAGCCCCAAGCAATAAACCCGTTAAACTTTGCGCTAATAGTGATAATAATAAATCACGGTGTGAATCTAACCCTGCCGGAGTAATAATCAATAACACCATGCCATTGAGCAGAGTGGCCACTACCGCCCCTTGCCAGCCATAGCGGTAAGACATAAATACAATGGGAATCGCCAGACAGAAAGGTGCAAATAAATACAAATCTGATTCGGTGATATGATGTTGTAGCCAAATACTCAGGGCAAATAGCAGCAAATACCACATTATATGATTCAAACGCAGGTTAATTGGCTTATGTATTAGCCCCGGTTCCAGTGGAGCCCAGATCTGGCGCGCCAGATAATGCCACAATAACAGGCAAATCGGCGCGATAGTAAAGCCGCCAACCAACCCCAATAAGAGTGCCATCGCCCCCTGTTGACTGGCAATTTCCCATCCCAACGCTTGTATCAACGCCGCACCAATAATGACAGCGCCCTGCATCAAGGGCCATTTCCATTCATTGTCATTTTTCTGATGGCGCAATAACCAAGGGGAGGCGAAAACAGCCAACAAGGTGGTCGCCAGCAGGAGGGGAAGAGCAAACCACAATAACTCGGGGTAGCCAAATTGATCCGTTAGCAGCCACCAGAGTAACGCGTCACCCAACAAAATTCCCGGCCAATATTGCCGTGGGCTTTGTAATAAAATACCCATACGCAGGCCAAAAGGGAATAACAGCATGGCCTGTAACGGCCTATCAACCAATACAGTGCCAACGGACCATAAACAGAAAGCGGCAGTGATATAAATAAATAATAATGCCAGCAGCATAATCAAACGCTGCATCATAGATTCAATACCTGCTTGGCTAACTCAACGTTATTACTGACACCAAGCTTGGCAAATAAGTTAGCGCGATGAACATGGACTGTTTTCGGTGACAGGGCGAGTGCCTCGGCAATATCACGCACTTCCATACCTTGCGCCAACAACACAGCAACTTCTCGCTCACGACGAGTTAAAGGATCAACCGCAACACGGGCTAATTTTTGGGCAATTTCCGGCATCAGATACACTCCGCCACTGCCCACCGTACGGACAGCATTAACCAAGTCTTCTGGCTTACAACGTTTGGATAGAAACCCCCGTGCGCCGCGCTCTAGCGCCATTTCAACTAACGCCGGACTGTCATGCATCGAAAGCATAATAACCCCCATCCCTGAGGGGAGATCTTTTAATAAATCCAATCCGCTCTCATCAGGCATGGAAATATCACAAATACAGATATTCGCCTGTAAGCCCGGTAATCCAGCTCTAGCTTGCTTCGCGGAGCTGAATTCACCCACAACCTGGATATCTTCCTCCAAAGAAAGTAATTGGGCAAAACCTGAACGCACGATGTCGTGATCATCAATAAAGGCAACACAATAGGTCACGGTATACTCCAGCTGGCGGGGATTAGGTTGAAGTATACCGTAACATTAAAGCAACATTGCGATTGGTATCAAAAATCATCCTATATCAGATTATCCTGTATTAATTCGGCTGAGTCTGCCATGTCGGAGTCTGACACCAGTTATTTTCTGCATTAATTCCGCCATCGGGTGAGGTATAGCCTAAACATCCGAGGACGGAGTCAAACAACTCAACCTGACGGTGACTTTTGCCGATGCGCTGTTCGGCTTGCAACTGCTCAAAAGCCGTGAGGTTCGCCGGTTGCGCCAGAAACTTATCTGATGCCCAAACCATCAATGGCACACGGAATTGCTCTGGCGGTGCCATCTCCCGTGGCGTGCCGTGGAAGTGGGAATTATCGTCGATAGATTCCCCATGGTCTGCAGCATAGAACACCAGCGCTTTCTTATCGCGCATTTCATCGATCACATTCGCAATAAAGGAATCGGTGTACAGCACACTGTTATCAAAAGCATTCACCAATTGCTGTTTGCTACAAAAGTCATCAACTCCCATACATTCAGGCTGATAGCGGGCATAGCTGCGGGGGTAACGTTGGGAATAGAGATAATGTGAACCTTTGGTATGCAGTATCACTAAATGCTTACCGACAGGATAGCGCCCGAGTGATTCTTTCAATTCATCAACCAGCAGCATGTCATCTACTGGCTTATCATCGTTACGTTTCTCAGAAGCAATCAATTCCCGGAACGAATAATTATCGACGTTCGCATTATTGTAGAACCACATTTCGCTTTGCATCGCGAATAATTCGGAAGAAAAACCCAAAGATTTCATCACTGCGAACACATTTTGCTCTTTCAATGTGCGCTGTGGGTTTTCTTCCGTCCCCCCTTCCCGTACAAACATGCAGCGCAATGAAAGTTTGGTCGAGGTATCACAAGATATGCCACGAAAAGCGACTAAGTTCTTTTCTTTACTTAGGCGCGGGGTGGTATCCCGTGAATACCCCAGCAGCCCCATATGGTCCCAACGGGTAGTTTCACCAATGATAAACACAACATAAGTGTCATCAATACCTGCGGGGGCAACATAAGTATGGTGTTTCGCGGGATCATACATTGTCGCCGCATCATACTTTTCGTCGTATTGTGTATAAGCGTATAAACCCAATGCTGCCAACCAGTTAGAAGGCAGATAGGAGTGAGCAACCACCCCACCATAACTCGGTAAGTCTACAGTTTTCAGTTGTTCATCCGCGTGTTGTACTTTGTCCAGATAACGAATCGGTAACCAAACCAATGCCACAACCGCCACCATCAATAATAGAGGTTTGAGGCGCTGGCCCGGCGTTCGAAACTGCTCCAGTAAGGTGAATCGTAAGGTATTCTTCCAGAGAAGTAACAAAGGTAGGGCGCTGACCACAATCATCCAAATGACAAAATGCAACCCGATGACCTCTTTCGAGAGATCAGTATCCGTGGTCAAGACGGAAATGACGATGCCATAGCCAATCACAACATTGAAAAAAGTCATGTAATAGCTGGCAGCAACAGAAATCAGCACCAAAAGGGTTGCGGCTACGCGATAAAACCACCGGCCACCGAGGGAAATGACGCGCATGACAAAGAAAGTAAACAGAATAATCGCCATCACTTCGATGATAGCAGACACGACTTTTATGCTTTGAATACCTTGGCTAAAGGTGTCAAAACGACGATAAAAGACAGAGATATTCAGGAAAACACCAATATAAACTGCCAACAACAAAGAAATACTTTGCTGGGATAAAGATTTAACTCTGTCCATATAACGCAAGGTCTCCAAAGACACTATTTGCGGTGTGAATCAATCAGACAGTGAACCCCTCCTCAGGTTCAGTGTAAAACTAATAAGCACGCTATTGATCTCAGTTACAAGAATTACCTTAACCATTTTTAGTGGTTTAGTCTTCAAATTAACGCATAGTCTAGGCAGGAGATATCTGCTTATTTATCGGTTAATGCGAGGAAAAGGAGTATATGCCCACAAGATAACTCTCATGGGCTGGCAAGTGAGGGTGATGATTTATTTGATATTCAATGTGACGTCAATATTGCCACGGGTTGCATTGGAGTATGGGCAGACAACATGGGCCTTTTTCACCAAATCTTCTGCTACGCTGCGCTCAACACCCGGCAAGCTAATATCCAGTTGAACCTCAATGCCGAATCCCGTCGGAATAGCACCAATACCGACTGTCCCTTCGATACTGGCGTCATCGGGTATTTTCACCTTTTCTTTTGATGCTACGAATTTCAGTGCCCCAAGGAAACAGGCAGAATATCCCGCAGCAAACAACTGCTCAGGATTCGTCACGGCCCCTCCTGCGCCGCCCATCTCTTTCGGGACACCCAATTTCACATCCAATACGCCATCCGAGGATGTTGCCCGGCCATCACGACCCCCCGTCGCTTTGGCTTTGGCACGATATACCACTTTTTCGATAGACATAGTGCTTTCCTTTCAGGGTCAATAAACATGAAGAGCATGTACGATTTGAAAGTATGGCACTCATTATGAAAAAGCCCCCAATTTGGGGGCTTTAGAGGCACTATTATTGAGAGAAACTGTCATTTATAAAAACAGTCATTTGGCTGGGGCGTCTATCTTGTCGTCTATCCGTTGCAACATATATGGATAGAATGGGTTCGATGAGATACGCATCAGTGAATCCAATCCAACCACCAAGACGGCCCGCTCACCGCGTGCAGCGAACGTCCCCAAACTGATACCGTATTGATCACGCGGCTCAGGATAGCGCCCATAAAGTGAGTCACTCATTGGGAATGGTAATGCCACATGAGATAACGAGAAGATATCCGGTGGATAAATCAGCCCCGTTGGCGTTGAAGTCTCATTGGTTTGACCCGCCAGTGTGGTTAATGCCACCGTTTCATTACTCTGCGGTGAAACATTACTAATAACAGTTACGCTGTAATTACGCGGTGGTGGCGGTAATAAACGGGCCAAAGCCGTATAAGAAGATGTTCTCAGTAATGGGCCGAAACTGGCGGCGCGGTTCAAGTCAAACAGCACCACTTCACTGCCATTCTTCGGCAAGTGGTTATAGAGGGCTGTAACAACAGCACGGGTACTGACCGTTGAATCCATTAATGACTGGAAAGTCAGAATTGGCGGCAGTTCATCCATTTTATTGTTTCTGGCATCACGCGCGATTTGCTGCTGTAACACAGAAGTAAGCAAATAAGACTGACGAGCAGCATTAACCGGGAATGAATTATATTTGAATGGGTTAAACTCGGGCACGATCCCCAACCAGGCCGCTTTTGCAAAGGCTGGGAAGATAGCTGGCCAACCCGCAACACCGGCAAAACGTGCGAAACTTGTTACACCAATCATTGGAGATATCAAGATAACCCGTTCAGGTTTTGCCAGTTTTGGGTCCTCCAGGGAGTCCAGCGTATATTTCATTGCCAGTGCCCCCCCGTTAGAGAAACCAACAACATGCAGCGGCAAATCAGGGCCACTTAGCGCTTTAGCCTCACGAACAGCCAGGCGGGTAGCTGCTAACCAGTCCTGCCATTCAACATCGGTCAAAGCGCCAGGTACGGTGCCATGCGCAGGTAAACGAATACCAACAGCAACATATCCACGTTGACGATAATTTTCAGCAATATGGCGCAAACTGTAGGGGGTATCAGTCAGGCCATGCAGTAATACGACCGCACCTTTAGGTTTACCATCGGGCTGCAGGATATAAGAACGGTTCCAGTCATTTTTAAAATGAGGTGGATAAATCGAGCTACCAGAATAATAGCGATTTAATGGAACCTGGGTTCTTGGTTCCAATTTCTCGGTAACATTGGTCCGAACTTCATCGAAAATCTTGTTTTCAGCTGTAATGTAATCGGCCCAATTGGCTTTATCAATTTCAGCTGCGCGCATGTCATGCGGGACAAACGTATGCCAAAGTTCAAGCTTCGGACCACGTTGTGTATCATAAATTCTTATCGCCAGTATGGTCACTGACATGACCACCAAGACCAGTATAATCCGTTTAATCCACCGCTTAATGGCTAGAGCTGTCATGGGTAATTACTCCGTAGATATATAATTTTCATTATTAAGGTCACTTTATCACCACCTGTCATGCTGTTACTTTAAACGCAAAGTATTAACTTGGTATATAGCGCGATATTAATAAAATTAACATCCAGTTCTTACTGTCAAAGAAATAGCCTTAAACAGCTTAATTCCCCGTTATCCATCTCATTTCACTATAGTATTAAATGACTCCGTTTAACTTTATTGCGGTTCTTTCGTGCCAGAACCGCCCATTTGTAGGATGGGATTCTATGAAAACGACTGAACCGATGGTCAAACAACAACCCGCGCATCAGCGAAAAGTGGATTATCTTCGTTTCCATCGCCCTCATGAGCATTTGTCTAATCCTTTCGGTAATGGTTGGTTTGCGCTGAAAGCAGAGGCCTTTGCACGTTTTTTTGGCACGCCGGTCTTCCTCGGAGCACAAACACTCATTGTCGTGATATGGATTGGGTTGAATGTACTGGGCGTGGTCAAGTTTGATGTATATCCCTTTATTCTGCTTAATTTGGCTTTCAGTTTACAGGCGGCCTATGCCGCACCGCTTATTTTGTTAGCTCAAACTCGCCAAGCGGAGCGCGATAAAGCCCATTCCGATGCCGTTGCACAACACCGTGAAGCCTTGGCTATCGCAAATGAGGAACGACAAAAGATAGCAGCCCAAAATTCCGAGATAATGCTGGAATTACTACGCCAAAATACCGAATTAACGACTCTGACTAACCAATTAACCACTCGCCTTGAGAGTATGGCGTTGGAGCTGCACCAAAAGTTGGTGCTCAATACACCACCGCGATCCCATATCTAAAAATAACTCAGGCTAAAGATAATAATAGTGTTATCAGTAGCCTGACTTGAGGTAATCACGGCTATGCTTCGCTGTTTTCCACTTGATCTGCAATAATATGAACGGGTGCTTTACGCAACCAAACCCACCAGGCAAGTGTCATTAATGTTACCCAAACCAGACCAACATACATGGCAATCCGAGTATCAGGAAAATACCCCAGAACCGCGATAATGAAAGCCATAAAGATAATAGTGAGAATCGGTGCCACTGGCCAGAAAGGCACAGGGAAAGCCAGGCGGGCAACATTTTCTTTGCTCATTGAGCGACGCATAGCCACTTGTGAGATAAGTATCATTAGCCATACCCAGACCGTCGCAAAGGTCGCAATCGAGGCAATAATCAAGAACACATTCTTCGGGATCAAATAATTCAAAATCACCCCGCATAACAGCGCTATCGCCATCACTAAAATAGTCATCCATGGTACGCCATTGCGGGTTAAACGGCTAAAGCACTTAGGTGCCAACCCTTCCTGTGCCAGGCCATACATCATGCGACCAGCACCATAAATATCACTATTGATCGCTGAAATAGCCGCGGTAATAACCACCAGATTCAGAATATTTGCGGCAGAACTTATTCCTAAACTACTGAAGATCTCAACAAAAGGACTGCCGTTTTGTCCAATACTGTTCCACGGATAAATCGCCATCAAAACAAATAAGGTCAAAACATAGAACAGTAAAATACGCACTGGGACAGTATTGATAGCACGCGGTAATACCTTTTCCGGGTCTTTCGCCTCACTGGCCGTCACCCCAATGATCTCGATACCACCAAAAGCAAACATCACTACAGCAAATGAAGCAATCACCCCCGTAATACCGTTTGGCATAAACCCTTGATGAGACCATAAATTACTGACCCCAGTGCTCTCATGACCGACACCAAAGCCAAACATCATAATGCCCAGCCCTGCCGCAATCATGACAATAATCGCGGTCACTTTTAGTAGTGATAGCCAGAACTCCATTTCACCAAAAACTTTGACTGAACACAGATTTAGCGCACCAATAAAGAAAATAATACTCAGTACCCAAACCCACTGTGGCGCATCTGGGAACCACAACCCCATATAAATACCGAACGCCGTGACATCGGCCAGCGCCACGATGATCATCTCAAAGGTATATGTCCAGCCGGTCAGAAAACCTGCCAATGGGCCAAGATAGCGGCTGGCGTAGTGGCCGAAGGAGCCGGCAACCGGATCATGCACCGCCATTTCACCCAATGCGCGCATCACCATAAATACAGCAGCGCCACCAACCAGATAAGCGAGTAATACCGCGGGGCCAGCCAGACGGATGGCCTCAGCGGAACCATAAAATAAGCCAGTGCCAATGGCGGAACCTAACGCCATGAACCGGATATGCCGGGCGCTAAGCCCGCGTTTGAGCGTGGATGAATCATTCTTCATGGTACATTCTCGCAAGATTTGTGCCCTTTCAGGCAGGAGTTCAGAGAGGGTGATTCCGGTTACCGGAATCACCTACACATCACTGTTTTGTAGTGATTATTATTTATTGAAACTAATGATTTATTAAAGGCTAGGAAGTAGATGCGGGGGCATCAGTTCATTCATATGAAGCTGAGCAATTAGCTGGCTTGCAGCTTCAATATCGGGAGCAAAAAATCTATCTTTTTCGTAGTAAGCCACATGTTTACGCAGTAACAAGCGCGCAGGTTCCAAAGTCTCTGATGTTTTTAGGCCTTTTCGCAGATCCAGCCCCTGGCATGCTGCCAACCACTCAACAGCCAGAATGCCGCGCACATTTTCCGCCATTTCCCACAAACGCTTACCGGCACGCGGGGCCATAGAGACATGGTCTTCTTGGTTCGCCGAGGTTGGGATGCTGTCAACACTTGAGGGGAATGCCAGCCCTTTATTTTCGCTGGTTAGCGCTGCCGCCGTAACTTGCGCAATCATAAAACCAGAGTTTACCCCGCCATTTTCCACCAGGAATGGTGGTAGCTGCGACATGTGTTTATCCATTAATAGCGAAATACGGCGCTCTGATAATGAGCCTATCTCCGCCAGTGCCAGCGCCAGATTATCTGCCGCCATAGCAACCGGTTCAGCATGGAAATTCCCACCAGACAACACATCGCCCTGCTCAGCAAATACCAATGGGTTATCTGACACCGCATTCGATTCAATCGCCAAAACTTCAGCTGCCTGTCGCATTTGGGTCAGACAAGCCCCCATAACCTGTGGCTGACAACGCAGAGAATATGGGTCTTGAACTTTGTCACAATTACGATGAGATTCAGAGAGTTCACTGCGCTCGCCAAGCAGATGACGGTAAGTACTGGCAGCATCAATTTGCCCACGTTGACCTCTAACGGCATGGATACGGGCATCAAATGGGCTACGAGAACCTAATGCTGCTTCCACCGTCAAGCTACCAAAGACGGAGGCCGCTGCATAAAGGTCTTCAGCTTCAAATAAACCGCGCAAAGCATACGCGGTGGAAACCTGAGTACCATTGAGGAGCGCCAGCCCTTCTTTGGCTGCCAATGTCAGCGGCTGCAAACCTGCTTTAGCCAGTGCCGTACCTGCATCCAGCCATTCGCCCTGATACCGAGCTTTACCTTCTCCAAGCAGTAGTAAACTCATGTGTGCCAGCGGAGCTAAATCACCAGAAGCACCCACGGAGCCTTTTAGTGGAATATGCGGATAAACTTGTGCATTAACTAATGTTATCAACGCTTGAATGACTTTAAGTCTGATACCTGAGAACCCACGTGCCAAGCTATTGATTTTCAATACCATAATCAAACGTACAATAGCATCATCATTGGGTTCCCCAACACCTGCGGCATGGGAAAGCACAATTGAGCGCTGTAGGTTTTCCAAATCCTCCGTTGCAATACGTGTCGATGCCAACAGGCCAAATCCGGTATTGATACCATAAGCTGTGCGCTTCTCTGCCAATATGGCTTGCACGCAATCCACACTTTGCTGAATAGGTGCGTAAGCACTTTCATCCAAAGTTATCTGTACGGAATGCTGATAAATATGTCGCAAATCAGCCAGAGTCATCTGGCCAGGGCGCAGTATCATTGTTGTTTTCATGCTTTCTTCCCTTGAGTTGCGGCAATCATTGGTAGATTAAGGCCTTGTTCTTGCGCACAATTAATCGCGATATCATAACCCGCATCAGCATGACGCATCACACCAGTTGCCGGGTCATTATGTAAGACTCGTGCAATACGTTCGGCCGCATCGTCGCTGCCATCACATACCACCACCATGCCTGAATGTTGCGAGAAGCCCATTCCCACACCACCACCATGGTGCAGTGATACCCAAGTGGCGCCACTGGCGGTATTCAGCAATGCATTGAGTAGCGGCCAATCCGAGACAGCATCAGAACCATCCTGCATAGCTTCGGTTTCACGGTTAGGGCTGGCAACTGAGCCGGAATCCAGATGGTCGCGGCCAATGACAATCGGCGCTGACAATTCACCACTTCGGACCATCTCATTAAAAGCCAAGCCTAATTTAGCGCGCTGGCCCAAGCCAACCCAACAAATACGCGCGGGTAGCCCTTGGAAGCTGATGCGCTCACGGGCCATATCTAGCCAGTGGTGTAAATGTTCATCATCCGGGATAAGTTCCTTGACCTTCGCATCCGTTTTATAAATATCGTCGGCATCACCAGAAAGCGCCGCCCAGCGGAATGGGCCAATCCCACGGCAGAATAAGGGGCGAATATAGGCAGGAACAAAACCTGGGAAATCAAACGCATGGGTAACACCCATATCTTGAGCCATCTGGCGAATATTATTGCCATAATCAAAGGTCGGGATGCCCATATTGTGGAAAGCCAACATCGCTTTGACATGTTCGGCCATTGAAGTTTTGGCGGCATTCACCACTAACGCTGGCTCGCTTTGGGCTCGTCGACGATACTCTTCCCAACTCCAGCCAGTCGGCAAATAACCATTCAGTGGATCATGAGCACTGGTTTGGTCGGTCACCATGTCAGGGCGAACCCCACGGCGTACCAGCTCAGGTAAAATTTCGGCGGCATTGCCGCATAAGGCGATAGAAACAGCGGAGCCGGCAAACGTATATTTTTTAATCCGTGCCAGCGCATCATCCAAATCAGTTGCTTGTTCATCGACATAACGGGTTTTGAGACGGAAATCGATACGGCTTTGCTGGCACTCAATATTCAGCGAACAAGCACCAGCTAAGGTTGCCGCCAGCGGTTGCGCGCCGCCCATACCGCCCAAGCCCGCGGTTAATACCCAGTGCCCTTTCAAGCTCCCGCCAAAGTGTTGCCGACCCGCCTCGACGAAAGTTTCATAGGTACCCTGCACAATGCCCTGGCTACCAATATATATCCAACTGCCCGCAGTCATTTGGCCGTACATAGCCAAACCTTTGGCATCCAGCTCATTAAAGTGTTCCCAATTCGCCCAGTGTGGAACTAAATTAGAGTTAGCAATCAATACCCTAGGTGCATTACTGTGAGTCTTAAAGACACCCACGGGCTTGCCAGACTGAATCAGTAGAGTTTCGTCATCATTCAACTGAGTGAGACTTTCCACAATTTTGTCATAGCATTCCCAGTTACGGGCCGCACGACCAATACCACCGTAAACTACTAATTCTTTTGGATTTTCGGCCACATCGGGATCGAGATTATTCATCAACATACGCAGCGGGGCTTCGGTCATCCAACTTTTAGCAGTTAGTTTTGTACCACGCGAAGCTCGAATTTCAGTATCACGGAATCTATTTTGGGCAGTCACGGCAATTTCCTTCAACCAGTTTTTCAGGTATCAACGACATTACTTAGTTTTAATATTTATTAACATATACTCGTATAGACAAGTACAATCAAGCGCCAAAAAAACTGTAATAACCCACCACAAACCTAAAAAAAGATGACATTAATAATGTTTAAAATTAATCAGTTATAAGATTTCTTATTGGCCATTAAGACAAGGTGGGAGAATTTTCGACGTGGTTTTGCCGATAAAACCAGCATAAAATCGGTCTGTTTTTGCGCACGGAGTCACATATATTTCACACTAATTTTACATTGTGACATGCAAAATGCGCGATATGTCGCCATCGCTTAATCACATTTCCATCACACTTCCCCGACCCAATATTCATATTCGTCAGATAAATGTGATCAACTCCTGATTATTATTTGGTCTCCTGAATGACTACTTCTGCATTACTGAATGCAAACGTTGTCATTGAGATAGGAATTGCCAATACAATTGATCTTGCAAAGAAATTCGCTCTTTCTGCTTCAACTGTATCGCGCACTCTGACCCGGCCCGAGAAAGTCGCCGCAGCAACCGGTGAGCGCGTGATGAAAGCTATCGACGAGCTGGGTTATGAGGCTAATATTTTTGCGCGTAATCTTCGCCAAGGGGAATCGCAAGTTATTGATTTGGTGGTATCTGATATTCTCAATACCCGCCATCTGCTGGAATTAGAACACACACGGATCGCCTATATTGGCGGTTATCTCACTGGTGCTTAGTTTCTATTTCATGTCGATAATGTTCTCAACTATCTTTGCTCTGGGTATTTTCGGCTTGGGCGAACAAACCAAAAAAGCCTCTCCCTATATTGTAATGTCAATTGTGGGTGGAGCCGTGATGCCATTGCTCATGGACGGCATTGCTGATGCCTATTCAATGGCTCAGGGCTTTATCATGCCATTAGGGTGTTTTGTTATTATTGGGTTGGACGAGTTATTTTGGACAAAACTACATGCACAAAGCATCAACCAAAGTAATGGCTAAAAGTTCATTGTAATAGAAAGAAAAGTTATTATTTTTAGCATGTTAATGCCACCGACAAGATTCATTCTTGTCCGGTGGTTTCACGGATATATCACCATTTTTTTGTCAGAATAAAGCTCATTTACAGATTATAAATGGCAGAACATATCCATGCATCTAAGGTTGGTTTGTGCCAACTGTGATGGGTAGAAACTCTCGCCGAGTAGAGTAAAACCATTTTTTTCATAAAATGCCGATGCATTCGGTGTCGAGGAAAGGGTTAATTTTGTGAATCCTCGATCTCTGGCTTCCTGCTTGATAGCATCCAAAATCCGAGATGCCAAACCACGGCCTTCAAATTCTGGTAAGGTGAAAACTGCTTCGACACTACCGGATGAAAGATCTAAAAAACCTGTAGCAATAGCTACTTGGCTGATCGAATCATTAATAACAAAAAATGGATTACTCGCCACAGCCTTGGGATACCCCTCGGGCATCTGATCCGGTGTCCATGCGGTTAGTGTTTTCTCATCGTACACATTTCGACACCCATGTCTGATAGCCTGATTCCTAACCCACCATAATTGCTCGGCTTCACTCGGTGATGCTAACCTGACCTCCATCCACCCTCCTGTTTTTATTTGGTATACCCGTGGCCCCAAAATGATAAAAGCCCCGACTACACGAGTTAGTCAGGGCTTTTAAGGTACTACACATTTAAAATTAAACATTAATCAACTTAATAACGTAATACATATCTTGGTACTTTTTATAAAGATGTACATGTTTTTCAGGAATGTTTTCGTTTAAAACTAACTCTTCCCTCCAATATATTAACTGAATGGTAACATTCCCAGTTTATTACATTTAGCCATGCTTTTGATAACACTGGCTAAATCAGTACATCACCCTCGCGATATATACTCTTTGTTACGTGGCTTTACTTTCGTCGCGATATCCTCGATCTCATACTGATGCACACAAATCGCGAACATTACTATTAACAACAAAGCCTTACATCATCGCGTATCGTCCACAAAATGCGATTAAACAGATTTACTACATGGCCTTAAAGCATCATCGCATGAGTCAATTATAAGAAAACTCATAACGAATCTCACATAAAAAAATATTTCGTGACCTTTATCGCATTATTTCAAATTCGCTACATGGACACCGGTTAAATAAAAAGTTATCTACTCATTGCACCGGTGTTGAATTCCAATCTACGTGTTCTATATCAGATGTCAATACTGTTTTTAAGCACATGTCTTTATTATCAGTATTATTGAATTTTTATGGCTATTTATTGATTTAGACCGGTATAAAACTACCTATGATCAAAGGAGCATGTCGATAGAAGTATTCGGTCATAAGTGCATTTCAGTACGACAGGCATGGTGACTGTAAGCCATCAGGCAGATATCCGCGACTGCACTGCTGACTGAGGTGCTTGTCATATTTGAATTAGTCTATGCCCCCAATTCCATCACGTATCATGGTAAACGGGTCACATCATTGAACAACGCACGTTTTACTAATCGTAGGCATAACTATAATTATAATAAAAATCTCAACTCATTTATAATCAATTATCTAATAAGAAGAACTATAAGATGATTTGAAGCAAGGCATAAGTAACAATATTCTCTTGATAATCAATCATTAGAGATTAAAATCTTTGAAAGAGGACTGAATATAACTAGCGCTTTAGATATCGGCAATAACAGTTATTGTTTATCTCGTCTTGGGTAATCATATGAAGTTGTTCGATGAGAGCGAGGGGCAGTGAATTAACTCTGCGAATCCCAAGAAATAACGATTTACGGAGATAGCATGACAAATTCAGCAATGATAGTTGATGACCACCCAGCCATTCATGAAAAATCGTCACAAAGCAAAGATTTTTCAACTACTTATGAGTCAGTCGATAGCAATAAAGCTCTCGAAACATTAAAAGACAATACTATTGATCTGGTTATTATCGATATTGAATTTCCAAACTTTGATGGTTTTTTATTGCTAAAAAAACTGCAGCAATGTGGTTTTACCGATAAATCATTATTATTTTCCGCTAAAAATGAGCATTTTTTTGCAGTGCAAGCACTACAGGCTGGTGCAAGCGGTTTGATTAGTAAAAATATCAGTGAAATTCTTTTTTCCGCACAGAATGTATTACGTGGATATTCTTTATTCCCATCTGAAACTTTGAGTCAATTAGCCGGGCAGCCTTCAAGCTATAAGCTATAAGCTCATCAATGGGACTCGCGTGTTGTCAGAATGGGAAATTAATGGTTTTGCTGATCTGACCAATGGTCTGGAAAATAAACAGATTAATGATGAGATATTTATCAGTAACAGAACTGTCAGTACCAATAGGATGCATATCCTAACTAAATTAAGGCTAAATTCTGTCATTAGACTGCCTGTGCCCATACCTATAATTTGCTCTAGTTCAGCAATCTCTGCTTTACCGCGCAGGATATTATCGCTACATCGTTGGTTTTCTTTACGCATTTTACTGTGTTGTTTAATGTTACTTAGCGGGCAACTTCATGCTGAAACCAAGATGGCGAGCCGTCAGGGGTGTGATGCCGGTCAACCATTGACAATACACAGCATTGCGAACAGTTACAGTGAAGACTTATTACTTCCTCCGCCCACGGACACCCGTCAAGCAAGCACCCGTACAGTAAAAGTGGGCGTGGTTATTGATGCTAATAACCCTTTTATTGTTAATCGTGATGATAATGCCATTGAAGGCATTGTCGCTGATTATCTAAAAATCATCAGTGATGCCAGCCAACTCTCTTTCCAGATGATTGGTTATTGTGATTACGGCTTAGTATTGAATGCATTGGAAAATGGTCAGGTAGATTTAATGGCCGGCACCCCGATGCCCATTCAACCAGGGATGATTGCTTCCCATGCCTTCTTTACTAACCGACATGTGGAAGTTCGCAGTAATAATTGGGACCCCACTAAACGCACCCATCCGGAAACCGTGGCCATCGTGAATAACGAGCCTCTCTCACCGGAGTTTTTGTTTAACTATCATGCGGATAAAACTGCCGTATATCCTAACCAATTACAAGCGTTGCTGGCGGTTGCCTATGGTAATGCCGATGTGTTTGTCACTAATGCCACATCAGCCAACTATTTAATTGACCAATTACAGCTGCTGACACTGCAAATTCGTAACTTTGCCCCTTATCATTCGGCCCCTTACACCTTCCTGGCACTGGAAAAAAATCAAAAACTGATTAATGACATTAATCAGATTCAAGAGTTACTGTCCAGCCGGGCCACGGGCGAGATTCAACAGCGCTGGTTTGGCAGTAAGCATCATTACAATATTGATGCCAAATTACTGTTGACGGAACAGGAAGTTACCTGGATTCAAAGCCATCCTGTGGTGACCTATGTGGCACCACAGGATCTGGCTCCATTGGTTTTTCGTGATCGCCAAACTGGCAAGATAGCCGGTTTTTCTGTCGATTTGATTGATATTATTGCGCGCCAAACCGGGATTAAATTTGAGCCGATTTACACCCAAGATACCGGTGAAGGTATGCGGAATTTTGTTGACGGAAAAATAGATATGCTGCCGATTGTCGCGGTACGCAATGGCCAATACGGCAGTAACCTTTACTCCTCATCCGTCGCTCAATCTTTGTGGGGCATATTGACGCGAGAAGATCGCAAAGATATCAACAACGTAGCAGATTTGGCAGGAAAGCGGGTCGGTATACCTGCGGGCAGTACCTCCAGTGGAACCATTAGCAACCCTCTTTTAGCTCAAAAAATCACCTTTGTAGAAGCACCCGACACCATAACGTTGGTAAATTGGTTACAACAAGGGAAAGTCGATGCGATTATCAAGATAATGATGACCGCTAACTACCTGTCAGCACAGAACTTTACTCCTAATATTAAAATAGTCGCTGTTACCGGAGAAGAGCCATTGATGATGACATTTGCCATCAATCCGGCACTGCCTGAATTAAAAACCATCATTGATAAAGTCATTGAATCTATCCCACCGGAAGAGTTAGACAATTTGATCAGTGAATGGAGTACATTCAAACCTAAACCAACCTCCTTTGATAATAATTATTTAGAAAATGAATGGCTAATACCGGCGCTGAAAATAAGCTCCGGCCTACTGCTGGTTTTCGGCTTGTATCTTTGTTATCTGGTGTTCAATAAACGCCGCCAGGCCAAGTTGTTACAGGCTCGTTTGCGGCAACAAGAAACCATTATTAATGCCCTGCCATTTGCCGTTTTTATTCGCACCACAAATGATGAGTTAGCCGTTTATAACAGCCACTTTGCCAATGCCCATCAAGATAAACTGAATGGCATGCTCAATCAGAAAACTGAGCAAGCCCACTGGCCAATGACCAATCTACTGAATCGCGAGATAGATAAGTATTGTCGTTATGTCTTACAAGATAGACAGCCCCAAATGGTGGATTTGTCTATTGAGATAAACGGTGAGTTACGCGATATCTTCCTGTGGATTATTCCGCTAGATAATGCAGAACGCAGCCTACTCGGTGGCTGGCTGAATATCAGCCAACGCAAAACTGTTGAGCGCGAACTGGAAGCTGCCCGTGTCGAAGCTGAAGGTGCTAACCGCACTAAGAGTACGTTCCTGGCGACGATTAGCCATGAACTGCGCACACCAATGTACGTCATTATGGGATTGCTAGAGCTGGAACTACGCAGCAACAAGCCGGTGGATAAAAAGACGCTGGCAACGGTGTCTAATTCTGCTCAATCTTTGATGCTGTTGCTCGATGACATTATCGACTCCGCCAAAATCGAAGCCGGGCAACTGAGTGTCCACCCCGCTGTCGTTAATTTCAGTCAAGAAATAGAGCAAATCTTCTTGATTTATCGACCTATTGCCGATGAACGCCATCTAAAGCTCTCAAGCTGGCTGGATCACCAAATCCCTGATTTGGTGATGGTGGATATGCTGCGCATGCGCCAGGTGATGGGAAATCTATTAGGCAATGCTCTGAAGTTTACCGAACAGGGTGGAGTATCAGTGGATATCACCTGGGAGGCCATTGACGAGAAACATGGCGTAATGAATATCGATATTACGGATACCGGTATTGGTATTTCCCCTGCGGCGCAGGCCACATTATTCCAGCCATTCAGCCAAGCCAATGAGGGTAAATCACCGCGTTTCGGGGGGTCTGGTTTAGGGTTGTGGATCTGTCATCAATTGATTCACAAAATGGGTGGAGAAATAACATTAGAAAGTCAGCTTGGCAAAGGAACCAGCCTGTTTGTCACATTGCCACTGGAGGTGGCGACTGCAATTGATGTGCTACAGGACTCAACCCTTGTGCATGCAGATGAAATGCAACTTAATCAATTGAAAAACTTGCGTATTCTCGTGGTAGATGATTTACCCGCCAACCGTCAGTTACTTCAACAGCAGTTAGTTTTTATCGGTATTGAGCAAGTTATGAGTGCCAAAAATGGTGCTGAAGCTTGGCAGATATTGCAGCAGTATAGTTTTGATGCCGTCATCACAGATTACAATATGCCGTTGATGAATGGCTATGAACTGGCCACCCATATCCGAAATAGAGCCGCCATGAAAGATATGGTTATCATCGGTTGCACCGCCGATGCGCGGGAAGAAAGTACCACTCGTTGCATTGAGGCCGGTATGAACGATTACATAGTGAAACCCGTGTCTATTGATACACTGCGTACCACCCTACTTCGCCAGGAAATTATTATCAATAATATGGATATTATTCATCATCACACCGTCATTGATGTCACCGCACAAGATAATCCATATCAAGAAGTGATAATGGCGGCTGATAATAAAAAACAATCCCCCCTTATAACGGCGCAGAAAAAGCTAAAATCACTCTCAAGGGGCAATAGCGAGGTGGAGTTGAAGTTATTGCAATCATTGCTGGAGAGTAATGTGCAAGATACTGCGGTGCTGACACAACTGTATACGCGCCTTACTGTCGATAAAGACAACATCATTTCTGCTGATATTTATAAAGAAATGGCGAGCTTGGTTCATCGAATTAAAGGCGGTGTACAGCTGATTGATGCCCTGACACTGGTGGAAAGCTGTATTAAATTCGAATCCCTACTACGCGCGCAGGATAAATATGCTGTCATTATACATGGCATCGATTACCTAATGTTATTGACTGTGACAAACCAATTATTAGTAGAATTAATTGCCTCATACACAGAAATAGTGAGTTCGCCACAATAGTGCAATGACCTAATCAAACAGGACACTTTGTTAGAGAGATAATAAACAACACTAACGAGTTGAGAATGCGAAGAAAAGCGTTTTTCCATCAGTTCAGCCAAGAATGTGTCCATCTGATGCTTCATGGTCAGGCTGTTGGAATGGTGAATACTTGAAGCCGGTATACCCCACTAAATTCCGCAGAGATAAGGCAACTCTTGAGCGCCGAGCATTGAGCTTCATTTGGGGGCATCTCTAAAAGGACAGTATTTTTATGCCCCCAATTATGCCCCCAGCACAGGGTAGAAACCAGTAGACCACTGTAGATTCAGACAGACTATTTTCATTGTAACCATTGGATTATAAAAGGATTTATTGACCAAGAGAGAAAGCGGGAGATAGGCCTTGGCAGATCACAGGAATACCTAAAGAATCATTAAATACTGATATATAAGTAAAATATTAAAACATAAGTATGATTCTATACACTTTCCTATACACAATAGTTAATGCGGTGATATTTTAAGCAATTATTAGGGTGAAAACTCAGTAGGTATATATTTTCAATATCAGCCAAGAAAAAAAGATTTATAGAAAAACTGTTCACACTGTTCACTTTTGAATTTAATCATTTAAATACAATGGATTAGATGGTGATGAGTTAGTGACGAGTTTGGCAAAACTAGTCACTTGCTGTGAACAGTCGGCCATTGAATACAAAAACACCAGCCTAGGCCGGTGTGATTATTGTTGAGGTGCCAAGAGTTGTGGGACGAATTGGGGATAAAAGAAAGGCCTGCAAGCAGGCCTAAGTACACACTGATACATTGCTCCCCGGTGTTGGATGTATGAGGTTTGTACAACGCAACTATAAGTGTCGTAACTGATAGCGTCCAATGGGTTAGGCAGATCAATAACAGCATATTGATCGGTAGAAACGATCGTGATGCTGTTTATTCAATATGCTTCACATTTAGGCAACCAGTCGGCCTCGCAGTCTTTGTGCCGTCAGATAATCCCAGGCCTTATGAAATACCGACAACAGTTATTATGTTCTAAATAATATAATAAAACTTTTCTATAAATATACTTTAATTATTAGAATGGGATATCAAAATCAATGAATTTAACATCCCTAGATATTTTCAAATAGAAATGGTCCTCAATATATTTTTTAACCTCACTTATTAGAGTGACATCTTCATTGATAATATCAATTATATTTGCTGGCAATTTTTCCGTTTCTATATAAATAACATCTTCAGTTTTAGAGTTATATATATCTATAATTACAAAATCGATGTGGCGATCTAACTCATTAATAATTAATCGCTTTATTTTACTTTGATATTTTGCATTAAAGCTTGGAATCATTTCAATTCTTTTTCTAAAAACTGACAATATATCATTAAAGAATTCTACATAACATTTTGATATATAATCATAATTATATTTGTGCAACATGTCGTAATCTTTAAGAGCTGACTTAAAATTCTCTTTGGTAGTAAAGTGAATTTTTGCTGATACTGGCATGTTATTAATTATATAATTACTGATATATTGTTCACTACTTATTTCTGATGCTTTTACACTATCTTTATTGCACTTAATTAATATGATTTTACTATCTATTATTGATATGAGGTAAAAAAATAAACACTCTTCTGTTTTTTTCTATTTGGCAATGACTCAAGCTCATATGACTGCGATTTCATTAATGATGTAATAGATGAGAATATATTTTTGTCATTTTGTACTTTCCCGCTATCTAATTTCATTTCTTGAAACGCAAAAACATGATTATTTGGCTTGAATATCTTATTATATAATCTTCCTTTAGGTAAATAATTTTCAGCATGTGATTTTTCATTAAAAGTATATTTCAGCACAGGGTCATTAGACCATGAGTGAGTTGGGTGCCATTCAATATTTGGATCATCAAATTTTATATCTTTTGAAATTAACGCCCAAGCATCAGTTTCACTCTTTTTACAGCTGATTATCAAGGTGGTATATATACGGACACTTTCATAAGATACTGACTTATAGGCAATAATATCAATTTCTCTGATCGCTTTTTGAACATCATCAACATAATATTTATTATTAATAACGCTCCATCTGGAATCAATTAAAAGGGATGAGACTTCATGTTCAAGTATAAATCCAGTACTTTTCACATTCTCTTCGAAATTTATTAAGTTCATTTTCGCTCATACTCAATGAGTTTATCTATGAATAAAACATACCGAAAATATTGATAAATTAATAGAGAAACAATCTCATACTTTTTCAAAAACAGTTAATTAGGTGTTTTCATTAAATGGCATCATAAATTTAACAATTGTTGAACCGACCTGAGCCGGTTCAGTTTTTATCTTTATAATCTTATGGGATTTCACATTTAGGCAACCAGTCAGCCTCGCAGTCTTCACTTAATATCAGATTGGTTTGCATCCCCTGATTGGTCTTACGTTTCAATAAGGCTATTTCATATTCACTCAGGGTTTGCGGCACAGCGCGCCCGAATGCGGTCAGGCTCATTGGCCGTTGATGGCCGCGCGCCTCCATAAATGACAGGTAAGCGTGATACAGGTATTTACGCGGATTAGCCGGGATTATATTGGCATTCCCCATATACAGGCCATTGGGCGTATTAACCGCCAGCAGATAACCACAAAAATCAACCAGCGGGTCAGCACCGCGTTTAATCTCTAGCGCTTCATCCGAGTTCTGCTGTGCTTCGAGTAACATACGGGCATCATTGGGAGCAGTAAAACGCTGCATCAGGTGGCGCACCATTACCGCCAGCTCACCGGTAATTTTCGCCAACAACTGTGGATCACGCTCGTTAGCCGGGATGACTTCCGGGAACGGCAGAATAACCCGGCGACGGGATACGCCGCCGCTGCGGTCACTGAACTGCATCGGGTTGTTATTGACGGCCAGAATCACCGCCGGGATATGAGTGGAATAGGCATCTCGGTATTTCGGGTCTATGGCAACGGCATCGCCGCCAGTAATGGCTTTAATGCCGGCCCCGTCACCGCTCCAGCGCTCTTGGTCTGGCAGGATAATGAGAGAGAACCCCACCACCGAGGCACGTTCCCGCGACGATTCCAGCGTATCGATGGTAGCCGAGGTGGTATTGTCTTTACCGGCCAGTAAGCTGGCAATGGAGGCCATCACGCTTTTACCACTGCCGCCCGGCCCGGTCACCTCAAGGAACAGTTGCCAGTCATAGCGGTTCGCCAACACCATATAAAGCGCCGCGAGAATACGCTCCTGTTTCTCATGCTGTTGCCCGGCGGCCCGCGTTAACCAGCGCCAAAAGTGCGGGGCATGGTCGGACAGATTTTCCCCGGTTTTGGGCGGGGTGTAATCCACACTGTTCACGGTACGCAACCAGTGCGTTTTCTGGTGTGCGCTGAACTGGCCGGTAGTGGTATCAAATACCCCGTTACGAAAACCTATCAAGTGCCGGACGGGTGTTCCCATTTGTGGCACCATCAGCTTGAGCGTATCGAGTACGCTGTTTATCCCTGATGCTGAGAACGGGGCGCGGATTTTATGGAACAGAGCGGCAATCTCCCGACTCAGTACACGATACGGCAGCACCTGCCATGCCCCTTTCTCATAGCGGCACAGGTCTTCACCCACCTGTGGCACCGCCAATAAGTGCTGATAGTGCTCGGCTAATAGTTCG
The DNA here is from genome assembly GCF_003600645.1 of Yersinia rochesterensis. NCBI lineage: Bacteria > Pseudomonadati > Pseudomonadota > Gammaproteobacteria > Enterobacterales > Yersiniaceae > Yersinia > Yersinia rochesterensis. The sequence continues at coordinate 4,316,894 of NZ_CP032482.1, forward strand.
GCCTTTTCACTGGCGCTCATGGCTTTCAGGTCGGCGTCACTGAGCGTATCAAACGGGCTGGTCTGTTGCGGCTGATTGAATGCTTGTAACTGGGTCAGAGTAGCCAGTTTGCCTTGCTGCTGATAAACGTCGTTCCAGTCACCGACAACCGACGGCAACGCCAGCTTACCGCCGCTCAATTGGGCGGCCTCTGTTGCGCGGCTCTGGCCGGTGCCGTTCTCGTCATTATCGGCGGCCAACAATAGCAATGCATCCGGGTAGTGGGTACGCAACTGTTGCGCCAGTGCGGGCAGATTGTTAGCGCTGAGCGCGACACACACCGCTTCCCCGGTCAGGTGATGCACCGTTAGCCCGGTAGCATAGCCCTCTGTCAGCCAGATAACGGCGTTATCCTGCCCAGCCAAAAAATGACAGGCGGCTTTCACCTGCCCCCCGGCCAGTGTCCGCTTGTCACCGTCGGCGTTAATCAACTGAACATTAACCACTTCACCGGCACTGTCGGTTAGGGGAAATAACAGGTCGCCGGGCTGATAGGCAATACCCCCAACACGCAACGGTTTACCGTGTAATGTCAGCGTCTCCAGCTCTGGCCAGCCTTTGGCGGTCAGATAGGCATTCCCGGTCTGTAGTCTCGCTGCTGTCAGCAGTTGTTTAGCCTGTTCTGCGGCCTGCTGCCGTACTTGCGCTTTCTCCTGCGTTTCCTGTTCGGCATTGTGTGCCGGTAATGGCGGGAATGAGGGTTCCCCTAGCACCTCAGCCACTTTGCAGGCGGCTTCCTTGGTCGTGACCGCCAGCGCCTTTTCAACCAGATTCAGGCCATCGCCGCCGCCGCATTGGTTACAAAACCATGTGCCACGCCCTTGCAGGTTATCAAAGCGGAAACGGTCTTTACCGCCACACATTGGGCAGGGCTGCGCCCGACCTCCAGCGGTGATATGAATACCAAGAGCAGGGAGCAATACCGGCCACTGGCCGGTGGCTGCACGTGAGGTTTTTGAAACGTTTAATAGTGTCATTCTCTGTTTTTCCTCAGTGCAGGGTGGTTTGACTGGTTGTGGTTATCTGCGCTTGGCAAAGCTCATCCATCATTTTTTGCCCTAATACTGTCAGGCGCGGCGGAGCCAGCAAAATATCCGGCTGCACCATGTCACTGAGCATGGTACAGGCCATATCCATACCGGCTTCTGGCCCGTGCTGGCGCACAAAGTAGCCCTCAATATCCATCGCAATGGTCATTTGTAATTCATCCAGCGAGTAACCAAGGCTCACCCCGTGAGACACGCAGGTATCCAGATAGGCATGGGCTAACGCACGGCGATAAACAGCGGTACGGACTTCAACGGGCAGACAGGATTGATTCAGGGTATTCATACGATAGGTGCCTCCATGCGGGATAAAATTTGAGATTCGCAGGTGTTCATCACCTGTCCGAGCTGGTCAGTCAGTAACGCCACCATTGAGGCGAACGATTCAGGCGACGGCGGGGTAATGCCGTGCAACAGACTGCTTTGCGTTTCCAACATATCGAGGAACGTCACACCGACATTGTGTGCATGCTGGAGACGTAAGAAATCGGCGTGAGGGATGCTGTACTGCGTATCAAAGTCATAACGGGCGGCAAGGGTATTCATGCGACCTCCCCCAGTGGCAGACGGCCAGCAAACGACAGGATGTAGTCACGGGTTAAACGCAGGCGGGCATTTTTCTCACTGCTGGCGGTGGTACGCAACATGCAGGGACGCGCCGTTAATTCAGTACGGCGAACAGCAGCAAACAGATAGATAAATTGCGGGTGTAACGGGGTGAGGGATGTAGCCATAGTGGCAGCCTCCATTGAGTCATGGTTATTGCTACCACCGAAGTTCCTACGCTTATGGGTGGTAGCCCAGACGGGGGTAGGAATACCGGCCTCAATGGATACCGGCCAGCCCGAAGGCTGCCCCGCCTGAGCCACCATTGCTTGATAGCGACAGCGGTGTAGAAACCACTGCGCAAAAAACTGGTAGGCCGAGGCCACGACATAAAAAAACACGCCTGGCGCGTGTTGAGTCGCCATTGAGTAACACGGGTTCCTACGCCCGGCTGTCGATTTTGCGACAGCACGGCGACTATAACGCAAGGCCTGCAAAAAATGCAAGCCAGAGAAAAGCCCTTTATGCGGGATGAGCGTCATCGGTTTAACAGTCAGTCTGAATATCAGGCTTGGGCTGAGCAGGAGCACGGGAGTAGAAATTGGCCTGTGCTGGCGTACTCGGCGCATTGCCTGACATCACTTGCACCACGCCGTTTAGCTGGCTGCGGTACTTGGGTAAAGCAAGGCCGGGTTGTTGCTGCGCAATTTGGAACGCCTCAGCGATGTACTGCACGTCTCCATCATTCAGAGTGAAGAATTGCTCGCCGACTTTTAGAGTGATCATGCTGATACCCCCTGACGGTTAGCAATACGCTCTGCCATCCAGCCCTCAATCTCAGAGGCCAGCCATGCGACGTTCTTACCGCCGAGGGAAATCTGTGCGGGGAAGTGGTCACGGCTAATCAGTTCATAAATGGTCGAGCGGGATAATGCGGTGGTGTTAATCACTTCAGGCAAACGCATAAAGCGGTCACGAGGGTAGTGTGTTGCCATGGGTGGTGGCGTATTGGATAGAGCCTGTTGGGTCATTGCAAGCATGAAAAGCTACCTTGTTGTTGTCCGGCCATATACCGCCGGGTTTGCTGGGATTCAGTTGGGTAGCTCCCTATTGTGAGAATATTTTTATCTGATGCAACAAGCCGTTGTTGTGTGATTTCCCACAACAAACACGCGTAAAAATGACGGTATTTGACTCTCTGGGTCTATGTGGGTGTATTCGGGTATATGTGTGGAAGGGGTGTTTTTTTGTACTGAGTCGTTAAAGCTAAAATGAATTAAAAGACATTGATTGATATTAAAATGCTCTAAAAAGAGTGGTGGTGGTTGAGCACAACAGTGAGGGTTTTGCCTGCTTTTTAAGCTAGCCAGAGAAAAAGCTCTTTTTAACCCAGTGAACAGTAGTGAACACTTGGTGAATAGTTTCAAATGAACTGTTCACCCTTTTATTTATTGATTATTAATACTTTTTTCCTAAAGTGAAGAGTAGTGAACAGTTTTTATAAAACTATTATTTTTATGGCCTTTTTAGCTTGATGTGCAGAGTGTGTTGTATGGGGGATGGTACAACGAGCATTGATTGAGACGTTGTGTGAGAGCTTGCAAAATGACTCCACCTTGACTGAGACGGAGTTATAACTAGATGAGCCAAACAACCCCACACCCGATTACGCCCACCCTTGAAAACTTCAAAGTGGCGAAAGCGCAACACCTGAAGAATGAAGCAACCTACGAAGAAATTATTGCCTCCATTGCCCGTAGCCAGCAAAAACAGCGCGACGCGGAAAATCACAGTCAACAGGCTGATGGCAGTTGGCGCAAACTGTTTCGGAGTTTGCGCGGTGAAATGACGGATGAACTACAAACTGAACATATCCGTCGGATTTCACAGCGGGAGCTGGCACAAGAATTCGGGCATCTGATTGAAGAGCTGGAGTTGGATAAAGATTACACGTCACTGCAATTATGTGCTTCTGCAAGACCTTATAAAGACACGCATAGAGTAGCGTTGATGGAATACGCGAGGCTGGAAATGTCTGCTGCGATGAAAACCCTGTCACCCGAACTCATCCGGGCAGCGAAAATAATGGTAGCTGCGAACGAACTCTACACAGACTCATCACCGGCGAAGGCACTGGGTACACTGACAGCGACTCTTCTTTCATTAGCGGGGCTTTATTCGTTTGATATGGAGAAAGAATCGATATTAGCCGAACTCACACTACAACAACCACAACCGGGTTATGTGGACTCTACTCTGAATAATAGCCCGATAAAGCGGATGCAACTGGGCAAGCTGATACAGGAAAAGCGGGAGAAACTCAATCCAACCGGGGAACCGTCAATATGATGCGTTGTCCAGTATGTAAACATGCGTCTCATACTCGCGCCAGTCGCTATTTATCTGAGCAAACCAAAGAAGCGTATTATCAGTGTCAGAATATAGAATGTTCTTGTACCTTTAAATCGATTGAGAGTGTGGATAAAATAATTACCCGCCCTCCGATTAAAGAGCCTGAAATAATACCAGAGGTTATTCTACCAGAGCGAAAAGTATTAAATCGTTACGGCTCTAACGCACGAATTCATTAATAGTCTCACCCCGTCTGTAACCTCTCAAGGCGGGGGATTTTCTCCCGCTCTCGTCACTTCGCCCTTGCCGTTTAAGGGCTTTTTTTCTGGCTAGCCTGCCAAAATGAGCACTGCATGCATATAGTGCATGAATTTGCATGCAACACCCCAGCATCAAAACACCTGAAACACCGCACCACAAGGGCTTGTAGGCTCTCTATGTCATGCATGAAAAGTGCATGATAAAGTCAGAGCGCGTAGGCGGGGGACCATTGCGCGCAAGCGCAAATCAAACATATGTTGACTAGACAACTTTGGCAGTATAAGAATATTATTAATCACTAACTTAAAGTAATACATTGAATATTATAAGGATAAAAATGCGCCTAAAAGCTTTTCGTATTAATCATTATAGATCAATTAATTCAGAAGTCAGATTAGATACATTAAAAGGATTATCAATAGTCGGACCTAATAATTGTGGAAAAACCAATATTCTAAAAGGTATTAAAACTTTCTTCTCTGCTAAAGATGATGATGGTGCCTATTCATATAAGAGAGATATTCCTTTTGGAAGTAAAACTGGTCAGTCAAGTTTCACTGCAACCTTTGAGTTTGATGAAAATGATACACTAAAAGAACAATTCAATGAATTATTCGAAATGGTTGAAATAACATCACAAGATTTAAATGAGATAAATCTATACCTTACATTCTCTAATAAAGGGAATCCGTCATATGGTTTTTTTAAAGGTGTTAAAAGAAAAGAGGGTGTAAAATCTAATACATATACATATTTAGAACGAAAACTTGTGGACAAATTACTTAATTGTTTCGAATGCGTATATGTACCGTCAGCTAAAAGTGTAGAGCAATTATATAATACTTTAGTAATGCCATACCTTAGAAAAGTAGCATCAGATAAACTCAGTAACTCATTGCAGGTTCTCAAAGATGGACTGAAAGAAATATCGGAAAGTGTAGATACTGAACTCAGAGAATGCGGTATAGATGGCTACTCTACAGAATTCAAAGTTCCAGATGATCAACTCGAAAAAATCATTAGTGGGTTTGATTTTTCAATAACAGACACTGAAGAAACTGATATATTCAATAAAGGGATGGGTATACAATGCACTGCTTTATTTTCAACATTCTCATGGATTTCAAAAAAGAAAAAAACAGAAGAGGATAAAAGTCTAATATGGCTTATCGAAGAGCCTGAGTCATTCTTACACCCTGAGCTTACACGAAGCTGCAATAAAATACTTGATAATCTGAAAGATCATGCTTATGTTGTTCTGACTACACATTCATTATCATTTGTACATCAAGATACCAGAAAAGTTATTGGAGTTGAGAAAGTAGATGGGAAAACCACACCGATAAAATTTAAGACATACCCTGAAGCCACTAAAAAAATAAGAGAATCACTCGGCATAAAATTTAGTGATTTCTTTAATTTAGATAAATACAATATATTCTTGGAAGGACCAACTGACAAAGAATATTTTACTTGGTTCCTTGATATTACCTCTAGTGATCCCGAAATGGGAGTAATGTGGCAAGAATTACGAAAAGCTAAGTTTGAAGATTTCGGAGGAGTAAAATTCCTAACTGGATTCTTAAGAGCAAATTTTCAATTTTTATATAAAGAAACTATTTGCATCAGTGTTTTTGATGGAGATAAAGAAGGTAGTGATGAGCGGCAAAATATTCAAAGTTTTATAAGAGGAAAACTCCAAATACCTTTCGAACCTAATCGTGATTTCATATCTATAAGAAGTGGGTTTGCTGTAGAAGGATTATTTCCCGATGAATGGATTAAAGAGGCATACGCACAAAGCCCTACATGGTTTGATAATTACTCTGTAGATGCAGCTAATACTGTTGAACCATTCAAAATAAATGATACAAAAAAGAGATCATTCCTCAATTTTATGTGTTCCCACGAACGTGATACAGAAAAAGAATGGGCAATACATTGGATAGCTGTATGTAATGCTTTAGATAACGCCATAGTAAAAAAAATACGAATCTATTAATTAATTTAGATATGAGACAACCGAAATTGCCCCATATTATTATGGGGCAAGACAGTCTGAATACCACTGCAACATCTCTCTTCGCTTTTCAAGATACTGCGCATGGTTATAAGTACCGCGAATACTATTCTTATCAACGTGAGCCAATTGTAGCTCTATCCATGCACTATCATAGCCTTGCTCATGCAATATCGTTGACATGGTATGTCTAAATCCGTGACCCGTCGCACGGCCTTTATAACCCAGTAATTCAATGACCTGATTTACTGTTTCTTTACTTATAGGCTTTTTACGGTCATTTCGTCCAATGAAAATATAAGGATAATGTCCGGTGATAGGTAAGAGCTGTTTAAATAGGGCTATAACCTGCGTAGACAACGGCACGATATGAGGGCGGCGCATCTTCATTCGTTCTGCTGGAATCTCCCACAAGCCGCTCTCAAGATCGATTTCCTGCCAAGTAGCAAAACGCATTTCCTTAGTTCGTACACCAGTCAACATCAGTATCTTTGCGGCGTTCTTGGTTATAATACTGCCGGTGTAACCCTCTAGGTCACGAATAAAATATGGCATCTCTTCGGCAGACAGGAACGGGTAGTGCTGTTTCTTTGGCGTACTTAATGCGCTGGCAAGGTCAGGGGCGGGATTATATTCAGCCCGGCCGGTAATGATGGCATAGCGAAAGACTTCCCCGCAGCGCTGGCGTACTTTACGCGTTTTTTCTAAGGCTCCGCGCTTTTCGATACGTTGAAGCACATCAAGTAATTCCAGCGGTGTGATTTCTGCAATTGGCCGTTTACCAATATACGGGAATATATCCGCCTCAAAGGTACTCATGATTTCTTCCCTATATCCCAAAGACCAACGATCCGCTTTAGCTTTATGCCACTCGCGGCTAATGGCCTCAAAAGAGTTTTCCGATGAAAGCCGCTGCGCCAACTTCTCAGCCTTTTTCACCTCTGCGGGATCTGTTCCATCTGCAACCTGTTTACGTGCCACATCTCGCTTAGAGCGAGCTTCAGCAAGGGATATCAAGTCATAAGTCCCTAATGACATTAATCGGGCTTTACCGGCAAAACGATAGCGAAAGCGCCACCCTTTGCTGCCGTTAGGTTCAATTAAGAGTGATAGCCCTTGCCCGTCACTCAGGGTATAGGCTTTTTCTTGTGGTTTAGCACGGCGAATCTGGATATCTGAAAGTGGCATGTGTATAGCTCAAAAAGGTATAGGGTAATTCTATACCCTTTACTATACACAATTGTTACGGATTTAGAGAGATAAGCTCGGACACCTACGGACAATAAAACGCTATATCTATTGGTTTTACTGGGGTTTTAGGACTTTTGGGGAGTAATACGGAAGAGCTTTGGCGGAAGATCACAGGAGTCGAACCTGCCAGGGACCGCTGGCGGCCCCATCTGGATTTGAAGTCCAGCCGCCCCACCGGGGACGATGATCTTCCATCTGGAAGATGGGTAGTAAGTCGGTGATTATAGCGTGTTTATTATATGACGCTATTCATTCGATAGGCGCAGTGAATAAATCTCCTTCGAAAATTGGATGATAGAATCATCATTAGCGGCTCAAAAACAGTTAATAGCTGACTTCGCCATATTTATCACGATGCTCTTTCGGGGTAATTGAATAACCTTTTTTGAATACCGAATAGAAATATTGCAGCGAGGGATAACCACACATTTGTGAGATTTCATTAATAGGTAATGAAGTTGCAGACAACAAATTGAGCGCCCGATCGAGTTTTTCTTCATGGATAACGCCATGAATAGTCTGCCCAATATCATCTTTAAAGCGCTTTTCCAGATTCGATCGCGACATCCCAACGGCATCTAGCACCTGTTCAACCTTAATCCCTTTACAAGCATGATGGCGGATATAATGCATCGCCTGAATCACGGCGGGATCGCGCAATGAGCGGAAATCCGTCGAGCGCCGCGCCATTACTTTCACCGGCGGCACCAAAATGCGCTGTAATGGCGGGGTTTCTTGTTGTTTCTGGCGTTGATTGAGGCGCTGGTGCAGTAACTTAGCCGCCCGATAGCCCATTTGCCGCGTCCCTTGCACGACCGATGAAAGTGCCACCCGCGATAAATATCGAGTTAACTCTTCATTATCAATGCCAATCACACTCAATTTCTCCGGTACAGCAATATCCAAATGCTCACATACTTGTAATAAATGCCGCGCCCGAGCATCTGTTACCGCAATGATCCCCGTCTGATGTGGCAGCGTTTGTACCCAGTCCGCCAACCGGTTTTGGGTATATTGCCAATTAGCCGGAGCAGTGGCCATTCCCTGATAAACCACCCCTTGATATTGCTCTGCCGCCACTAATTGCCGGAAAGCATATTCCCGCTCCTGCGCCCAACGCTTATCACTACTGGCGGGTAGGCCGTAAAATGCAAAACGGTTTAAACCCTTTTCTTTCAAATGCATAAAAGCGGCTTCAACCAAGGCGGTATTATCGGTCGCGATATAATCTACCGGTGGATAATCTTCTGGTTGATGATATGACCCTCCGACGCCGATAATCGGTACATCGACATTTTCCAGCAATTGCTCTATTTGCCGATCATCAAAATCAGCAATAACACCGTCACCCAACCAGTCCCGAATATTATCAATACGGCAGCGAAAATCCTCTTCGATAAAAATATCCCAATCACATTGGGATGCCTGCAAATATTCGCCAACACCTTCCACCACTTGCCGGTCGTACACTTTATTAGCGTTAAATAGCAAAGTTATCCGGTAGCGTTTCTCGAACATGGAAATGGCTCCTGAAATAGATGGGAAAGGGATATAACAGACAAAGAGATCAATGCAGTATGGCATTGATCTCTTTGCAAAGATGGGATCAGACTCGGCGTTTGGTAGCGGAATCCATCCACACCGCCAGCAGCAAAATTGCGCCTTTAACAATGTACTGCCAGAAAGTCGGTACATCCAGCATGCTCATCCCATTATCGAGAGAAGCCATGATAAATGCGCCCATGACCGCACCTGCTACACTACCAATCCCGCCGGCTAGACTGGTGCCACCAATGACACAGGCGGCAATCGCATCCAGTTCAGCAATATTACCGGCAGACGGCGAACCGGCCCCCAGCCGTGAACTAAGAATCAAACCCGCTATTGCCACCATCAATCCATTGATAGCAAATACCGCGAGTTTGGTGCGCTCTACATTAATCCCCGACAAACGGGCGGCGTCGATGTTGCCCCCAATGGCATAGATCCGGCGACCAAAAGCGGTGCGAGTGGCCATAAAAATACCTGCCAGCATCAGTGCTGTGAGAATCAATACCGGCGTAGGGACACCCCGATAATCATTCAGTAAATATATAGCGCCAAGAACGATAACTGCGGTAATAGTCTGACGAGTAACATCCCCTTGTGGAGCCGCAACCGGCAAACCCAGCCGGATACGATGGCTGCGCCGACGCCATTGCCACACCACGAACAACATTAACCCAATGGCACCAATACCAAATCCGAAGCCATTGGGCAGATAACTTTGACCAATCTGCGACATAGCATTACTGGTCGGCGACACCGTGGTGCCGTTGGTGATTCCAATTAAAATGCCGCGAAAAGCCAGCATCCCCGCCAAAGTAACAATAAATGACGGCACTTTGCGATAAGCAACCCACCAACCATTCCATGCGCCGAGTACTAGCCCCAATCCGAGGGTGACAACAATAGTCAGAGGTAGTGGCCAACCGAGCCACACATCAAAAATGGCCGCCGCGCCACCCAATAACCCCATCATCGAGCCAACCGACAAGTCAATTTCTGCCGAAATAATGACAAAAACCATTCCCACCGCCAAAATGCCGGTGATTGCCGTTTGGCGAAGTAAGTTCGAGATATTCCTGGCGCTGAGATAGGCCCCTTCAGTGGTGAAAGTGAAAAACAGCATAATAATGGCGATAGCCGCCAACATGACAAAAACTTGCAAATTGACCGATTTTAGTCGAAATAATGGCTTTTTATCGCCATTTTCGGGTGTATTTACTTCAGTTTGATTAGCTTGCGACATGGGTTTCACTCCTGAGTGCGGCTTCCATGACCTTTTCTTGCGTCAGATTATGGTTAATAAGATCGGCTTTGATGCGCCCTTGATGCATGACCAACACCCGATCGCTTAATCCCAAGACCTCCGGTAATTCAGAGGAAATCACAATGACCGCAATTCCCTGCTGGACCAATTGGTTGATAAGTTTATAAATTTCATATTTTGCGCCGATGTCTATACCACGCGTCGGTTCATCGAGGATCAAAATCCGTGGGTTCAGCAGCAAGCATTTGGCTAAAATAGCTTTTTGTTGATTGCCCCCACTGAGTCGGGCAATCGCCAGCTCTGAAGAGGAGGTTTTCACCTTTAACCGGGCCAGAGATTGCACAATTGTCGACTGTTCTTTGGCATCATCCAGCATGCTAAAAGAGCCAGTGAAATCATCTAACGCAGCCAGTGTGATATTAGCCCCCACACCCATAACCGGTATGATGCCGTCTTTCTTGCGATCTTCCGGCACCATGGCAATGCCGAGTTTCATGGCTTGCTGGCAATGATTGATGGTCACCGCTTTACCATCAATGAATATTTCTCCCTGCCAGCGGCCTGGGTAAACACCAAACAAGCATTGCACGGTTTCTGTTCGACCAGAGCCGACCAGCCCGGCAATGCCCAATATCTCTCCGCGTCTCAGAGAGAAAGAGACCTTATCCACTCGGCGAATATGGCGGTTTACCGGGTGCCAGGCGCAGATATTTTCCACCCGCAGAATTTCCTCACCAATGTGGTGGGCTTCGTGTGGATAAAGCTCTTTAAGTTCGCGGCCCACCATCATGGCGATAATGTCATCTTCGCTCATGGTCGCCGCAGGGCGAGTCCCAATATGGCGGCCATCGCGGATCACACAGATATGATCGGATATCGCTTTTACTTCATTTAATTTGTGTGAGATGTAAATACAGGCAATGCCGTGATTCCGTAGATCACGGATAATATCCAGCAAAATAGCGGTTTCACTTTCTGTCAAAGACGCTGTCGGCTCATCCAATACCAACAACCGGACTTGTTTATTCAGCGCTTTTGCAATTTCGACTAATTGTTGCTGCCCAAGCCCCAATTCCCCCACTGGAGTATTCGGGTCTACCACCAGTTTTACTTGTGCCAGCATCCGTTGACAACGCAAGTACATGGCGTCGTAATCCATAATGCCAAAACGCCCCCACTCAGAACCAAGGAACATATTTTCCAGCACCGACATTTGCTTTACCAAAGCTAATTCCTGATGAATTATCGCAATACCTTTTTGTTCCGTTTCACGAATATTTTTAGCTTGAAGCGTTTCACCTGAAAAAATGATTTCTCCCTGATAGGAACCTGTGGGGTAAATACCACATAACACTTTCATTAGTGTGGATTTCCCAGAGCCATTCTCACCACACAACGATAATACTTGCCCGGCTTCCAGTGTCAGGCTGATATTATCTACCGCCTTAACGACACCGAATTGCTTAGTAATATTTTTCATTTCCAGCAGGTTGGGCATAATTTCCTCCATATATCTTTTATTCTTGAAGTTGCAGCATGATTAGCTACAACCTCAAGAAATTCGGATATATTAAACATCGAAAAAGCAATTAATAAACATCAGCTTTTTTGTGGAAACCATCAGCAATAATTGTGCTGTCGATATTGTTTTTATCCACTTGAATCGGTGTCAGTAAATAAGCTGGGACATCTTTTATTCCGTTATTTAATTGACTATTTGCTTTCGGCGCTTCGCCTTTACCCAAAGACACAGCAATTTCTGCGGCATCATTGGCTAATTTACTGATGGGTTTATATACGGTCATGGTTTGGGTGCCCGCAACAATACGTTTTATTGCTGCTAAATCAGCATCCTGCCCAGAAATAGCCACTTTGCCCGCCAGTCCTTGTGCTGCTAACGCCTGAATAGCCCCACCGGCGGTGGCATCATTAGACGCCACAACAGCATCAATTTTGTTATTGTTAGCTGTTAGAGCATTCTCCATGATTTTTAAGGCATTTTCCGGTAACCAGGCATCAACCCACTGATCACCAACAATTTTTATTTTCCCTTCTTTTATCAATGGATTAAGCACTGTCATCTGCCCCTGGCGGAACAGTTTGGCATTGTTGTCGACCGGCGAGCCACCCATCAGGAAATAATTACCCTGAGGTACCCGCTCAACCAAACTTTTAGCTTGTAACTCACCCACTTTTTCATTATCGAAGGAGATATAAAAATCAATATCAGCATTATTTATCATACGGTCATAAGCTAATACTTTTATACCTTCTCGCTTTGCCTCGGCGATCACATTACTTAATACTTGCCCGTTATAAGGAATAATAACCAGCACATCGACACCACGGTTAATCATATTTTCAATCTGTGACATTTGGGTTTCTTCATTGCCATTTGCCGATTGAACAAATACTTTAGCGCCGAGGGACTCAGCTTTGTTAACAAAAATATCGCGGTCTTTCTGCCAACGTTCAAGACGAAGATCGTCTATCGCCATCCCGATTTTAATTTCTTTACTGAATCCGGGCTGGCTAAACATTACCAGAGCGGCGCATGCGGAGAGTAAAATGTTCTTAAATTTCATCTTTCAGTACCTTTCTTATTGTGCAAGCAGGGTAAGAGAAACGGTAAACATCAACTGCAATAGGGATTGTTATCGCTTATTTGCACATCGGCAATTACAGATTTTCGTCCGCCAATTATGTTTTTTGGTTTAATGTTAATTTTATGATAACGATCATGTTTTCTTTCCTGCAAAATGCATAATTCCAGTCAGAGATGTTATCCATATAATGAATATCAGAAAGTTTCTATAATTAATCGGGTATTTATGAGATCTACACCACAATTAATAATTCTCTGAATTTAAGTGTGAAATAACGTAATTGTGAGAATCGCCAACAACTCCGAAGATAAAAGCTCATTAGCCCGATAACGCGGGTCAGCTTCCAAGGAGTATTGCATGCAATCTTATTTTAATGAATTAGAACAAGTGCGTTACGAAGGCAGCCAGAGCACTAACCCACTGGCATTTCATCACTACAATCCGGATGAAATTATCCTTGGTAAGCGAATGGCCGATCACCTGCGGTTCGCCGCCTGCTACTGGCATACTTTCTGCTGGGGCGGGGCGGATATGTTTGGCAGCAATGCGTTTGAACGCCCATGGCAGCAGGCCGGCGATGCACTCACACTAGCCAAACGCAAAGCCGATGTGGCTTTTGAATTCTTCCATAAACTGAATGTGCCTTATTACTGCTTCCACGATGTGGATGTTTCACCCGAAGGCGCATCATTAAAAGAATATCTGAATAATTTTGCCGTCATGACGGATGTATTGGCCGAGAAACAAGAGAGTAGCGGCGTAAAATTATTATGGGGCACAGCTAACTGCTTCACTCACCCGCGCTACGGTGCTGGGGCCGCGACCAATCCAGATCCAGAAGTTTTTAGCTGGGCTGCGACCCAAGTCTTTACCGCCATGAATGCCACCCAAAAGCTCGGCGGTGAAAACTATGTATTGTGGGGCGGCCGTGAAGGTTATGAAACGCTGTTAAATACCGATTTACGGCAAGAACGTGAGCAAATTGGCCGCTTTATGCAAATGGTGGTCGAACATAAACATAAAACCGGCTTCCAGGGCACCTTGTTAATTGAGCCAAAGCCACAAGAACCGACCAAGCATCAGTATGATTATGATGTTGCTACTGTTTATGGTTTCCTTAAGCAGTTTGGGCTGGAAAAAGAGATCAAAGTTAATATTGAAGCCAACCATGCCACTTTGGCCGGGCACTCTTTCCATCATGAGATTGCCAGCGCGATTGCATTAGGTATTTTCGGCTCTGTGGATGCCAACCGTGGCGACCCGCAATTGGGTTGGGATACAGACCAGTTCCCAAACAGTGTGGAAGAAAATGCACTGGTGATGTTTGAAATCCTTAAAGCTGGAGGGTTCACTACCGGCGGGTTGAATTTTGATGCCAAAGTACGCCGCCAAAGCACCGATAAATACGACCTGTTCTATGGTCATATCGGGGCGATGGACACCATGGCATTAGCCTTGAAAATTGCAGCGAAAATGATTGAAGATGGTCAGTTAGATCAGCAAGTTGCGAAACGTTATGCCGGTTGGAATACAGAGTTGGGCCAGCAAATTTTGAAAGGCAAACTGTCGCTGGAAGATTTGGCGCGCTATGCCGGTCAACATAATCTGAACCCACAGCACCACAGTGGGCATCAAGAGCAACTGGAAAATCTGGTTAACCGCTATATCTTCGGCTGATAGTTTTATTTATCTGATGTCTGCATCGAATAGATGAGATTTTGTTGAAAAATAGCTGATAGGCGTTATTGGTGCCAGCAGTTTGGACCTGACCAGCGCACAGAAACCGGAGCGTACACGCAGTACGTGAGGATTTCGAGCACTGCTCAGGTTCAAAATGGCAAGTAAAATAGCCTATTAATATGAGGAACACATATGTACCTTGGCATCGATCTAGGCACCTCCGGCGTTAAAGCCATTCTCCTGGCCGAAAACGGGCAAGTTATTGCCAGCCAAGGTGCTGCATTATCCGTTTCCCGCCCACATCCTTTATGGTCTGAGCAAAACCCCGCCGATTGGTGGCAAGCCACTGATCAAGCTATGCAATCCTTAGCCGCAGACCATGATTTAAAACAGGTAAAAGCCCTCGGGCTGACCGGCCAAATGCACGGCGCAACCTTGCTGGATAAACAGCATCGGGTGCTGCGTCCGGCTATTTTATGGAATGATGGCCGCAGTTTTGCCCAGTGCCAAGCACTGGAAAAATCAGTACCAGAATCCCGCCAGATTACCGGTAATCTGATGATGCCGGGCTTTACCGCACCGAAGCTAAAATGGCTGGCAGAATATGAGCCAGATATTTTTAATTGCATTGATAAGGTGCTCTTACCCAAAGATTATTTACGTTTTCTGATCAGTGGTGATTTTGCCAGTGATATGTCCGATGCCGCCGGAACAATGTGGCTCGATGTAGCAAAACGCGACTGGAGCGATGAAATGCTGGCGGCCTGCGGCCTAAATCGCCGGCACATGCCCGCCCTCTTCGAAGGTAGCCAAATTACCGGCCATGTCAGTGCCGATATTGCGCGCCGCTGGGGCATTAACCCGGTTCCGGTGGTTGCTGGCGGAGGTGATAATGCTGCCGGAGCAATCGGGGTGGGCTTGTATCAAACCGGGCAGGCGATGTTGTCGCTGGGCACATCTGGCGTCTATTTTGCGGTCAGTGAGGGTTTTTTGAGTAACCCTGCCAGCGCCGTGCACAGCTTTTGCCATGCTTTGCCGAACACTTGGCACTTGATGTCAGTAATGTTGAGCGCTGCATCATGTCTTGATTGGGCTTGCCAACTCACTGGGGCCGAGAGTGTCCCTGCGCTGATTGATGAAGTGGAAAATACGCCGCAAGCCGCCACGCCAGTGTGGTTCCTGCCCTATCTTTCCGGCGAACGAACTCCCCATAACAACCCAAATGCTAAAGGGGCTTTCTGGGGCTTTACCCATGAACATCGCCGGGCAGATTTAGCCCGTGCGGTATTGGAAGGAGTAGGATTTGCTTTAGCCGACGGAATGGATGCCCTGCATGCCAGTGGATTACAGCCCAAATCGGTCACATTAATTGGTGGCGGAGCACGAAGCCCTTATTGGCGTCAAATGCTAGCAGATATTAGCGGCCAAACGTTGGAGTATCGAACTGGAGGTGATGTCGGCCCTGCTTTAGGTGCCGCCCGATTAGCCCAAATTGCTCTCAATCCGGATATTCCATTAGCTGATTTATTGCCTGCACTGCCACTGGAGCAAACACATTTTCCAGATGCACTGCGCCATCAGAATTATGCTGCTCGTCGCGTCATCTTTAAAAAGCTTTATCAGCAATTACTGCCATTATGTCAATAAGCTAAATTGTGTGAATAAGCTAAAGTGCAGGCTATAAGGCACCACAGGTTGTGGAGAGAATTATTTCTTTTCCACAGCCTGAATCTGGCAATGACCTATCGAGCAGTTAACATGACGAATGATCATCTGACCAAAATCATCTATATAGCCGATGCTATAATGGTCGCCACTATATCCGGGAGTCTTGATGGACTCAGTGTTAAATGGCGCAATCATGACACTGTCAAAACCGGGGAAATTACCGCGATTATCCTGATTTAAATGCCCTAGCGTGACGTAATACGGCGTAGGATTATGAATTTTAAGAATTTCTCTTTGCTGGCTGAACTGCAATTTCTCCTGCCAGACACTCTTATTATCCGCTTTAATCGCCGCTGGCCGATAAAATAATTTTATTTTGCTTTGGATTGCTATTTGTACCGCATCAGTTACTTCACTCTTCGTCGGTATTTCCCGTACATTAAAATAGAACAAAGTTTCACGGTCAGTGGCTAACTGTTCCACATCCGGTAGCGAGATAATGCGTACTAAGGTTTTTTGACCCGCATCAATCCGCTGTATCGGGGGCAACACAGATAATGGGCTTTCCACTTTTTGTCCGGCTGTATTTTCTAACCAAGCTTGCGCCAAATAAGGCGATTTCTCGCTTTTATTTTGCAAAACAATGCTGGCTGATGTGTCCGCACTATTGAAAATAATCCGCGTTCTATCCAGATTGATTGCCGCCTGACTCACTCCCGTGCCAAGCAAAAGCGCTATTCCCATCAGGACGTTATTTAACTGATAGCTTTTCTTTATCAACATCGCGTTATTAAGGTCTTTCATGGTTTATTCCATTCCAATGTATATCGTCTTGCCGTGAATAACGTTTTTCCTTAATCAGTGTTTTCGGCCAATAAACTATTTTAATGAATATTTTTCTTATTAACTTTTTAATCTACTGGAGCGGAAGTGAAATCTGGTCCCTTTTATCCCCTATGATGGCCGGATTTGGCATTCCGTTCAGCCTAAAACCCACTAATAATGGAGCCATACCCATATGGTGGAGGGCCGGAAATGACTAACAGCGCATTACTGATCATTGATGTTCAACAATCTTTCGAACATAAATCTTTTTGGCAGCAAGAAGACTTACCCGCTTTCTCTATAGCGCTGAACCAACTGATTGCGGGCTGTAAACAGCGGGACATTGCACTAGTGGATGTCTTCCATGTTGCTCCTGATGGCCCGTTTTCATTGGCTTCTGGCTATGTGAAGCCCATGTCGCTGGTATCCCATCAAGCGGATGTCACCGTGCATAAACGGGTGCATAATGCACTGACCGACTCAGGGCTGGATCAATGGCTTAAAGAGCGGCAAATAAATCACCTGATTATTGCTGGCATGCGCACTGAACAATGTTGTGAAACCACAGCGCGCGTGGCGTCAGATTTGGGTTATCAAGTCACTTTTGTCACGGATGCCACATTGACATTCCCTATGACTCAGCCTAATGGCATTGTCTTGAGTAGTGCTGAATTAAAATTACGCACCGAAACCGTGCTCATCGACCGGTTTGCCGCGGTTCGTACCGTAGCAGAAACATTGCATGCCCTGGATGAATCATGCAATAAATGATATTCAACCAAAGCACCTGATATCCCCTATCGCCAAAAGGGGATAAATCAATCGGTAACTGTAGATTAATAATGCAACGAAATGTCTATTTTCTCTTGCTGCCCGGCGTGTTATCGCTGGATTTAACCGGCCCCGCTGAAACACTACGGCTGGCGGGGGCATTTAAGTTGTTTTATATCAGCCCGTTACCAGAAGTGATGTCCTCCACGGAGATGATGTTGGGCCAGTTGCAGCCACTGCCAGACAGCTTACCGGAAGGCAGTTTACTGGTGGTGCCGGGTGTGAGCGATTCGCACCACTATTTTGCGACCGAAACTGCAGCAATAGCTCGCCACTGGCTACAACAGCAAAAAGCCGCCATTACACAGCAAAAGACGACGCTGGTTTGTGTCTGTTCTGGGGCGTTGTTAGCCGCCCAAGCCGGGCTACTGGATGGCTACCAGTGCACGACTCATCACCATGTGCTTGAACGGCTGCGCCAACAGGCTCCGGCGGCCCAAACCAAAGAAAATCGTATTTTTGTGGAAGATCGCGGGGTCTACACCAGCGCAGGGATTACCGCCGGCATTGATCTCTCGTTGCATCTGATTAGCCGCTATTGCAGCCCGCAAACCGCGCTGGAAGTGGCCCGTGAGATGGTGGTTTATTTCCGCCGTTCCGGTGATGACCCCCAACTGTCGCCGTGGTTACGTTACCGCAACCATCTCCATCCGGCGGTACATCGAGCGCAGGATGTGATGTCCGCAGCCCCCCAAGCGGAGTGGTCGCTGCTTCAGGTCGCGCAGAAAGCCCATGTCAGCAGCCGTCATTTAACCCGGTTATTCCGCGAACATGTCGGGATCAGTGTGCGAGAGTTTCACGAGCAACTACGGGTCGCCGTGGCTGAAGTCCGCCTGCAAGAGGGGTTTAATCTGGAGAAAGCGGCACTGGCGGCGGGTTTCTCCTCCACTCGCCAGCTTCGACGCGCACAACAGCGCGGGCAGGCCACAGCTAACTGACTAATCGCCGCCGGTCAATGCGCTGTAATCCCATGGATAGTAAGGTACTCAGCGCCAGCGCTAACGCGAAGACATAGAAAATATCCAACACCGGATAGCCAGTAAAATCATAATGATGGGTGCGGATAAAATGAATAATAAGCGCATGGAAACCGTAAATCGCTAGCGAATGCCCGGCAAGCCAACTCAACCAGGCAATGGGCTGATTCAGACAATTTTTAAACCATACCAGCAGTGATACCGCCGCAACAAAAACTAACGGGCCGCAGTACATATAGAATGTATCCGCAAAGCTGCCATTGATTCGCGTCTGTTTCTCCGTTGAGACAGCAATAAATATCACGCTCATAATAAACAACAATGCAGCGCCCCAACTGATGGCCCGTCCCCGCGTATCAAGCATGCCAATGGCCCGCCCCAGCAACGCATACAACAAGTAATAGAAGGTATCGCCGTAGATATAGAGATTGATTGGCAATAAATGGAAGTGGTCAAAGGTGTATTGGCTGGTCTGCGGGTTAGCCACCACCGCTAGCAACAGAATGACCACCGCCAGATAGCGGCCTGATACCGGTTTAACATTAATCAGCGGTGAAACCAGGTAAACCACGATAATGGCGTAGAAAAACCATAAATGATAAAACACCGGTTTTTGCAGGATATTGTTCAGCGCCGCCCAACCATTGATGGGAGTCAGCGTCGAAATATAAATCAGTGCAATCAAACTGTAGAACAATAAACACAGCCCAATGCGGGTAAAATGCTTTTTCTGTGCGCTTTTTTCACCAAAAAATAGATAACCGGAGATCATAAAGAACAAAGGCACACAAGCTCGGGAGGCCGAATTCAGCAGATTGGCAATGTCCCAATTCATTTCTCCCACCTGCGCACCACTGGTGACGTAATAAGTCGTGGCATGGATCATGACCACCATAATGCAGGCGACGGCCCGCAAGTTATCAATCCACCCTATCTTATTGGTCATGCATACTCTCAATCACCTATTTTTATACTTAGAAGCGCCTAGTTATTTAGGGCATCAATAATCAGGTTGCAAACAATAACGTAAATTCAACTTATACCCAAAGTAAATGAAACTGCGTCAAGGACAAAGGCATTACCCAAAATCTACAAAGGGTTATTGTTGCTAAAACGTTATATTGACGGCAAAATAACCGCCCTAATACACTCAGATGCTATACTTTATCTGAGTGCCTCCATTTTTTATGTTTATTATTAATAGCTTAACTTATGCAAACTTCATTTTCACCCGCGACGCGTTTAGGTCGACGGGCGCTTTTATTTCCCCTGTGTTTGGTATTATTCGAATTTACCACCTATATCGCCAACGATATGATTCAGCCCGGTATGCTGGCGGTGGTTGCCGATTTTAATGCCAGCATTGAGTGGGTTCCGACCTCCATGACCGCTTATCTGGCTGGCGGGATGTTTCTGCAATGGTTGCTGGGGCCATTATCGGATCGCCGTGGACGTCGCCCGGTGATGCTGGTTGGCGTCGCATTCTTTGTGGTGACGTGCCTTGCCATATTATTGGTCACGTCAATTGAACAGTTTATCGCCATGCGCTTCCTGCAAGGGATCGGCTTGTGCTTTATCGGCGCTGTCGGCTACGCCACTATTCAGGAGTCATTTGAAGAAGCGGTCTGTATTAAAATCACCGCGCTGATGGCAAATGTGGCGTTAATTGCTCCGCTGCTCGGCCCCTTGGCCGGTGCCGCCTTGATACATGTCGCCCCGTGGCAATCCATGTTTGTGATATTCGCAGTGCTGGGTGCCATTTCATTTGCCGGATTGTGGCGCGCAATGCCAGAAACCGCCTCGCGCAAAGGGGAGAAACTGTCAGTAGGGGCGATGTGGCACGATTATAAGCAAGTGCTCGCCAACCGCCGTTTTCTGTGCGGATCCCTGGCATTGGGTTTTGCCAGTTTGCCCCTGCTGGCATGGATTGCACAATCGCCAGTGATTCTGATCAGTGGTGAAAAATTATCTACTGTGGAATATGGCGTTTTGCAGGTGCCCATTTTCGGCGCACTGATTATCGGTAACCTGGCACTGGCGAGACTGAGCGGCAAAACCTCAATTCCACAGCTTATCCGCTATGGCGCAGGCCCGATGATTATTGGCCTAATGATTGCCGCCGGCTCTACCCTCTATTCATCCCATGCTTATTTGTGGATGACGGCGGGATTGAGTCTTTATGCTTTTGGTATCGGCCTGGCAAACGCCGGTTTGGTGCGCCTAACCCTATTCTCCAGCGATATCAGTAAAGGCACGGTGTCGGCTGCCATGGGGATGATCTGTATGATGGTCTTCACCTTGGGAATTGAGTTCGCCAAAGTGGCCTATTTGTGGGGCAACAGTGGAATATTTAATCTGTTCAATCTCATCAGTGGCCTGCTATGGCTGGGCTTGGTGATGATTTTTATCCGCCGTCAGCCGGATACAGTGGTCGCGGAGTAGTCTATTTTGTGTTGGGGAATAAACTCCCCAACATGTTTATAGTCGAAATCAGTGTGTAACTGCGACCAATGTGCACGTAACATAATCTTATGTTCTTCATTCATCGGTAATGTAGCCAACATATCAGGCCAGTCGCGACGGGCTGTTTGTACCGCGTCTTCCAGATGGTTTTTTATCGCAGGATAGGATACTCCGATGCGTTCACTCCATATTTTGAACGTCGCCAAACTCATTGAATACCAGCGTTTTTCTCTCGCCATATTCAACGCCAACTCAGACTCATGCGGAATATAGGCTTTAGTAAAAACAATATCATAGGCTGGAGAGAGTGTTGCGTGGCGACCATCAGGGTAGATGACGGTCCAATTTTTAAGATGAGCATCACCATTAGCCAACATGATGTTAGCCAACAATCGGCAGGCCATTCGTTGAATATCAGCTAATCCACCGCCGTTGTCATGCAAAATACCAGCAATTTGTTCATAATTATTACCTTGGTATTTTTTGTCGGGGTACACATTAAATATTTGTGCAAAGTCTTCAGTATGTACTCGCCCCTGCACTGTGCGATCAAAACGTCGGATCAGATAAATATGCTCACCCGGCGGTAATTGGATGTCAGGTAAATAATCAATCTGCTCTCTGGATACCAATTTAATATCGGGTATAGTGAACCGACACCCCGATGCGAACCTCTCCCAGAAACAGTGCCAGCCCTTCAACTCTCTCAACCTGTTGGCGCATCAATTAATCCTCCAGATGTTTATATTTCTGCTGCTATGGGTTGCTATGCTCGCCGTTCTTTTCAATCTCTGCCATGCTTATCGAGTTCAGCCCTTGGCGCAATTCCCGAGCTTGTTCACGCGTCACGAAGACCATTTCCAAATTAAAACCATCCAGAATACGCAGCAGAGTGGAAAGATTGATATCTCCGCCTTTTTCAAACTTAGAAACCTGTTGTTGCGTCATGCCATTAACCAGCCGCATATCAGATTGTTTGAGTTTCTGCTGCTGACGGATACCTTTTATTTCCTCTGCAATCTCTGTCAATGTTCTCATATCAGCTCAATTACATTCTTTGTGATGTATTTTAACCATAGCTCATGTTAAGAGATGTTAGATAAATGAGAGAGTCAATTCCCAGAAGAAAACAGCCCGCTGTCGCGCAGGAAATGGTCATTGCCCCGGCGGCGGGTGAAGCCACTGCGGTCAAAGAATTCAAGAATTTGAATCGCCAATTTGCGACCGATACCCAGTCTATCGCGAAAATCTGCTGCACTGGTACTGCCTTGGCTGGCATCCAGCTCACGAATTAAATCAGCAAACTGCTCAATACGCTGGCTCAGATAATAGCGGTCGGGAACAATTGCCGTGATGTAGCCCAGCTGCGCGGCCTTGCGTAATAAGTTGCGCATTTCGCCTTCATCCATTGCCAACTCTGCGGCTAAATCACGTACCCACCATGGTAAATCAACAAAATAGTGGGAAACTTGCTGCCATCGTGCTTGTTCTTGCGCAGTAAATCCTAATCCATGTTCGGGCAGGTGCAGCCAACCGCGAGTATTCTTTAGCGCGCCCTGTTTTAGCAAATTATCAATCAAACGAAACACTAAATTTTCATCCAGTGTCGGCAATGCCATGCGCCGCAAACGCGCCCGACCTAACCCTAACTGATCATTATGTTGCTGATGATAAAGGCATAAAACATGCAATAAGGTTTGTTGCGCTTGTTGGGCATGAGGGCTAGACAATGCAATATCACCGGCAATAACGCAGTCAGTATCTGCCAATAATGCGGCCATATCATGGCTGCTAAGCTGGCGCGCCCAACTGAACTTACCCACAGAGAGCGGCCCTTGCGCCAAATGCAGCTCCAGCACTTCACTGTCTGACTTCGCTTGCGCTAACGCGGTTAACCACGCCAAAAATGCCGGTTGCCGCTTACCTCGTTTTGGCACCGCCAGGTGGAGAACCCGCGCGGCACCCAAGGTCTTTTTCGCGGCAATATCCCGCAGGATTAGCCGGTCATTCTCAGCCAGCCATAGGGGGGTATCCAGCAATATCTCGGCCAGTATCGATTGGGATTTATTGCCCTCCGGCTGAGAGCTGCTCAGCAGTGAAAAGCGCCCGGTAATATGGCTGGCAGCATGATGCAAATGCAGCGGTTGCCAATGCTGTATCGGTTCATCGGCATCGACAATAACCAAAACCCGATCAACGGATTCTGGTGGCTGTTGCCCTAATAGCCAGTCGCCGCGATTGATTTGTTGTTTGCTAATATCGCCGGTGATATTCAGCGCAATGCGCTGCCCCACTTGCGCCTGTTGCGTATCTTGGTTTTGAGCATGGATGCCCCGCACCCGCACCGGACAATCGCTGCCAGTGAGCCATAGAGTATCGCCCACCGCCACTTTGCCCGCCAGCGCCGTCCCCGTGACCACTAAACCGGCACCTTTCACACTGAATGCGCGGTCAATCGCCAGCCTAAAACGCCGCTGTAGCCGGCTATTATTTTCATCTTGCTGATGACATTGCGCCAGATGCTCGCGCAATTCGCTGATACCGCAATCGGCTGTCGCTGCCGTGACAAACAGAGTGACTTGCTCTGCTGGCCAGCCTTGAGCTGACAGTTCAGCCATCACTTGCTGGCGGACTTGCTCAATCCGCTCGCCAGATGCTCGGTCAGCTTTAGTCAGCGCGACCGTCAATGTCGGGTGGCCCGTCAGCCGTAAAATCGCCAGATGCTCGCGAGTTTGCGCCATTACGCCATCATCACACGCCACCACCAGCAAAGCTTGATCAATGCCGCCCACGCCAGCCAACATATTGGCAAGAAATTTCTCATGTCCGGGGATATCAATAAACCCAATGATGCTGTCATCCGGTTGTGGCCAATAGGCATAGCCCAAGTCAATGGTCATTCCGCGCTGCTTTTCTTCCGGCAAGCGGTCAGCATTGACCCCGGTAATCGCCTGTAAAAGCGTGGTTTTACCGTGGTCAACATGTCCCGCGGTTGCAATAATCATGGTGCCAACTCCCTGAGCAACGCCGTTTCATCCTCCAGACAGCGCAAATCCAACCATAAACGCCCATCAGCCACGCGGCCAATAATGGGTTTAGCCAAGCTACGCCAGCGTGCCGTCAATGCCTCCAGCGCACTGCCGCTGCCATTTTTAGGCGTAAATGTTACCGCCCAACTGGGTAACCGGCCTACCGGTAATGAACCACTGCCAATTTGCGACCAGCATGGCTCAACAGCCAATGTAAAATCGACACCATAGCTGCCATTGAGTGCCGCCAACACCCGCTGGGCGCTCTCGGCAATATCCTGCGCCGGACGAGTCAGTCGCCGCAGGGTCGGTAACAACTCACTCAAGCGGTCGGGCTGCTGATAGAGGCGCAAAGTGGCGTCTAGCGCGGCTAATGTCATTTTATCGGCTCGTAATACCCGCTTGAGCGGATGCTGCTGTAATTGTTCAATCCACTGTTTTTTACCGAGAATGATCCCCGCCTGTGGGCCGCCAAGCAGTTTATCCCCCGAGAAAGTCACTAAATCGACACCCGCCGCAATCAACTGCTGTGGCATCGGCTCAGCCGGTAAGCCGTAGCGGATCATATCCACCAGCGAACCGCTGCCCAGATCTGTTGCGGTCGGAATCGCAAATTCATGCCCCAAAGCTGCCAATTGTTGCTCCGCCACCGAGGCCGTAAAACCCTCAATACTGTAATTGCTGGTGTGCACTTTCATCAGCAGGCCAGTGTGTTCATTAATGGCCTGGCGGTAATCTTTCAGATGGGTGCGGTTGGTAGTGCCGACTTCAACCAGGTCACAACCGGCCTGACGCATCACATCCGGAATGCGAAAAGCACCGCCAATTTCGACCAACTCGCCACGAGAAACCACCACCTGCTTCCCGGCCGCCATGACCGTCAGCAGCAAAAATACTGCGGCGGCATTATTATTGACGATGCAAGCATCTTCCGCCCCGGTCAGTTCGCAGAGTAAATCGGCCACCGCGCGATCACGATGGCCGCGACCGGCACCACTCAGGGAATATTCGAGAGTTACCGCGCCACGCATGGCGTCAGTCACCGCAGCAATAGCGGATTCCGCTAAAGCGGCTCGTCCTAAATTAGTGTGTAAAACCGTGCCGGAGAGGTTAAAAACGGGTTTCAATGCGGGTTGACGTTGGTTTAATCGCTGACGTAAAGCCGCTGGCCAGTCTGCGCACCAATCAGCCAATGTATGGAATTGACCAATATATTCACGGGCCTCGGCCTGCATCAAACGCAGGGTTTCAGTTAACAGAGCTGCGCCATATTCATCAAGTAAAGGGGCCATTTCTGGCGACCGCAACAAGCTGTCTATGGCGGGTAACTGGCTGTAAAGATGATGGGATTCTGCGCTCATAGTCACTCAGCGGGGTTATTAAATGATACTGTAACCAATATTATATATGACTCACCGGGAAGCTGACTCCCCGGGATACTTATTCCCCAGAAAACCTATTCACTCGGAAAAAGTTACTCACTTGGAAAAATAAAGGGATTAATACTGCTGCGAGCAAAACCTTCGCCTTCCATTTTTGCATCGAGGATCAGCGAGGCTAAATCGTCCGCCACCGCTTCGACCATCGGGTCTTTTTCCTGATATAAGATTTTCAGGTAAGTGCCACAATCGCCACAACTTTCTGCTTTCACGGCGGCCAATTCACTGTCTAGCGACCAGTAGTTCAAATCACGCGTTTGCTCGCAATTACTGCATTTAATCCGCACCACATGCCACTCGCTTTCACACAAATTGCAGTGCAAATAACGCAAGCCGCTGTGGGTGCCAATGTGTACCACACTGGAGACAGGAATACTGCCGCACACCGGGCAGAATTGGCGGTGTTCACCATATTCAGCTCGGGCTTTACCGGGGATTTGGCTGGCCATTTGCGCCCAATACAAGGATAGCGCCGCCCAGATAAAGGGCGCTTTTTCGCTACCAACATTGGCAAATTCGCGGTTTAACAGCGCATCGGCGTCCAGCTCCAGCTCATGTACCGACGCCTTATCCAGATTATCCAGCACCGCCGCAATATGGTCGGGCGCATCAGGGCGCAGTTCAGCAATCAGCGCTGACAAGAGCTTGCGCCAGTGGTCAGTGCGGGGAAAAACGCTTAAATCCAGCGGCGGTTTACCACTGGCTGCGGATTGCGCCAACTCAGCCTGCATGTCCAATACCAGCGGGTGGTCATGCAGCGCATTTTGCTGCGCTTGCGTAATTTTAGCCGCAAAATCCAGATAGTCAGCCAGCGGATTATCCAGCGCTAGCTGCTGCAAACGTTCGGTGCGCCGGGTGTACAGGCTTTTTAAATTCGCGAAAAGTAACGGCGGGATATTCCCCGCCGTCGTACCTTTTTCGCTCTGTTTTCCTAATTGATCTTTAGGGACAATGCGAATACTCATCAGGGTTTCTCTTCCTGTTTGTTCCGAAGCTGCCGTTTGGCGTTAACTTCACGATACCAACGCGGATGGTGCTTTTTAGCCCATGCTGCCGGTACCCAACCTTCCACCATCGCGGTAATCGTGCCTTTCACCCACAGGGCGGCATAAATATGCACCATTATAACGATAATCAATCCTACCGCCGCCAGCGAATGCACCAGCAGAGCCAAACGAATCAGCGGGATCGGGAAAGAAGGCGCAAAGTAAGGCCGCCAAATCACTACGCCACTGGCCAGCAATAACACCAGGCTGATAATAGCAGCCCAGAATACGCATTTCTGACCAAAATTATAGCGCCCCGTGTCACCCACTTCCTCATTCATGGCGATTTTATGGATATTTTTAGCCCACTCGAGGTCTTCCTTGTTGATCAAGTTATGTTTCCAGTAACGGAAAAACATGATCAGGAAGGCGGCGAACATAATCACCCCCGCGAAGGGGTGAAGGATGCGTGCCAACTGCGGCGAACCAAAAATATTCATCAGCCAGTTAAATGACGGGAAGAAGAACCCCAGACCACTGATGGCGGCCAGCATAAAACAAAAGGCCACTATCCAGTGGTTGATTCGCTCCGGCGCACTGTAGCGCTGGATCCGCTTTTCTTTTTTCATTTCCGCGTCTCCCCGTCGTCTGAGTGTTCAGCGGTGGTTGGCTCAGGAGCCTTGGATGCCGTATCGGAAGGTGTGGAATCTGATTTATCGTCTTCGTCCTCTTCTTCCTCAACCCGGTTCGGGCCGACGCCCACGTAATGGAAGATACTGGCAGCAAAGGTCGCAGCAAAGCCGATCGCCGCCAGCGGTTTCCAGATGCCTTTCCAGAAAGTGATGGTCGGGCTGATAGTCGGGTTCTCCGGCAAGCCATGATAAAGCTGAGGTTTATCTGCATGATGCAGAACATACATCACGTGGGTGCCCCCAACACCCGCGGGGTCATATAACCCGGCGTTATCAAAGCCACGCGTTTTCAACTCGCTCACTCGGCCCGCGGCCACTTCTTTCATTGCTTCTTTGGTACCAAAGTGAATAGCCCCAGTCGGGCAAGTTTTCACACAAGCAGGTTCTTGACCAACTCCGACACGATCGACGCACAGAGTACATTTGTACACCCGATTGTCGTCTTTATTCATGCGCGGCACGTCAAATGGGCAACCGGCGATACAGTAGCCGCAGCCGATACAGTGCTCTGATTGGAAATCGACGATGCCATTCGCATACTGAATAATTGCACCCTCTGATGGACAGGCTTTCAAGCAGCCCGGATCAGCACAATGCATGCAGCCATCCTTGCGGATGAGCCACTCCAGCTTGCCGCTATCTTCGTCTTCAACTTCAGAGAAGCGCATCACCGTCCAGGATTTAGCGGTCAAATCGGCGGGGTTATCGTACACCCCGACGTTATGGCCCACTTCATCACGGATATCGTTCCATTCCGAACACGCCACCTGACAGGCTTTGCAGCCAATACAGGTGGTGACGTCGATAAGCTTGGCAACCTCTTCCTGGTGGTTACGAGCTTGCGGCGGCGGCGTAAGGGAGTTGGTGCCGGAGCGCCGGATAATGTCTTGAGTTTGCAGTGACATAGATTATCTCCGTTACACCTTTTCCACGTTGACCAGGAACGCCTTGAACTCTGGCGTTTGTGTATTAGCATCACCGACAAAGGGTGTCAGGGTGTTGGCAATAAAGCCTTTTTTCGCTACCCCTTCATAGCCCCAGTGGATCGGGATACCAATAGTGTCAACTTCTTGCCCATGAACATTCAGCGTACGAATACGTTTGGTCACTACCGCCTTGGCTTTGATATAACCCCGGTTGGAACTGACTTTCACGGTATCGCCCTGCTTAATGCCTTTTTTCGCCGCCAGTTTTTCGCCAATCTCGATAAACTGTTCCGGCTGCGCGATAGCATTGAGCAACGCATGCTTAGTCCAGTAGTGGAAATGCTCGGTCAGACGATAAGTGGTGCCGACATACGGGAACTGCTCATGAGAACCCATAGCAGCCAAATCGTCTTTAAAGACGCGCGCGGCTGGGTTGGATATCACATTCGGATGCAGTGGGTTGGTGCCCAGCGGCGTTTCGAACGGCTCATAATGTTCCGGGAATGGCCCTTCCGCCATTTTGTCGATGGCAAACAGGCGACCCATGCCCTCTGGCTGCATGATAAATGGCCCGACATCACTGCCCGGTGCGGCGGCGCTGTAATCAGGAATATCCACGCCCCCCCATTTGGCCCCATCCCACTCCAACAACTGGCGTTTCGGATCCCAAGGTTTACCCTGTGGGTCAGCAGACGCGCGGTTGTAAAGAATGCGGCGGTTGAGCGGCCATGCCCATGCCCAGCCCAAGGTATTGCCCAAACCGGATGGATCAGCATTATCGCGCCGTGCCATCTGGTTGCCCGCCGGTGTCCAACTACCGGCAAAAATCCAACAACCACTGGCGGTGGTGCCGTCATCGCGCAAGTGAGCAAAGGTACTAAGCTGCTCGCCTTTTTTGACCAACACTTTGCCGTCTGCATCGGTGAGATCCGCCAGCGCTCGCCCATTGCTTTCCATTGCCACTTCTTCTGGCTCTGGATTATCTGGCGTCAGGTAATCCCAAGTCATATTGAGCACTTGTTCTGGCACCGCACCACCTTCCCGGCGGTACATATCGCGTAGACGGCTAAAGATACCGGCCAAAATAGCACCGTCGTTCAATGCTTCGCCCGGTGAATCCGCACCTTTCCAGTGCCATTGCAGCCAGCGGCTGGAGTTAACGATGGAACCGTTTTCTTCAGCAAAACAACTGGATGGCAAGCGGAATACCTCGGTTTGAATTTTCGATGGGTCGACATCGTTAAATTCGCCGTGGTTTTGCCAGAAATTCGAGGTTTCCGTATTGAGCGGGTCAATAGTTATCAGGAACTTCAGTTTCGACAGTGACGCTACCACTTTGTTTTTGTTCGGGAATGAAGCAACCGGGTTAAAGCCCTGGCAAATATAGCCATTCACTTTGCCCTGCGACATCATCTCGAAATACTGCAATACGTCGTAGCCTTTATCCCACTTCGGCAACCAGTCGTAGCCCCAGCCATTTTCTTTCTGGGCATTGTCACCGTAGAAACTTTTCATCAAGCTGACGAAGAATTTCGGGTAATTGCTCCAGTAGTTAACCTGGCCTGGCAACAGAGTTTTCGGCGTGTTGGCCTTCAGGTAAGTGTCAATATCCAGCTGTTTTTCTGACGGTAAGTTCAGGTAGCCCGGTAAGCTTTGCGACAGCAAACCCAGGTCAGTTAAGCCCTGAATATTAGAGTGACCGCGCAAGGCGTTAATCCCGCCCCCCGCCATGCCCATATTGCCGAGCAACAACTGGATCATCGCCATGGTACGAATGTTCTGCGCGCCAACTGAGTGCTGTGTCCAGCCCAATGCGTACAGGAATGTGGCGGTTTTATTGGACACACTGGTTTCGGCGAGATATTCGCAAACCTGCAAGAAATCTTCTTTTGGTGTGCCGCAAATGTTGGAAACCACATCCGGCGTGTAACGGCTGACGTGTTCTTTTAGCAAGTTCCACACACAGCGCGGGTCTTGCAAGGTGACATCACGTTTAGCAAAGCCGTTTTCATCCAGCTGGTAATTCCAGGTGGTTTTATCGTATTTGCGATTTTCGGCGTCATAACCACTGAACAAACCATCGTCGAAAGTATAGTCTTCCCGCACCAGCAAGCTGGCGTTGGTATAGGCCTCGACGTATTCGCGGTTAATTTTGTTGTTGGTCATCAGATACAACAACACGCCGGACAGGAACGCGATATCGCTACCGGAGCGGATTGGCGTATAGAAGTCAGCCACCGATGCAGTACGTGTAAAGCGCGGGTCGATCACCAGCAACTTGGCATTGTTGTGGATTTTGGCTTCCATCGCCCAGCGGAACCCCACCGGATGCGCTTCTGCCGCATTACCGCCCATGACAATAATTAAGTCTGCGTTCTTGATATCAACCCAGTGGTTGGTCATCGCACCGCGACCAAATGTTGGAGCAAGACTTGCTACCGTTGGTCCGTGTCAGACACGTGCTTGGTTGTCTACGGCAAGCATGCCGAGAGCGCGACTAAATTTCTGGGTCAAATAACCCGTTTCATTGCTGGATGCCGAAGCACACAACATACCGGTACTCAGCCAACGGTTGACGGTCACACCCGCGTCGTTGGTCTTAATGAAATTAGCGTCCCGGTCTTCTTTCATCAGCTTGGCAATGCGATCAAATGCATCATTCCAAGTGATTCGCTGCCATTTATCTGAACCTGGCGCGCGATACTCTGGGTATTTCAAGCGGCTTTCGCTGTGAATGAAATCCACCAGCCCCGCACCTTTAGGGCACAGTGCACCACGGTTTACCGGATGATCCGGGTCCCCTTCAATGTGGAAAATACTCTCTTTGGCGTTTTTAGCACCATCGCCGAGGCTATACATCAAAAGCCCGCAACCGACGGAGCAATATGTGCAGGTATTCCGCGTTTCGCGGGCGCGCAGCAACTTATAATTGCGCGTTTCCGCCAGCGCCACAGACGGCGTAAAGCCGAGTGCCGCGACCGTGGTTCCTGCCATACCGCCAGCGCAGATCTTAAAGAACTGCCTTCTGCTGACCTGCATGGGTCTCTCCTTCATTCATTGTCACATTGTATGAATTTAAAATTCAGTTCGCGCTTCCCTCAACAAAACCAGAAGCGCTAAAATCGCTAACGCGATATCACCTTTATCGGGATGGGATACATTCCTATTGAAATTGAATCATACCCATACCATTCTTAATGTGAATGTTACCACATTGTGATTATGGGTTATAACTTTCAGGGCTGCATAGTGAGCCAGATCAAACCTTCAGATATTGACCTTTCCACCGGAATTTGCGGCGCCCGACAACTTAACGTGCTACAGCGCCATAAAATGGCCGAGCCACAGTTGGATTGGTTAGCGGAGGAAGTGCCGGTAGCACTGGTGTACAACGGCATTTCTCATGTCGTGATGATGGCCACCCCCAAGGATTTAGAGGCTTTTGCGCTGGGGTTTTCATTATCAGAGGGAATTATTAGTGCGCCGCAGGAAATCTACGCCATTGATGTTAATCCTGGCTGTAATGGCATAGAAGTTAACATTGAACTCTCCAGCCGCCGTTTTGCCGGTTTAAAAGAACGCCGCCGGGCGATGGCCGGCCGCACTGGGTGCGGTGTTTGTGGTATCGAGCAACTGGACGATATCTTCCGCCCAATCACGCCCTTACCATTCACGCAAACTTTTGATTTCAACAACCTCGACCGCGCCCTCGCACAGCTCAAACAGGTACAAACCGTCGGCCAACTGACCGGCTGTACTCATGCCGCCGCTTGGATTAATCCTCAAGGCGAATTACTAGGGGGCTGTGAAGATGTTGGTCGCCATGTCGCGCTGGATAAATTGCTTGGAATTCGAGCCAAACAGCCGTGGCAGCAAGGCGCGGTGCTGGTTTCCAGCCGCGCCAGCTATGAGATGGTACAGAAAGCCGCCATGTGCGGGGCCGAGATTTTGTTTGCTGTTTCAGCTGCAACAACCTTAGCAGTTGAAGTCGCCGAGCGCTGTAATCTCACCTTGGTTGGTTTCAGTAAACCCGACCGGGCAACAGTGTATACACATCCGCAGCGGATTCAGGAATAGAAAGACCGTACAATAAGTAAGGCATTGATAATCATTTTCAATATCATTTAATTAACTATAATGATCCGAATGCTTACGCGGTGCTTACTTTTTTTGCGCCGCTCTACACCTACGGAGACGATGATTATGAGTTACTCACTGCCATCCCTGCCTTATGCTTACGATGCTTTAGAACCCCATTTCGATAAGCAGACGATGGAAATCCATCACACCAAACACCACCAAACCTATGTTAATAATGCAAACACGGTGTTGGAGAGCTTCCCTGAGCTGGCTAAATTCAGCGTTGAAGACCTGATCAAAGATCTGGACAAAGTCCCGGCAGAAAAACGCACCTTTATGCGTAATAACGCCGGCGGCCACGCTAACCATAGCTTTTTCTGGAAAGGCCTGAAACTGGGCACCACTCTGACCGGTGACCTGAAAGCCGCTATCGAGCGCGACTTCGGCAGCGTTGACAGCTTCAAAGAAAAATTTGAGCAAGCTGCGGCAACGCGTTTCGGTTCAGGTTGGGCTTGGCTGGTTCTGAAAGATGATGGCAAACTGGCGGTTGTTTCTACTGCTAACCAAGACAGTCCGCTGATGGGCGAAGCTGTTTCTGGCGCATCTGGCTTCCCGATTATTGGCCTGGATGTGTGGGAACACGCTTACTACCTGAAATTCCAAAACCGCCGCCCAGACTACATCAAAGCATTCTGGAACGTCGTTAACTGGGACGAAGCCGCCGCGCGTTTCGCTCAAGCTAAGTAATTCTCAGCTAGCAACGCTGCGGCTTCAAGCCCGCAGCGTATAAAACCAAAACCATGCCAGCAAGGCCTTCTTGCTGGCATTTTTATTGCTTATTGTTGGCATTTATATTGTTAAAGTTTGCTTGATTCCTGCCGATAGAATGTACAAGAAGGTCACTGGTATTCATGGATATTAAGTCCATGAACTATAACCCTAAATAATTCGAGTTACAGGAAGGCGGCAAGCGAATGAGTCCCGATGAGCTTACTCAAGTAAGTGATTCGGGTGAGTGAGAGCAGCCAACGCACATGCAACTTGAAGTATGACGGGTATTACGTTTGGGAAAAGCACTCTTGCCAAGGCTGCCCCACCTATCACCAGTTCCCCGAAATCCTCTAATAATTAGACCGACCCCCCACTCACCTACACTGATTGATTTGCATCAGAAACACCGTATAACGGAGCAGAACATGGCAGGATTTAGCAAAGTTTTTGGTAACTTTGACAATGTGAAAGTCGGTAAAAAGCTGGGATTAAGCTTTTTCCTGATGTTGTTGTTAGTTGGGATCATCGCTGGTACCACTGCATATCATTTTTCCGTCATTGAAGAACATGCTTATAAAGTCGACTTGAGTTACAAAATTAATGATGAAGCCAACCAGGCAAAATATAATCGTGCGTTATATGAACGCACTTATGACCTGAAATACATCGAAGAAAATTCTGAATATATCAATAAGATAAAAAATCTTCTCACCCAAAGTGAAGGTCTTGTTTGGTCGGAAAGTAACCGTAAAACGATCAGTAGTATTGCCGATGTGGTAGAGGAATATCTGCAACAACAAAGCAACTTTGTGAATGCAGTCGCCCATAAAGATGATGTGCGTAAAAGCTGGAATATCTCTGAAACTCAAAAGAATCTCAATGAGTTACAACAAAGCTTGCTCAGTGAGGGCGCAGATACCAACACCCGGATTCTACTGGCAGAAATGAACCAAAAATTAATGACCGTGCGCTATAACGCGCGGGGTTTATTGCTGGAGCGCAACCAAGAGGCAGAATCTTCGTTGATAACCTCGATCAATATTGCCAACAGTGCGGCGAATGCTTTCATGCCGGTGTTATCCGCCGACCAGCAAAAGTTATTAGCCCCGGTTATCTCCAGTCTCAACACCTATAAAGACAATGTGCTGGCCTATTTACCGGCTTATCAACAAGAGTTGGACGTGGGTAAGGTGATGGAAGATAATGCCAATGAATTGAATAAGTTGGCGACACATCTTTTCACCCAAGAACTGCAAGGCACCCATGACGAAATCAATAATGCGCAATTGCAGTTAGCCATTACTGTCATTGCCGCTTTGCTATTTGGCTTACTGATTTCATGGCGCATGACCCGCCAGATTACCGTGCCATTGCGCACGACGTTGGCGATGGCTGAACGCATTGCTAACGGCGATTTAACCGCAGAGACAACATCAAACCGTACTGATGAACTGGGCTTGCTGATGAATACCGTCGCCCGGATGAATGAAAACCTGCGCGCCATGATTGATGAAATTCGTATCGGCGTCAGCCAGGTGTCTCATGCTTCCGGCGAGATTGCGGCTGGCAATACTGATTTATCATCCCGAACAGAGCAACAGGCCGCCGCTGTAGAAGAAACTGCCGCCAGTATGGAGCAATTGAATGCCACGGTTAAACAGAATGCCGATAACGCTCACCACGCTAATCAACTGGCCGCCGAGGCATCAAAAACCGCGCAACAGGGTGGCAAGCTAGTTAATGATGTGGTGCGTACCATGAATGATATCTCTGGCAGCTCTAAACGCATTTCTGAAATCACCTCGGTGATTAACAGTATTGCTTTCCAGACCAATATCTTGGCGCTGAATGCCGCAGTTGAAGCCGCGCGCGCCGGTGAGCAAGGCCGGGGCTTTGCTGTGGTCGCCAGTGAAGTGCGTAATCTGGCGCAGCGTAGTGCGCAGGCGGCGAAGGAAATTGAAGGGTTGATTGGCGAGTCGGTATCTCAAGTCAATGCCGGTACCTCACTGGTACAAAATGCGGGTCAAACTATGGAGGATATCGTCCGCTCAGTCACCCATGTGCGCGATATCATGGCGGAGATCGCCTCAGCCTCTGATGAACAAAGCCGGGGTATCACACAAGTCAGCCTGGCTATTTCCGAAATGGACAGCACCACTCAACAGAACGCCGCGTTAGTGGAAGAGTCCGCCGCCGCCGCTGATTCACTGGCTGAACAAGCCATCTTACTGGCGCAAGCGGTCGCGGTATTCCGCCTGTCCGAAGCTGAAACTGAAGCTGTTCAAAGTAATACTAGCGCCCCGCGCGTAACCACACCGCGCCCGGCCCCAGAAGCTAGCCGCAACAATCAGCAGGATAATTGGGAAACTTTCTGATTATTTATTAAACCGTGCTAATGCGCTTCGCCCAAGAAATATTGGGGATTTTAATCAGCGGTGACAGGAAGATGTCTACCAAGAGAGGTTATTCAATAACAAAACATGCCATGTTGCCGCTTATTGTAAATGACACGCCGCTAAGGGCGGAATGGTTAGACCATCCGCTTAAAGGAGATTGGGGAAACTTCCGAGAGTGTCATGTCGGAGGAGACTTTCTACTCATCTGCAAACTCAATAGCCGTAGTAAGATAAGTCAGATTATCTTTACCCGCACAGGAACACGATCAGAACTCTTTGATTGATAATGTGTATATAAAAAAACCGGGGGTGGCCATGCCACACCCCCGGCTCTATCGAAAATAGCAATCAGAATGCTTTTTTGGCGAAACCAGTCACTTCTTTCAGGCCCATCTCGCGACCTAATGCTGTCATTGGGTGAACCACCACAATGCCGCGCACCGCTTTCTTCAAAGTGCCCATATCCGCTTGCTCTTTCTTGGTAATCGCTCGGCTGAATGGCAGTTGCGCCAGCTTCTGAGCTTCAGCACTCAGGTTTTTAACCCGCACTTCTTTCAAACGCTGAATTTCAGCAGCCAGTTTCTCTTTTTCCTTCATATGCTGTGCAATTAACTCCACATTACCCTGCTGTATAACAGTCGGATCTTTGTGGTTCAGCGCATCCAGCATATCGCTTAGACGTTTGATTTCTGCATGTTCTTTCATAGTATTGGCCCGTACATGCCGCTGATGGGCACGATATTTCGCTAAAGTTGGAGATAGGATAGCACTGATTGTGCATCAAGATGGATAGTGTATCAGGATGCGGGCCTTTCGACAGCAGCCTCCTGTGCCGATTGCCACTGCATTCCGGCGGGTAAGCCGCTAATTTCACATGCAACCGCCCCCAACCGCTCCAACGCCCCGGTATAGCGGCTATTGAATGGGTAACAGCAAGATAGGCGAAATGCATTGCGATACCGGCCGCTGGGTGAATAAAGCGTCCCCGGCGTCAGGCAAATCTGCTCTTGCAGCAATTGATGGAACAGCGCGACGGTATCGACGCTATTAGGAAATTCGACCCAAAAGACAAACCCGCCAGCCGGCTGTGTCACTGTGGTTCCTCGCGGAAAGGAGCGGGTAATCAGTTGTTGAGCTTGCTGAACCTGCTGCGCATAACGGCGGCGCAAACTGCGCAAATGGTGGTCATAGCCGCCAGACTCAAGGAACAGTGCTAAGGTTTCTGACAGCAGCATCGGCTCCGCCATTGACGATACCGCTTTTAGCTTGTGCAATGCTTCTGCGAAGCGACCCCCATCAATCCAACCAATACGGAAATCCGGTGCCAGCGTTTTAGTAAAGCTGGAGCAAAACAGTATCCAGCCGTCACGATCGAATGCTTTGACTGCCGGAGATAAAGCCGAGCCAAATTGAATCTCGGCATATAAACCATCTTCAATTAATGGCACTTGATGATCGTTCATCAGCTGCGCCAATCTTTTTTTCGCGGCGAGCGGCATGGTATACCCCATGGGGTTTTGCACCGTCGGCATTGCAATCAGTGCATTCAACCGCCCTTCTTTAAGCAATAACTCCAACACATCCAATGAAAGTCCCTGCTGCGGATCAGTCGGAATCTCCACGGCTTTCAGCCCGAGGCTTGCCAATAATGGCATCAGATAGAAATAAGTCGGCGACTCCAGCCCGACACAATCCCCTGGCTTGGTGGTCACCCGGAGCGCTAATTGCAGCGCCTCCATACACCCATGGGTAATAGTGATTTCTGCTGGATCGGCCAGCATTCCCAACGTCATAGCGCGGCGAGCAATTTGCTGGCGTAGGCGCTGACTGCCGGGTGGCAAAGCATATTGACTGATCAACTGCGGCTGACGGCGTAATAAAGAAGCCATAATACGCCCCAACTTGGTGCTGGGATAGAAATCGCCAGTCTGCGGGCAGGCCAGCGAAATATTGGTAAAACGCGGATTTTGTTGCGCAGCAAATACGGTATCAATCAAATCCAGCACTTCATCCACCGGTTTCCCCACTGTAGCGGTTGGCACCACGGCGGTTGACGGGCTACAGACATAAAAACCTGACTGCGGGCGGGCTTCAATCAGGCCACGGTCTTCCAATGTGCGATACGCAGCCACCACGGTATTGACACTCACCTGATGGCTCTGCGCGTAGCCCCGCACCGAGGGTAAGCGGCTGCCCGCCAGGAGACTGCCATTCTTAATGGCTTGTGCCAAATTGTCAGCCACTTGTAAGTAGCGAATTTCATTCATAACAAGGGACATGGTGACAGTTCTCTAGAGAATTGATGGGTACAGTTCAGTGTTATGCAAACTGTACCCATAACAATAGATAACTTCTGCTTCTGATGCCATCACGGATTGATGTTTATACTCGTCATACTTCAAATTGCATGTGTGTTGGCTGCGCTCAATCACCCGAATCATTGACTCACGTCAACTCATCGGGACTCACTCACTTGCCGCCTTCCTGCAACTCGAATTATTTAGAGTACATGCCGAATCTCTTGATAACATTAATAGGATCTCCCCCATGTTGGACAGTGCTTTCATCAGTTACGTCACCGTAATGTCGATCACCCCAGGCCCAAATAACCTGCTATTGGCCGCCTCTGGTGTCAATTTTGGTTTGCGCCGAACTTTCCCGATGATGCTGGGGATTACCTTTGGTTGTGCATTGCAATGCGCATTAATGACCACGCTATTGGCATTTATCCTCAGTTGGGTCGGGGTTGTTCGCTTGCCATTAGTAACATTGGGCGGCGGTTATTTACTGTGGTTATCCTGGAAGATTTTTAATTCTGGCAGCCCCAATGCTCGGGATAGGGAGCAGCCGATGGGGTTCATTCAGGGGGCATTATTTCAAGCGATTAATCCAAAAGCCTGGCTGATGGCAATGAATGTCGCCATCTTATTCACCCCAAGGGAAGGCGCGACACTGAGTCATACTTTGTTGATTGTCGGTGGCTTTGCTTTATTGAATCTCCCTTGCGTGGCGGTTTGGGCGGTGATGGGTGATCAATTGCGTCATGCGCTGCGCATTAATTGGAAGTTGCGACTATTTAATGGCGTGATGGGCGGCTTGATGGCAATAACAGCCCTGTGGTTGTTAGCTGAGGAATGGCTCAGTGTTTTCAATAATTAAACATGGCCGAGTGGCGAGAGTTTAGAAACTTGTTTTTGACTGATACGGGAGAGTAATTCAGTAATCGACAGCACCATAGTGGAGCGCACCATTTGCTGATAACGCTGGCGTTGCATAGCAATCAGCGAAGCATCTGCTTCATCCGGGCGTAAGAATGTCGGGACTGGCGGCAATTCAGCCACACAATGTAGTTCACCAAATGGCCCGAGGATTTCGTCATCAGTAAAGCGATACTCGGTGCCATCATGGTTTAGCTCTTCACGCAGCGCCATCAATAGCTCGGCATCTTCATATTCATGCCGAGTTATGACGCCCAAGGCATAAACCAACTTCAATCGTACCGATAACTCACCCAACGGCCCATCCCCGACCAGCAATGGCTCCACGGCATATTTCACCGCATAGTCATCTTTACGGAAAACCTGCACCACGAGAATGTTCAATGCTTCTGCCAATAAGTCGACAGCAGCCATCAAGAAACTCCGAACGGTCTTCCCCGCGTTCAGATGTTCAAGTACCCGATTCTCAAATGCCTGTGTTTTTTCAATCATCGCTGGTCACTGGGGTGGTTAATGAGTATCCGTCCAACGGGTTTGGAGAGCCGGCCAATACAACAACCGGCTCATCTGAGCACTGAGCATCAGTGCGCCAGCTTGTCCTGCATGGCGTTATACACACTCACCGCCTGTTCCACAACCTCGCTATCAGCTGGCAGCCCGGAAATTTGAGCAAGAGTGGCTTTCGGCCCTAACTTAGCCAGTAATTCAACCAGTTCCTGCGCTTGCGGGTCTTGCTCACTGCGGTAGCTCATGGCCGCGGCAATGCCGGTCACCAGGTTATTATGTGGCAACTGATATTCCAAAGTCCCCAACAGCGGTTTGATCAACCGGTCACCGGCACTCAGTTTACGCAGTGGCTGACGGCCAACGCGCTCAACATCGTCATGCAGGTAAGGGTTTTCAAAACGGGAGAGAATTTTTTCGATATAAGCGGCGTGTTTCTGTGGATCAAACGCATAGCGCTTAATCAGCACCGCACCACTCTCTTCCATCGCACCTTTCACTGTCTGGCGAACGGCTGAGTCAAGGATGGCATCACGAATGGTTTGGTGACCAGCAAGCTGGCCCAAATAGGCGGTAATGGCATGCCCGGTGTTCAGCGTGAAGAGTTTGCGCTCCACAAAGGCCATCAGGTTATCCGTCAGTTCCATACCGGCGATTTGCGGCGGCTGCCCTTTAAATTGGGTACCATCAACAATCCACTCGCTGAATGTTTCTACTGTCACGGCCAGAATATCAGTGCTGCCCGCTTCTGATGGCGGCACAATCCGGTCTACCGCAGAATCAACAAAACCAACATGTTGCTCAACCCACGCTTGCTCACTTTCTGGCAAGACGGCAAACACATGCTGTTTTAACTGGCTAGTGCCGCGCACCATATTCTCACAAGCAATAATATTCAGTGGGCGGGTATTACCTTGTTGATGACGGGCCACCAAACCTTGCGCCACGGTGCTGGCGATGCGGGCCAAAATTTGTGGGCCAACAGCGGTAGTGACAATATCAGCATCAGCAATCAGTGCCACCACTTCCGGGCTACCACTGTTCACTGCGCTAACATTTTTCACTTCTTCAACACGGGCTTGCTCACCCACCACATTAACCTGATAACTCTTACGCTTATTCAGTTCATCCAACAACGGCTGGTTCACATCGGCGAAAGTGAGTTGTGCACCGGCATCAGCAAGAAGTTTACCAATGAAGCCCCGGCCAATATTACCCGCGCCAAAATGTAATGCTTTCATATTTTTTACCTTTTGCTGTGTAGCTGTGAAAGGGCCGCGTACTCCCCACGGCCCTATTCAGGTTACGGCAGTTATCCGTCACAACCGGACAACACTCATCGCCGTTCAGTTACTCACACCTATCAAGCGGATTTTTTACCGCCGAGCAAATCCAAGACTTCTTGCACACTGGTGGTTTTGCTTAAACGCTCAATGACAGAATCATCGTCCAGCGCGTTGGTCAGACTGGTAATGACATGAATATGCTCATTGTTACGGGCGGCAATACCAATCACCAAGCGAGCCACTTCATCTTCTTCTTCGCCAAAGCGCACACCTTCAGGGTATTGGCAGAACACCACACCAGTCTTCAGCACACGGTCTTTTGCTTCGATAGTGCCGTGTGGCACGGCGATAGATTCGCCCAGATAGGTGGAAGTCAGTTTTTCACGTTCCAACATCGCTTCAACATATTCTG
This sequence comes from Yersinia rochesterensis, assembly GCF_003600645.1. Taxonomy (NCBI): domain Bacteria; kingdom Pseudomonadati; phylum Pseudomonadota; class Gammaproteobacteria; order Enterobacterales; family Yersiniaceae; genus Yersinia; species Yersinia rochesterensis. Next base: position 4,358,010 of record NZ_CP032482.1, read on the forward strand.
GCTCGACATAACCGCCTTTTACCAACTGCTCACCGGCGAAGCGAATGGCTTGCTCTTTGTTCGTAGCATGTTGATTGAGGAAGATATTCTCCGCACTCAGTTTGAACAGGTTGGCTTCTGATGGCTCAAAGCTATCATCCAGCGTTTCAATCACTTTTTGTGTGGTCGCGGTCGCGTTACTCACTTCGACTAAACGTACCGTCAGGTTGGTATACAACTGGCTGTCGAGGAAGTTAGTCAGCGAAATATGCTGTGCTTGCGGTGCATGACGCATTGCTCGCTCAGTCAAATCACGGTGCGTGATAACTAAATCAACATCTTCCGGCAGGTTGTTGATGGCGCAGTTCGTGACCGAGATGTACTTCAAGCCCGCATCTTGCACTTTCTTACGCAACACACCAGCACCCATCGCACTGGAACCCATACCAGCATCACAGGCGACAATGATTTTCCGCACCGTGCTCAAGTCGCCCGCAGCAGCAGCTGCATTGGCTGCTTGTGCGCCTTTAGATTGCGCTTTCATGTCTTGCATACGGCGAGTCGCGTCTTCCAGGCTGTCTTCTTCTTCGTCTTTAGCTTTAGACGTTTTCAGCAAGATAGCTGATACGACGAAGGACACCGCAAACGCAGCAGCAACCGCAGCAATGTTGGCAAAGTAAGCACCTTTTGGTGTCATCGCCAATACTGCCAGGATAGAGCCTGGAGAAGCTGGAGATACCAGACCGCCATTCAGCAGGGTCAGAGTAAACACGCCAGTCATACCGCCCAGAATCACCGCCAGCAATAAGCGTGGGTTCATCAAAACGTATGGGAAATAGATTTCGTGGATACCACCAAAGAAGTGGATGATAGCCGCGCCGCCAGCAGATTGCTTGGCGTTACCTTTGCCGAAGAACATATAAGCCATCAACACACCCAAACCTGGGCCTGGGTTAGCTTCAATCAGGAAGAAGATAGACTTACCGGTTTCAGTCGCCTGCTGGATACCCAGCGGTGAGAAGATACCGTGGTTGATAGCGTTATTCAGGAACAGGATTTTGGCTGGTTCAACAAAGATTGACGTCAGTGGCAGCAGGTTATTCTGCACCATGATGTGCACGCCAGCAGCCAGTGCTTTAGACAACACTTCTACCAATGGGCCAATCGCCATAAAGGCTAGAATAGCCAGCAACATCCCGATAATACCGGCTGAGAAGTTGTTAACCAGCATCTCAAAGCCGCTTTTGATTTTACCTTCAACCCAGCGGTCAAAGTGTTTGATTGCCCAGCCACCCAATGGGCCTGCAATCATCGCACCGAGGAACATTGGCATATCAGCACCAACGATAACCCCCATGGTGGTGATAGCACCCACCACACCACCACGGTCACCACCAACCAAGCGACCACCGGTAAAACCGATCAGCAGTGGTAACAGGAAGGTGATCATCGGGCCAACTAATTTGGCTAGCGTTTCATTCGGCAGCCAACCCGTTGGGATAAACAGTGCGGTGATAATACCCCAGGCGATAAATGCGCCGATGTTGGGCATGACCATGTTACTGAGGAATCGGCCAAAATTTTGAATTCTGACCTTTGCATCTGGTGAAAACATAAAACACCCCTATTGGTACGCGCTAACAATAAGAGCGCGATATAATTGTTTTGTTGAGGCAGTTCTGCAAAACCCGCCGGTGTTATCGAATACAAACCCGCTGTATGCAAAACAAACTTTAGCATGCTCCTTTACTCTCGCGTAGCTCACTCCCAGCATGTGACGAATGTCACACTAAAACCCCCACTACAGGGGTGGATTTGTTGATCAAGGTCACACTATTGGGGTGTAAGAAAGCCACGCCGGAGAATTTTTAAGCTAAAAGCGGCCAATATAGTGATTCATATCACACTTTCGTGGCGGCCCTTTGTTTTGAAAATGTGATGTTAATCACAAGTTATTTTTGCTCGTAGAGGAAGGATGAGACATTCACCCATCTTATTCTGATCGAACTGCCCAGTTGCGTGGCAAATGTGTAATAAAAAAACAGGGGGAAGGGGGAGATGTTTTTGGGTTTTGGTTGATATTCTTTCGGTGATTGGGTTCGGTTGACATGATATTTGTGCTCATTTTGCCTCCAATGCCTCAACCGCCAAGGGGGTTACAAACGCGTAACCCCCTTGGATCCCCTGCGCTTCGCACGTGTCGCTTGCCTGCTGCGCAGGTTCCCTCGTTCATCATTACGCTGGCGGGACGGCTTTATTCGCATCCCTGCTCATGACACCTAAATCCGCCGTCCATGGCGGATTTCCCTGGCTTCATTCTTCACTCGGCAGCTCAAATGTGCTTTTAAACATCAAAACCTAAAACCATGGTTTTGACGTTGAGCGCAATCAGGAATGTTGCCGACAAGGAGAGAGGGTAGAGTGAGCGGCCATGGACGCCCGCGAAAAGTGCGCTTGGGCAGGGATGCCCATCGCGCTGGCTCGTCAGCCCGAAAGACGCAGACGGTTTACCCGCAGGGCAATATTTCGCGCAAGCGCGGGATTGCACAAGGGGCCACGCTTATGGCCCCTTTGCCGGTTGGTTCATCGTAGGTTAAGTAAACTCAGTTGCTTTAACAACCGAACTTATTCACTTATCGAATACCAACCGAAAGAATAACTCGATCAGTCCTAACAACCGAACCGATCACTAAATCAAATCAACCAAAACCATCACTGAATAACACTCATGACACTCTTCTGTGCCGCCATCATCGCCGGGTACTTGGCGACCAAATTAGCCATCATCGCGTTGTATTGTGCCGCTTGTTGCGCAGTCTGGAACTGAACACCACCATTATTAAAGGTCACTTGAGTCCCCTGCTGTTGCAGGAAATCCCCAACCTGCGCCAGATCCTGCACAAAGGCAGAAACAACTGGAACAGCCGGAATCAGCACATTAGTAGGTTGAGTCACAATATTATCAAAAGCTTTATTGAAAACGACTTTCAAATCATCTGGCTGCTTCAATGCGGCTACAGCGGCATCTGCCTGTGTTTTGGCGGTACGAATCTGCTGTACTAACAGATTCAACACACCCGCTGACTGCTGCAATGCATCACGCTTATTAAGATAATCCTGCGCCATACGAATCTCATTGATTTGCGCAATCGCGGGGCTCAGGCTAGCATCCACAGATTTACTGAGTTGCTGAGAAAAAGTCACTAAAATCGCATAATCACTGACATAAGGGCCAAACTTCTGTTTTTGATCTTCACTCAGCGTTGGCAGTTTCATCCCACTGCGCATCACTGTATTTTGCAGATAATCAATAAAAGCCTTACGTTGCTCTGGCTCTTTATCCCCGCAGGCGGTCAATTGGAACACCACCAGCAACGCCAGAAAAGGCGCTAACCAACGTGAATATCGGGTCGTATTCAGTGCAAAAGTCATGTGAAGCTACTCCTGTAATAAGTACTTATTTTCACCAAATCCTATTCTTACCCAGTAAGAATAGCTAAGGGGAGCGCATACCCTCTTGGTAAATACGCTCCCCTGTGACGAGCCGAGTACAGGATTACTGCAACAGCGAAATATCAGCAACCTGTAAGAACAGCTCGCGTAATTTGCTCAACAACGTCAGGCGGTTAACTCGCACAGCATCGTCTTCGGCCATCACCATCACACTATCAAAGAACTCATCGACGGTTTCCCGCAACGCTGCCAGTTCAACCAGTGCTTCCTGGTATTGACCCGCAGCAAATACTGGCTCCAGCTTATCGCGCAATACCACCAAATGAGTGGCCAGTTTCAGCTCCGCCGGTTCTTTTAACACCGAAGCACGAACATGGTCATTCAGGGTATCAGTGGATTTTGCCAGAATATTTGACACACGCTTATTCGCGGCAGCCAATGCGGCGGCGGCATCCAGTGTGCGGAAATAGGTTACCGCTTTCACCCGAGCATCAAAATCAGCCGGTTTGGTTGGTCGACGAGCCAATACCGCCTGAATGGTATCGACGCTATGACCTTCATCCTGATACCAGGCGCGGAAGCGGCCCAGCATGAACTCAATCACTTCGTCGACCACTTTGGTGTTGGTTAGCTTGCTACCATATAGGCTCACGGCCTCTTCGGTCAGCGTTTGCAGGTCCAGCGGCAAATTCTTCTCAACGATAATACGCAATACACCCAACGCCGCGCGGCGCAGAGCGAATGGGTCTTTATCGCCTTTCGGATGTTGACCGATACCGAAAATCCCCGCCAGCGTGTCCATTTTATCGGCAATAGCCAATGCACAAGCAACCGGATTTGACGGCAAATCATCGCCCGCAAAACGTGGCTGATATTGCTCATTCAGCGCAACCGCAACGTCTTCAGCTTCACCATCGTGACGGGCGTAATGCATCCCCATCACACCTTGGGTGTCAGTGAATTCGAACACCATATTGGTCATCAGGTCGCACTTGGACAGCAAACCGGCGCGCGTGGCATGGTTAACATCAGCACCAATTTGCGCTGCAACCCAACCGGCCAGCGCTTGAATACGATCCGTTTTATCGCGCAAGGTGCCCAATTGCTGTTGGAACAGCACGGTTTCCAGACGCGGTAGATTGTCTTCAAGGCGTTTTTTACGGTCGGTATTAAAGAAGAACTCGGCATCTGCCAGGCGTGGGCGTACCACTTTCTCGTTACCCGAAATAATCTGCTGAGGATCTTTCGATTCAATGTTGGCAACAAAGATAAAGTTTGGCAGCAAATTACCGGCAGTGTCGTAAACCGGGAAATATTTCTGGTCACCCTTCATGGTGTAAACCAGTGCTTCCGCAGGAACTGCCAGGAATTTCTCTTCAAACTTGGCAGTCAATACCACCGGCCATTCCACCAGTGACGCCACTTCTTCCAGCAGGCTTTCACTCAGATCAGCAATACCGCCAATCTTTTGTGCCGCCAATTCTGCATCACGCTTAATGATAGTTTTGCGCAATTCATAATCAGCAATGACTTTACCGCGCTCCAGCAAGACTTGCGGGTATTGGTCAGCATTATCGAGCGCAAACTCAGATTCACCCATAAAACGGTGACCACGAATAACGCGGTCTGAATCAATACCCAACACGGTGCCAGGAATCACTTCAGAACCTAACAGCATGGTCACGGTATGAACCGGGCGAACGAATTGGGTTTCTTTATCACCCCAGCGCATCAATTTAGGAATTGGCAATTTACTCAGCGCGGTTGTCACCATCCCCGCCAGCAATAATTGTGCTGATTGCCCTTTTACATGGGCGCGATACAGCAGCCATTCGCCTTTATCAGTGACCAGACGCTCCGCCCTCTCCACAGTAATACCACAGCCACGCGCCCATCCTTCGGCCGCTTTGCTTGGTTTACCTTCAGCATCAAATGCTTGCGCAATTGCTGGGCCGCGTTTTTCAACTTCACGATCAGCCTGAGCAGCACTTAAATTAGCGACTTTTACCGCCAAACGGCGCGGCGCGGCATACCAAACAACTTCGCCGTGTGGCAAGTTGGCGCTATCGAGTTCAGCCGTAAAATTGGCAGCAAAAGATTCGGCCAGAGAACGAAGAGCCTTCGGCGGCAGCTCTTCCGTGCCGATTTCCACCAGGAAAGTCTGTTGAGTCATGACAGCCTCTTAGTTCTGATTCTTTTTGCACATAGGGAAGCCCAATGCCTCGCGAGAAGCATAATAAGCTTCGGCGACCGCTTTGGTCAGCGTACGAATGCGCAGAATATAACGCTGACGCTCAGTCACCGAGATGGCTTTACGGGCGTCGAGCAAGTTAAAGGTGTGGCCAGCTTTCAGAATGCGTTCATAGGCAGGCAGCGGCAGTGGGGTTTCCAGCGCCAGCAGTGACTGAGCTTCTTTCTCATACTGTTCAAAGCAGGAGAACAGGAAGTCCACATCGGCGTATTCAAAGTTATAGGTGGATTGCTCCACTTCATTCTGATGATAAATATCGCCGTAAGTGGTAGTCCCCAGCGGGCCGTCACACCAAATCAGGTCATAAACGCTGTCAACGCCCTGAATGTACATGGCGAGACGTTCCAGACCATAAGTAATTTCGCCAGTAACCGGTTTACATTCCAAACCGCCCACTTGCTGGAAGTAAGTGAACTGAGTGACTTCCATGCCGTTCAGCCACACTTCCCAGCCCAGACCCCAAGCACCCAGAGTTGGGTTCTCCCAGTTATCTTCGACAAAGCGAATGTCGTGGATCAACGGGTCAAGGCCCAGCTCTTTCAATGAACCTAAATAGAGTTCCTGAATGTTGTCTGGTGAAGGTTTGATAATCACCTGGAACTGATAATAGTGTTGCAGGCGGTTCGGGTTCTCACCGTAGCGACCATCGGTCGGGCGGCGTGAAGGTTGTACATAAGCGGCAGCGATTGGCTCTGGGCCAAGTGCACGCAGGCAGGTCATTGGGTGGGAGGTACCCGCGCCGACTTCCATGTCCAGTGGTTGAACAATGGTGCAGCCTTGGCGCGCCCAATAGTCCTGTAACGTCAGGATCAGGCCCTGAAAGGTCTTGGTATCAAACTTTTGCATGTTGGATTCGCACGCGATACAAGTGAATTAAAATGGAATGAGTCAGTATACCCGTTGACCGTAAGATATACAGCTTGAATCCGGCAAGATGCATGAATGAAAGTTAATTTGTTGATTAATTATCCGAATGAGAGAGGGAACCACGCGCCGTGGCTGACATAACCCATAGCGGGGTATAAAGAAAAATAGTTCTTTGGTTATCGCATATACGGTTGCTGACAACAACCTGCCCAGCAACCGTATATATGTAAGATTTTGAGAGGTTAACCCGCGCCGTCAACACTCAAAATTTTACACCTAACCTAGTCTTACACCGTTGGCGTTGTTGGCAAGGTTGGTGTTGATGGAAGGTGACTCATCGTTTGAGTCAGTGTTTTCATCATTGAGTCAATGACGCATTTCAGGTCCAGCATACTGCCAGCACTCAAACAACTTACAACCGGTGGAGTTGGCGGTACTATTGTATCTATGCCCGGCACTGTTGGTGTGGTCGGTAACACAGAGGTAATATCAGTGGCCATTACCTGCCCGGAACTTAATAACAGAGCAAAAGCAGCACCTGTCAGAAGAGATTTACTGGAGTGTTTTATATTCTTCATCATATTAATGATCCTATAAAGTATTTAAAGAAATACCAAAAGCAGCGTTTTATGCTTGTGGCAATACAATTATTGCCCAAAAAAGATAATATTCAAGAAAATAACTCAATAAAAACATATAGATGACTAATAGATATATAATTAGTGATTATCTTTAAAAATATTGTTTACCTAATTAAAAGCATTTCCTCAGTGGAAAAAATTCAAATAATCAGATAACTAACGCAAATTATAGGTGGGTTTTCTCACCACACTTCCCCCCTATTTTTCAGGGCAAAGGGCAGCCAAACCAACATTTCCATTGCACCGGCGGGGGCACAGTGAAAGAGGACATTGAGGAATAACTGCCTGTCGGATATAAAACAGCATCGTTGAGGGGGCACTCGTCGGAGGTATCGTCATCACACTTGTCACTACAGGGGTGGCATAAAAGCAGCTCCTCACTCGACAGATGTGACATTGCCGTAGGAACAACCGCAAGAAATAATCCCAGACAGAATGAAGCTGCCAAGAATGACTTCAGAGTCTTTTGCTTAATTTGCATGTTATTAACTCCAATATAATTTAAAATAACAAAAATAACAGATTATTATTCTGTACATGGTTAATTGTTAAACAATAACTGCCTGCGTCAAATTTATTATTCAATATAAAATTACGTTGGTTGCTTATCGTTATCTGAACCGCCATTATTCTTCACTCAGTCAGACAATAAACAGGAAGTCAGGTTATGGATTTACAGCGCTGCGGTTGGGTCACCTCAGATCCCCTTTATCTTGCTTATCACGATACCGAATGGGGAATTCCGCGTACCGATAGCCAAGCATTATTCGAGATGCTTTGCCTCGAAGGTCAACAAGCCGGGCTTTCGTGGATAACCGTGCTGAAAAAACGCGAACACTATCGCAAATGCTTCCATAACTTTGATCCCGTGCGTGTGGCAAAAATGGGGCCAGAAGAGGTCGAGAAACTGGTGCTAGACAGCGGTATTATCCGCCACCGCGGTAAGATTCAGGCCATTATCACCAATGCTCAGGCCTACCTGGCAATGGAAGCCAACGGCGAAGATTTTTCGCGTTTTATCTGGAGTTTTGTCGACGGTGAGCCAAAAATTAACCATTGGTGGTGTTTGGCTGAATGCCCGGCAACAACACCAATCTCAGATGCGATGTCAAAAGCACTCAAAAAACGAGGTTTTAAGTTTATCGGCTCCACCATTTGCTATGCCTTTATGCAGGCCAGTGGGCTGGTGAACGATCATCTGGCGAGCTGTTTTTGCCACCCGGATAACGTAGTAAAATGATAAGAACTTACCAACCGGACGATCTTGATGCCGTCATGCAATTGTGGTTGAGCAGCACAATTGCTGCGCATCCTTTTGTTACCGAACAATATTGGCACGAGAGCGCCTCGTTGGTGCGAGATACCTATCTTCCGGCGGCGCGGACTTGGGTGTATTTATCGCAAGAAGTACAATTGGAATCCACTGCCGGCGGAAACGCTATTGTCGGATTTATTAGTATCCTTGAAGAACAACTGGTAGGCGCATTATTTGTTGACCAATTCTATTACGGTAAAGGGGTGGGAAAAATACTGATGGATGGCGTTCAGCAACACTATAAAGCGCTAACCCTGGAGGTTTATCAAAAAAATTACCGGGCTTATCAATTTTATCGTAAGCAAGGTTTTATTGTCACCGCACGGGCCTACAATGCGGAAACTAAAAACGTTATTTTAACTATGCAATGGCAATGCCATCAGTAAATAAACCATCGAATATTCCAGCATGGTTTAGTCTAATTAAATACTCATCATCTTCGCTTCACATATTTAATATAACATTCCCAATAAAAAAAATTCCACCCCATAAAAGAACAAAAAATAAATAAAGAGATGATTAAAGAGCTTATTCACTTTCTATTCTCTATAGTAGCCATTGGACTTGTCGTTTTAAAAAACATTAATAATATAACACAAGAATGACACGGAGTTATTATGCATAAAAAACATAATTTGTTATTTTCACTCTGTATATTGTTACCTCCACTAGTTTACTCTGGGTTGGATATATCTTTTGATTATGCCACTTCTCCAATGCAAAATAACACTGAGTGCCATCATGATTTAATTGATGAAAAAACCCATTTCTATCAAGAAGATAATATCAATTCAGATATCAAAGATAATAAAATAGAAATTATTACAGAAAATAATAATTCTTGGGTCTGTGAAATAAACTGCATAATATCAAGTAAAATGATTATTCCTTTGAACGATCTATTTTCCATTGTTACTGATCAAGAACGTCAAAATAAAGTGGCGTTATTTAATTTTGAATTAAATCGTCATTCTACATTTAATATAAACCTGGAAGATAACATCGACATTACTATTGATGAAGATGAGATGTATATTCTGGCCTCTGACATAAACAGTCAGCAAATTAATTATAAACTTCATCCAGACACCACGGCCATTGCATTTATTTTCGAGATTTCAAATGGAAGGTTAGCAATAAATTACCTGGAAAGTAATTCTGCTAAACAGGGCTATCTATCTCCCACTCTTATTTTTAACGCCGAACGGACAAATAATCCCACTGTTTTCCCCGACTTGGCTATTTATAACAATCTCCTCAACGGCCCCTTAGTGATGAATCGCTATCTGATGGCCACCATGAGTGATAACCACCGCACCAAACGGGGGGCGGTGGGAGTTATGGGCTGTCTGTTGTCCGGTCCTTTAGCCCTTTACAATGTGGTCGTACATGGGCGCTGTAATCAGGTGGAGTCGGCCTGGGCCAGTATTAAGTCATTTTTCGGCGGTAAAGATAAAGCGAAAATGCAGTTGGTTGCCGGTTCGGCTACAGCCTTAAAACCACACCCAGCGGCATCTGAAGAAGCAGAAAAACAATCTGAAATATTGGCATTAACCCATATTGACCTCCCTTCATTGTACCAACAGAGCTTAACCCTGCCCGCCGTGGCAGAAGCCTGCAACATTCCGCTGGAAAATTTAGTTAGCAGTCGTTTTCCGCGTCAGATAGATGGCCTCGCATGCGGTTCCTGGCTGTCCCGTTTGCTGGCTGATTTTACCTTATTGTTTGGGAATAGTTTACGTGACTGGTCGACGGAGCGCTTACGTCAGGTATTAGACAGCGCTATTGATGCAGATAGCACTGGGTATGCCGGGATTGATATCGGAACAGAACAACGTCTGGTTCAGGGGGTGAGAAGAGGAGTAAGAGAACTTGGCCGGGTAGAGGCTATCAATCAAATCACTCGCTCATTTCATTATGCGGAGAGGGAACTTGCCCACTATTACTTACAGACTAATGGTGAAAATATCATGCCCTCGGCGGTCCAAAATCTCCCGTTAGGTCATTATGTACTATCTCTTGATGCCTATACTCCCATTACTGACCCCATCCCAGTGCGTATTCGTAGAAATGGCGAATGGGAAACATCGGATTCATTGGCTTTTCAGATAGAAATCATCTCGGGAGAACATCAAGAAGAAGAGAGGGAGTTGCGCACCGCCTCCCTGGAAGTTATTAATGAATGGTTCGATAAATATTACTCTCTTAGCTATGGCACGATGTTAACGAAAGATAAAGAAACCCATAAAGAAGTCAGAGTCCCTGTAACCGCTGCTGATAGAATTATCTACTCTGCACGTATTACGAGCAATTCATTGAAAATTCATTTGGAAGAAAACACACCAGGATATTTATTTGTCATTGTGAAAATTAATGGGGAAATCATCCATATACTAGAAGCAGAGAAATATCAAATAAATAATGAACTTCAGGAAGGACATTATTATCTGGCAAACTTTCTCACCGTGCCAAAATATATCATAGATGCAGATTCTGACGGCAGTATTCGAGGAGCCGGCACTGCCGCAGTTCATGGATTAGCTCGTTACCTTAAAAATAAAGGAGTTAAATTCATCCACTCCGATGTATTTTCAGACCCCTCTGCCAGAGTGAAACAAAAGCTGGGTTTTGAACATGATGAACTTTAAAAAACAGTAGACTTTATTAAGGATCTGGCATGAAAAAATTATTATTCTTACCGTTATTTATTGTAATAATTTCAGGGAGTGCTAAATCAAATGGAGTTTTACCTGATGAATCAAAAAACTATTCTTTTCCTTATGAAGAGAAAGTTCAAGAAATTGAAACCACCTGTTTCTACTCAGAAGATAACTATCAAGGTGAAGCTATTTGCCTGAATGGATCTAAAAAAATAGATCTCTATAACGCTAAAGATAATTACTTCAATGATCAGATATCTTCAATTACAATTCCTAAAAATTTATCCACCACTATTTATAAAAACGATCATTATAACCCCCTCATTACACGCTTATGGAAACTATAAATGGAGAGCAACTAAAAAGTATCGGGATGCATAAAGTAATCAGCGGTATCAGTATAGAAAATAGCGGGGTACTTCCTTGTATTCATAACTGTGTTATTTTAGAAGGGTTTAATTTATCTCTTAGAGATATTTTTAAAAACTATTGGAATCTATCAGACAAACCAAACAAACAAATACTATTAAACTTTTTGATTAACAATCAAACAGACTTATTCATTGACATAAAAGGCTATTTTTACTTTATGCTAGAAAATAAAAAACTGACTATTTCAGCACCAAATAAAACCTTCAGCTTTTACCTGAAAGATAAAACCCAAGATTTATCATTACTGTTTAAAATTGAAAATAATGTCTTCAGCACTCAATATATTGAGTCTATTGGCACGAACATGACCAATAGTTCACCCATGATAGATTTCCACTGGCCATTTACTGGATGGTCATCTACTCAATTGTCTATTTTAAATTTTAGCGATACCCCGCAAATATTACGCAATATAACTATGACTGCTAATACCAACAATACCAGAGTGAAACGAGACCTTATCAGTAAGCTTGCTTGTTGGGGTATCCCGGCATTAGCCATTTACAATTATGTGGTACAAGGGCGCTGCAACCAATTAGATAAACTTACCCATAAGCTCAAAGATTTATTTCATGGTGACAGCATTAAAATTGCTGGCCATGCTGACATGCTGCCTTTAGCAGCTGACGTCAATATTCCTCCATTATCCGAAATAGCGCCAGGAACCCAGATCCTCGACCACATTGATACCAATATAAAAGAAGAGGGGCTGACCTTGCCGGCCACCGCACGCTATTGTGGTACAACATTAGCTGCGATTATTCATGAGCGCTATCCCCGTCAACCGATGCACCCCTGCCCCCAATGGGTATCACAGTCATTGGCCGATTTCACCTTACTTTTTGGTTATAATCTACACACTTGGTCTGGCGATTATTTACATACTCTAATAAATAACATTATTACCCATCAACGTATTAATATTGACGATGAAGCGCTACCTGAATATCACCACCATGATACCGAACAACGGTTGATTCATAGTATTACCACTCAAGTTAGAGAGTTAGGACAGGTTGAGGTACAAAATACCCTGGCTCGAGCTTTTGAATATTCACAACAAAATTATGCTAATTATTTAACCCATGCAGTGGGGGCTAATGCCCAACCTTTATTGCCCCCTCAAGCAGTACAAGAATTACCCCTCGGTTATTATGAACTGGATTTACTGTCTTATAACTTTCAGGATACTCAGGTAAGAGTTTTACACAATAATCAGTGGGTAGCATCTACTCACCATTTCGAAGTAGACGTTATTGATGGCTCGCGAGAAGAAACACAATCTGTCAGAGATGCGGTATTAACTGTTATTAATCAATGGAAGGAAAAATACAGTAATCAGATTATAGAACGCGATGGAGCAAACGGTGAATTAACGCCTGAAAGTGCAATAATTGAGGCAGGGCAGATATTAAGTCACACCATTGCCAGTGGGTTAACTTATTACTTAGGTTTGGGTACTGATCAGTTTTTTATTGTTCGCTTAAATGGTGAGATAGTCAGTATTTTACAATCTGACAGTATTCATAACTCTGATAATGCTGAAATTACTGCCTCACTGACTCACCCTGATTATGTGCTGAGACCGAATGCAGAGGGTACCATTAGAGGTGCAGGGACTGCCGCTGTCAGAGAAATGGCCCGTTATATGCAGGCCAAAGGACGCAAAAAAATTATTAGCGATGTACTATCACAGCCCTCGGCGATGGTGAAAAGTAAGCTAGGTTTCCACTCCATAGAATTATAAATACCCTGATAATAAAAATAAACTCTATATCCTCATATTTTGATCGAACGCCATAGGCTTAAACAATGGAGAAATAATCTATATAAGTTAATTATCTCGGGAAGCTAGCCATTCCATTTATTGTGATACCGCCAGTGAAATACCACCAAAAAAAATAACACCTATAAGTAACACGTTTCCCAGCAATAATATTTATGTAGCCAAGGAACATTGATAAATCAACGAATAACAGAAAAAGGAACCAGTATGAATAAACTATTATTTCTATTTTTATTATCTATCACTTTTATCGGGGATGTTAAGTCCAATGAAGAACATATTCATGAACCAATAGGTAAGCCATTATATTTTACAGCAAAAAAATATGCTCCGGTTTGTTTCTACACCGAAGATAACTTTCAAGGAGAATCCGTTTGCCTGACGCCACCTATGATGATGGATTTTTATAATACTAAAGATCATCACTTCAATGATAATATATCTTCTATTAAAATTCCTGAAGATGTGCATGTTACTATTTATAAAAATGATAATTATAATCAACCGAGTTATAAACTAATGGAGTCTATTAATTTAAGTGAGTTAAAAAAATAGATATGTCAGGTCAAATTAGTGCTGTTATCACGGCCCAATCGCCTGGTTTTTGCGATGAAAACTGCGTTATCCTAACAGAACAAAAAATAGAATTAGAGGAAGTGTTTAACAAATACCACGAAATTAAACACAATACTAATAAACTTATATTAATGAATTTTGAAGTAAATAAAGACAGTGACTTTGTCGTAGGATTTATTGACTACCCTTTGGCTCTAGTTATTGGCAATGATCTGCTTTTTTATACTACAGCACACAGCAAGCCCCTCAATATGAGGCTTAGAGAAAATACTGATAATTTATCTCTCTTATTTAAATTAAATGAAAATAGTTTACAGTTTCAATATCTGGCAGCTAAAGGGACTGAACCCCTCAATACCCCATTTTGGATTAATGCAAAATATTCGTATGAAAAATTGCCAACTTTATATATCAGTAATGGCATCCCCACGGATGATGAGGATAGCTCGTCTGAGCATCTCACCCCATTAATACTGAATAAAACGATTATCGCACTCAACAAACACCCCCAACGCAGTAAACGAGGGTTCTTAGGACTTGCTGCCTGTGTAGGTATTCCAGTGCTGGCAATTTATAACCTTGTTACTCATGGGCACTGTAATCAGCTTGATAGATTGGTTGGCATGAATGAATTTTCTCATGACGATGGCGAGGGAAAAACGCTGGTGGTAGCAGGCCCGGCAACTCCCGTGCCACCTGCAAAACCGGGTGCTGATTCCCCCTTAGAACAACCCACGCCGGTGGCACTGGTATTAACTCATCTTAATACTCACCTGCATCACCAGGCACTGACGCTACCCGCAGCAGCAAGAGCCTGTAATACCTCGGTAGAGAATATTATCGGCGCCCGCTATCCGCGCCAAACAGGGATTCGCTGCGGATCCAGACTGTCCATTATACTGGCTGATTTTACATTGCTTTTTGGTGAAGGCTTATTGAATTGGACAACCGAGCATCTAAACCAAGTTTTACAAAGTATTAATGAGCATGGTACCACTGGCTATGCAGGATCTGACCGGGCCACGGAGTCTCGATTAGTCGAAAGGGTGCAACAGGCAATATCCGATCTAGGTATTAGGCAATTAACCGAGATATTGCAGCATGCTTTTAATGACGCAGTACTCAATTACACTCAGTATTTGATGCAAAATGAAGAACAAGAGACTCTTGCCACGCCTCTGGCCGCACAAGACTTACCTCTGGGGGATTACACTTTATTTTTAGAACAATATATTCACCCAGAGGAACTTCCTGCACCATTAATTATGGATAACGACCAATGGATTAGACCAGATGGCCTTTATTTTGAGGTAAGCGTTATTCCTGGCGGCGATCATCATCTTCCAACCAATTTAACCGATGAAATACTCGAAGTTGTCGATAATTGGCGGATATCTTATAGCCAAATCGAATATGACAAGGATAATTCGGGTATGCCATTAACCAGCCAAGACCGAACTAAATATGCCGCGCAAGTGACAAGCCATATGTTATCGGAACTTTTATCTGCTAACTCGAGTAATTATCAATTTGTCATTGTTAAGCTAAAAGGAAAAGTCATTAGCGTATTAGCATCGCGGAATGATGAGAATGGTGTAGATAGTTATCTCAACTTCTCTGTAACAGCTCCTCAATATGTCTTAACCCCAAATGAAAATGGCAGTGTTCGCGGCGCAGGAACTGCGGCGGTAAGAGAGTTAGCGCGTTATCTTAAAGAGAAAGGGAAAAAAACACTCAGTGCTCATGTTATTTCCCAGCCCTCTGCCAAAGTGAAACTCAAAATTGGTTTTGTTCATAAAGATGAGCTTTAACTCCGCCACAAAATCATGCGTATTTATTCTGTGACGACACGATATACACAGCGGCGGGAGCCAGCGAGGATATGCTCAGTTCGCTCGACAGGTGCTTGTAGCGCCTGACGAAATACATCCAATTCGGCGCGGCAAAAACCCTGACAATGGGTGGCTGCCGCGCAAATTGGGCAGTGATTTTCAATCAGCAATATTGAGCCATCGGCCTGAGTTTGACATTCTGCCATGTACCCCTCCTGAGAGCGGATAGCCACCAGCCGCTCCACCCGTTCATCAATACTATTGGCCCCTTTCATCGCCTCGCAATAGAGTTCGCGCGTTTCCTGCTCACGGGTATCTATCAGTAAATTAAGCGCTTCTTCGCCTAATTTGGTGCGCACCATCCGCAATAATTGCACCGTTAACTCGCCGTGAGCATCCGGAAAGCGGGCATTCCCGGCCTCAGTAAGCTGCCAAAGTTGGATAGGCCGCCCTACGCCTTTGGCCTGCGCCACGGCGACAACCAGCCCGTCTTTGGCTAATTTTACAAATTGTTGTCGTGCTGCTTCCCCCGTGGTGCCGAGGATCTTGCCCGCATCTGTGGCTTGCAAGGGGCCACGAGTCTTCAGCAACATCAACAGACGCTCAGCAACAGACTGTGGTTGACTGGTAGAATGGTCGATATTCATATCTTCCCCGCTATCATGGGTGCGCTTTCTATTTTAACGAATGATTGCCAGTATAACATTTTACAAGCTTATGCTTGACTTATTATCAGTGCCCAGCCTAAATTATTCCAAGAATTTACTTGTTTAACTTTATCGTAACAACACTTTGTCGTAACAACAACAGCAACTCAACAACCAGATTTCTGGCAGGATGGAAAACGTGATAATGAATGATGCAAGCCGTTGGAGTGATTTGTTCTCCGGCAAGAACGCGGCTTTTGCCATAGCCCTGTCAGGCGGCGTAGTGTTACACGCGATCAATATTTATATCGCCACCACTATTTTACCGTCCGTGGTTCTGGAGATTAATGGCCTGAGTCTCTATGCCTGGAATACAACTCTGTTCGTCACCGCTTCAATCCTCGGCTCAGCGCTTTCAGCCCGATTGCTCAGTGGCTACGGCCCGCGCAGTGCATATCTGTTCGCTTCATTGACCTTTATGTTAGGCAGTGCTTTGTGTGCTATGGCACCCAATATGCCACTGATGCTGGTTGGCCGAACCGTGCAGGGTTTGGGCGGGGGTTTTCTGTTCGCACTCTCTTACGCCATGATTAATCTGGTATTTCCACAATCATTGTGGCCGCGAGCCATGGCGCTGATTTCAGGGATGTGGGGCGTCGCAACCCTGATTGGCCCCGCCATTGGCGGGATATTCGCGGAAATGAACGCCTGGCGCTTTGCTTTCTGGACGTTGCTGCCCGTGACCCTGATTTATGCCATTTTCACCTGGCGCATCCTGCCGAAAGGGAGATCCAGCACCGCCGTCACCTCGACATTACCAGTAACCCAGCTGGTGCTATTAACCGCAATTGTCCTGACGATTTCCGCCAGCAGTATTGCTAGCAGCGGCCTGACGAATCTGCTGGGAATCGGATTGGCGGTTTTACTGTTAGTGCTGTTATTGCGCATTGAATCCCGCGCCACTTCGCGCTTACTGCCAAAAGGTGCATTGCGCCTAAATTCCCCCTTGGCGGCGCTCTATATCACCATTTCTTTACTGGCGATCGGCATTACCTGCGAGATTTTTGTCCCTTATTTCTTACAAACCTTGCACGGCCAATCACCGCTGATTTCTGGCTATATCGCCGCCACGATGGCAGCGGGCTGGACAATTTCTGAAGTCATGAGTGCTGGCTGGAAGAAATCAGGTGTTCGTTGGGCGATTATCAGCGGCCCAGTTATTGTGCTGGTAGGGATAATTGCGCTCGCCATTCTGATGCCGGTCAGCTCATTGGGCGGGTGGGCGCAGATGGGCCCTATCGCCATCGCGCTGACATTAGTGGGCTTTGGTATTGGTTTTGGCTGGCCGCACCTGCTGACCCGCATTCTGCAAGTGGCTGCTGAAGAAGATAAAGATATTGCCGGGGCCTCGATTACCACGGTACAGATGTTTGCCACCGCAGTGGGGGCGGCAATAGCCGGAATGGTAGCCAACCTTTCGGGGCTTAATTTCCCCGGCGGGGTCGCGGGTGCCGAAAACACCGCCCATTGGTTATTTACGCTGTATGCCATTGCCCCTGCACTGGCGATTATCACCGCGCTACGCTGCGCCGCCATTCGCTTGCCCGGCTTTGCTGTTAAAAGCACCGCCAGTCACGAAGCATAATAAATGATGAGAGCCAACCTGCTCAAACAGGTTGGTTTTTTCATTGCTCGTAACATTATAAGGGCGATTAGCGCTTGATCCCGCACCACTCTTTGCTGTTATTCTGGCTTTAAATCTTAATATTAATCCTATTGACCCAAAGTCATTGGAGGTTGCGATGAAGCCGTCTATTGTGCTGTACAAAAGTATTCCCGCTGATCTACATCAGCGTTTAGAGCAACATTTTACCGTAAACAGTTTTGAGGGTTTATCTTCAGATAATCAGCCTGAGCTATTGGCTGCGCTGCAACAGGCGGAAGGACTTATCGGTTCCGGCGGTAAAATTGATCAGACTTTCTTGCAATTAGCACCTCGGCTGCGCGCTGCTTCAACCATTTCTGTCGGTTATGACAATTTTGATGTCGATGCGCTGAACCAGCGCGGAATTGTATTAATGCACACGCCGACCGTTTTGACTGAAACAGTGGCCGACACCATGATGACGCTGGTGCTTTCCACTGCTCGTCGGGTTGTCGAGTTGGCTGAGCGCGTGAAAGCCGGTGAGTGGCAAGACAGCATTGGTGATGATTGGTTTGGCGTCGATGTTCATCATAAAACTATTGGCATTCTCGGCATGGGCCGGATTGGCATGGCGCTAGCCCAACGGGCACATTTTGGTTTCAGCATGCCGGTGCTGTACACCACCCGTCGCCCACATGAAGAAGCGGAAAAGCGCTTTGGTGCTCGCCGCTGCTCACTCGATACATTGCTGGCTGAGGTCGATTTCCTCTGCATTACCCTGCCGATGACCGAGCAGACTTATCATATGATTGGCCGTGAACAACTGGCTAAAATGAAATCCAGCGCCATTTTGATCAATGCAGGCCGTGGGCCAGTCGTGGATGAAAAAGCACTGATTGCGGCCCTACAAGATGGCACTATTCATGGCGCGGGCTTGGATGTATTTGAACAAGAACCTCTGCCGGTGGATTCGCCATTACTCACATTACGCAATGTGGTGGCCGTGCCGCATATTGGTTCCGCCACCCACGAAACTCGCTACAACATGGCCGCCTGCGCGGTGGATAACCTGATTGCCGCACTGACCGGCACTGTCACAGAAAACTGCGTCAATCCGCAGGTATTGCAGAAAATATAAGCGACTCGATTGGTCTGCTTGCAGGCCAAATCCCCCTCCTCCATCGCCCTCCTCCCTACAATAATCCCTAGAGGATGAGGCTATTTCTTCGCCGTCTGGCACTCTGATATTCATAAAGATTTATACGTTTCTCAGACCCAAGGAAGACGCGCGATGAAATATCTTACTTTCCCTCTGCTTCTGGTTTTGTCACCGGCAGTGATGGCGAACTGGTCACTGCCCCATTTCCCGGCTTTTACTGAACAAGACAGTGGCGTTTTCCTGAGTAGCAGCGCCCTAACAAAAGGGGAATACACCCTTAAATTTCATCAAGATAAACAGTGCTGGCAGCCCACCGGCCCAGTAAAATTGAATCAGACATTTTCGCTGCAGCCTTGCCAAAATCAGGCCGATATCCACTGGAAGCTGTTCCGCGATGGCCAATATCAGGTGCGGATTGATACCCGCAGCGGCACCCCCACACTCACTTTGAGCATCAAAGAGCCGGTGGCGGAAACCGTCAAAGTCGTAACACACAGTTGTCAGCGCTGGGACGGCAAACCGGTGACAATTGATGTCAGCAAAACCTTCGCTGAGGGGGAAATGGTGCGGGATTTCTACTCCGGGCAAACGACGAAAGTCTCCCTCGGTAAAATCACGCTGCAACCCACTCCCGAGAGCGGGGGCTTATTGTTATTGGAATCAGCCCAAACCCAGCAAGCCGCGCCATTTAGTTGGCAAAATGCCACCGTCTATTTTGCCCTGACTGACCGCTTTAAAAACGGCAACCCCGACAATGACCATAGCTATGGCCGCCATGGCGATGGCATGGAGGAAATCGGCACTTTCCACGGCGGAGATTTGGCCGGATTAACAGAAAAACTTGATTATCTTCAACAGATTGGAGTCAACGCACTGTGGATAACCTCCCCGCTAGAGCAAATCCACGGCTGGGTCGGCGGCGGTACCAAAGGTGATTTCCCACATTATGCTTATCATGGTTATTACGGCCTGGATTGGTCACGTTTAGATGCCAATATGGGTACCGAACAAGATTTGCATAAACTGGTTGAGCAAGCCCATAAACGCGGCATTCGTATTCTATTTGATGTGGTAATGAACCATATGGGATATGCCACTCTGGCAGATATGCAAAGCTACCAATTCGGCTCGCTGTATCTGCAAGGCGATTCGTTAGAAAAAACACTGGGCAAAAACTGGACTGACTGGACTCCTGGCAAAGGGCAAAACTGGCATAGTTTTAACGATTATATTAATTTCAGTGATAAATCCGCCTGGGATAACTGGTGGGGCAAGAAGTGGATCCGCACTGATATTGGCGATTATGACTCCCCCGGTTATGACGATCTGACCATGTCGCTGGCTTTTCTGCCGGACATCAAAACAGAATCCACTCAAGCGAGTGGCTTGCCGGTGTTTTACCGCCATAAACCGGATACTGCCGCGCGGGAAATTGCTGGTGCCACTCCACGTGATTATCTAACTCATTGGTTGAGCCAATGGGTTCGCGATTATGGTATCGACGGTTTTCGTGTAGACACCGCCAAGCATGTCGAGAAACCCGCCTGGCAACAACTAAAGCTGCAAAGCGCGGCGGCTCTGGCCGAGTGGAAAGCGGCTCACCCTGACCAAGCACTGGATGACTTGCCATTCTGGATGACGGGAGAAGCTTGGGGCCACGGGGTGATGAAAAGTGATTATTACCAAAATGGCTTCGATGCCATGATTAACTTTGATTTTCAGGATCAAGCTAAACAAGCGCTGGCGTGCTTCTCATCGATTGACGGCACCTATCAGCAAATGGCTGATAAACTGCAAGGTTTCAATGTGTTGAGTTATATTTCATCCCATGATACCCGGCTATTTTTTAAAGATGACGCGCAACAGTCATTGGTGAAACAGCAACGCGCGGGCGACCTGCTGCTACTGGCTCCAGGGGCGGTGCAAATTTTCTATGGTGATGAAAGCGGGCGAGAATTTGGCCCAACCGGCTCAGACCCATTGCAGGGAACCCGATCAGATATGAACTGGGATGAACTGACGGGTGAAAAAGGTGCGCTGTTGGCGCATTGGCAAAAAGTCAGTCAGTTCCGCGCTCGCCATCCGGCCATTGGTGCTGGTGTGCAGCAATCGCAACAAACTGCTGATTACTATGCTTTTAGCCGCCAACATCAAGGTGATAAAGTCTTGGTCGTTTGGGTTGGCGACAAAAAAGAGTAATTAAGTATATTATTTCGAAATAACACTTCCTACCGATATTTTCGCGCGGTAGGAAGAAACCTTTCCGCATTGCGTCCGTTTTTATCTGCGAGTATGGTAGTTGTTCACTTACGGATAACAATAAATTTTCATTTATGAAGTTTTCACTTTTCGGCGACAAATTCACCCGCTACGCGGGCATTACCAGATTGATGGACGACCTCAACGACGGCCTGAGAACCCCAGGTTCTATCATGCTTGGCGGCGGTAATCCGGCACATATTCCTGAAATGGATGCTTACTTTCAGCAACTTTGTCAGGACATGCTGGAAAGCGGGAAGCTGACCGAGGCGTTGTGCAATTACGATGGGCCACAAGGCAAAGATTTACTGCTGAAAGCATTGGCAACAATGCTGCAAGATGAGCTGGGTTGGCAAATTGAGCCACAGAACATTGCACTGACAAATGGCAGTCAAAGCGCGTTTTTCTACTTATTTAATCTCTTCGCTGGCCGCTATGCCGATGGCACCCGTCGGCGGGTATTATTCCCACTGGCACCAGAGTATCTCGGATATGCCGACGCGGGCCTCGACGAAGATTTATTCGTCTCCGCCAAGCCCAATATTGAGCTACTGCCCGAAGGGCAATTCAAATATCACGTCGATTTTGAGCATCTCAATATTACTGATGATATTGGCCTGATATGCGTCTCGCGGCCCACCAACCCGACCGGGAATGTGATTACTGACGATGAGTTAATCGGCCTTGATGTTATTGCTCAGCAACGTGGTATTCCGTTATTGATTGATAACGCTTATGGCGTGCCATTCCCCGGCATTATCTTTACCGATGCGACCCCACTGTGGAACCCGAATATCATTCTGTGCATGAGCTTGTCGAAGCTGGGCCTGCCGGGTTCGCGCTGCGGGATTGTGATTGCCGATGAGAAAGTCATTTCGGCGCTCACCAATATGAATGGCATTATCAGTCTGTCACCGGGCAGCATGGGGCCAGCTATTGCTGCCGAAATGATTGCGCGCGGGGATTTGCTGCGTTTATCCAAAGAGGTCATCCGGCCATTCTATTTTGAGCGGGTACAGCAAACTATTGCTATCCTGCGCAAATACTTACCGCCGGAGCGCTGCTTGATCCACAAACCGGAAGGGGCGATATTCCTCTGGCTGTGGTTTAAAGATTTGCCGATCAGCACTGAACTGCTGTATCAGCGCCTGAAAAAGCGCGGTGTGTTGATGGTGCCGGGCCACTATTTCTTCCCCGGTCTGGAATATGATTGGCCGCATACCCATCAATGCATGCGGATGAATTATGTTCCAGCACCGGAAGATATCGAAAAGGGTGTGGCAATTCTGGCCGAAGAGGTTGAGCGGGCGTTTCAGGAAGCAAAGTGATTGGCTGAGAATAAATAGCTAAGGGCCGCTTATTCGGCGGCCCTCAGTTTTATTTTAAAACCATCTCAAAGTTATTATCTAACCCAACGTCACTATCTAACCCAAGGTCATTAGCGTCACATAGTTGTCCAAAACAATACGGCCAATATCTGCGGCGACATGATTCGTAAGAACATCGCCAGCGGGTAAACTGTTGCATAAGACAGTGCCGCTGCACCACTGGTCGGATGCAGACCATTGGCAAAAGCCAGCGCCGGTGGATCGGTCATTGAACCGGCTAACATGCCGCACAATGTCAGGTAGTTCATCTTAGCCAACATACGCGCTAAAATCCCCACTGTTAGCAATGGAATTCCGGTAATCATCGCCCCGTAGCCAATCCACGCCAGCCCATCACCATTCACCAAAGTATTGATAAAATCACCGCCTGACTTCAGCCCGACCACTGACAAGAACAATACAATTCCCAGTTCACGCAGTGCCAGGTTGGCACTCGGCGGCATAAACCAATACAGTTTTCCGATGCTGCCAATACGCCCCAGAATAAGTGCGACAACCAGCGGGCCACCCGCCAAACCCAGACGTAAAGCCGCAGGGAACCCCGGAATAAAGAGCGGAATTGACCCTAACAACACCCCCAGACCGACACCGATAAATACCGGAAGCATCTGAACTTGCTGTAGTTTCTGTTGCGCATTACCGACAACAGCAGATACCGCCTCAATAGATTCCGGGCGGCCGACCAGATTAAGAATGTCACCAAATTGCAGGCTGGCACTATTACTGGCAACCAGTTCAATGCCCGCACGGTTTAAGCGGGTAATGGCCACGTCATACTTCTGCTTCAGATTAAGGTCGCGGATTTTTTTACCCAGCACCGCCTCATTGGTCACCACCACTCGGGCAGTTTGCAATGCCGTACCGGCGGTAGATAAGGTGACATCCACCTCTTCCCCGACCACCAGCCGTACTTTCTCCAAAGCTTCGCGCTGCCCGACCAAATGTAGATAATCGCCCAGTTCAATCACTGTGGCCGACAACGGCACCATCAGTAAGTCACCGCGTTTCAAGCGGGAACAGACCACTTCATCACTGTTGAGCAGCGGCACATCTTGTACGGATAGCCCATGCAGATTAGGGTTACGAACCGCCACATTCATAGTTTGCAGCAACTCGCGGTTCTGCCCGTGGCTACTATCAAACTCTTTCGCTTCGCGATCGATATTGATTTTAAAGAATAAACGAATCAGCCACATCACCAGCAAAATACCGCAAATGCCGAATGGATAGGCCATGGCATAACCCATCCCCATTTGGCTGACCAATTGCGGTGGCGAGCCTAAATCAGTGAGGATTTGCTGCGCCGCCCCGAGAGCCGGGGTGTTGGTGACTGCACCTGAAAATATGCCCAAAATGATAGGCAGCGGCACAGCAAACAACTTATGGATAATTGCGGTCACTAACCCGCCGACAATCACCATCAGAATAGCAAAGCTGTTAAGCCGCAACCCCGAGACCCGCAGTGAGGAGAAGAACCCCGGCCCCACCTGAATGCCGATGGTATAAACAAACAGAATCAGGCCAAATTCCTGAATGAAGTGCAGCATGTCCCCATTGAGAACTAATTGATAAGTTTGTGCAAAATGGCCCACGATAATGCCGCCAAATAACACCCCGCCGATACCTAACCCCACACCATAGATTTTCCAATTACCGATCCATAACCCCAATACGGCGACCAGCGCCAACATACTGACGGTAAGGGCGATAGCACTCATAAATCACTTCCTTGCCTAAGTTTAAAAACTGGCGGCCATGTGGAATCTCATTTGGGTCAGTCATGGCCTTAAATTCCTACAATTAGTAAGGATTCTGTCAGAAGGGGAAATGATTGACTGTGGGATACACCACAAAATGCACCGGAGAGTGGGGAAACTCTCCGGTGAAAAAACAAACACGGAAACTTATACCCAAATTAATTGGCGTTGCAGCGAGGCAGCAAGTGAACGAGTCCCGATGAGCTTACTCCAGTAAGTGATTCGGGTGAGGAAATGCCGCGAACAAAGCTGCGGCGTCAAGTAAGAAGGGTATATCGGTACCCCAGTGTGGGGTACCGAACATCATAACTACTGCTGTTCAGATTGCTCAGTTGCCGCCGGATTATCTAATACCTGGTGCTCTTGTGGAGCAGCACTGCCAATGCTAATACGCTGTGGTTGCAGCGCTTCTGGCACTTGGCGCAACAGATCAATATGCAGCAGACCGTTTTCGAATTGAGCATTATCAACATTCAGATGCTCTGCCAGCGTAAAGGTCAATGAGAACTCTTTATGAACCAAGCCTTGATGCAGGTATTCAACCTGTTTTTCAGCTGGTGCAGGCTTACCGCGAACAGTCAAACGCGGGCCTTCAACTTCAATATCCAGCTCACTCTGTTTAAAACCGGCTAATGCCAGTGAGATGCGATAATGGTTATCGTCAGTTTTCTCAATATTGTATGGCGGGAATCCCTGAGAATCCTGACCGCCCTGCATTGAGTTGGCTAATTTATCAAAACCAATCCACTGACGAAGCAAAGGTGACAAATCATAATTACGCATAGATATAACTCCTTCTGAGAAGCGAGATAAGATAATAAACAGTCACGAATTAGCGATATAAAAAACCTGAACGCAAGATACTGGCGTTATATTATTTCTCGCTATCAATCCGTGACTGGTCAGCCCCCGATTACGGCAGGCTAAACTCCGTTAAATAATGTAAATAACTTACACTGTTAAGTAGATTACTTAATTTCAATACGGCGTGGTTTTAAACTTTCCGGTACCAAACGCTCAAGGTCGATATACAGCAAGCCATTCACTAAATTGGCACCTTTAATTTTAATATGCTCCGCCAACTGGAATTTACGCTCGAAGTTACGCTCAGCGATACCCTGATACAAATAGGTGCGCTGCGCTGGCTCATTGGCATGAGAACCACGTATAATCAACAGGTTATCTTGTGTAACAATCTCCAATTCCTGCTCAGCAAAACCTGCCACCGCGATCGCGATGCGGTAGTTATTTTCGTCGACTAACTCGACGTTATAAGGAGGATAACCGCCATTACTTTGGTTCTGGCCGGATTCTAAAAGATTGAACAACCGGTCGAAACCGATAGCTGAACGATACAGTGGTGCAAGCTCGGAATTACGCATAAAAACTGCCTCCTAAATATATTAGCAAGGGTGTTATCATATTTTGTATTAAGCCTTCCACTATGGACAGGCTTATGGCCCGAATACCCTGTCGGCGTATTCTCTCTGGCCTGATAATAAAGTGGGACCGGTATTTTTCTTTTCAAGAGCAAAA
Organism: Yersinia rochesterensis; assembly: GCF_003600645.1. Classification (NCBI taxonomy): domain Bacteria; kingdom Pseudomonadati; phylum Pseudomonadota; class Gammaproteobacteria; order Enterobacterales; family Yersiniaceae; genus Yersinia; species Yersinia rochesterensis. The sequence goes on from NZ_CP032482.1 coordinate 4,384,193, forward strand.
CAAAAAATTTTTTCGTGGAAAATATCCCAATAAGACGTTTATGACTCTAATTATTCGATAAATGCGCTGTTATAACTTACACTTAGCTCAAGTTACCCACAAGATTGAATTTTTGACCATAGGAACTGTCTGTAAGGTAGTGTAAAAATCATGTCAAAACCTGACACTGTTTGCTGGCTTATCGCGGTAACTTGTTACTCCCCGGTAGAATGAGAGCTGAATAAAATAATGAAAAATACAGTTATCCCTTTTGTTATCGGCTGTTCGCTGCTGTTGTCCGGCGGTTGTTCCAGTATTATGACGCACACCAGCAGCAGCCAGGGCTATTACTCCGGCACGGCTGCCAATGTGGCGATGCTCAAAGATGATAATACCGGTTGGGCGCTGCGCCCCTTATTGGCAGTGGACCTGCCTTTCTCTGCGGTGATGGACACCCTGCTCCTGCCATATGATTATTTACGTTCTGACAACGAAGATAAAATGGCCAACTCCCCACGCGAGCGTATCCGTCAGTCAGAAGCGCAGAATCCGCCAACCGTGCCTCCTGCTGCTACCCCGCTACCATGATCTAGCCAACATCCACGGTAACTATATTCAGGGTAACTATATCCACAGTAAATAGTTGCGCCAACCCGTCGATTTCCCGCATAAACGCGACTTTGGTGCCATCAGGTGAAAACACCACGGCATCCGCCAGTGGTGCAATTGCGCTCCGGGTGGTCAATCGCTGTAACCGACCGGTGGCACTATCACACTGCATCACACTGTTATCACACACAAATGCCAAACTGTGCCCTTGTGGATGCCAACTAAACGCCGACTGAATCCCCTGCTCCGTGAAGGTCAGTTGCCGTGGTTCGCCACCATTCGGTGAAACCAACCACAACTGCACCACACCCTGATCATCTTTCATTAAACAAGCAATGGCACTGCCGTCAGGTGAAGTGCGCAGCCAATGCCGTGGACTGGTCGCCAACCCAGGAAAACGCTTGTCGGCCGTGAAGGTTATCCGCCGCTGGCTGACACCTGCTGGTGGCGCGGGCAAGGTAGTTGGCGTTCCCTCAAGTGGCGCAGTTCCGGCGCGGGCGTAATCCCTGTCATGCGGCGGTAAATCAACAATAAAGACTTCCGGGATTTTTTCTCCCTGCGCCGAAAGTGTGTCGCCAATAAATGCCAATGCCCAACGCTGGCGAGTGCCATCCGCTTTCAGATAGCCCTGAACGCCCACCCAGCCCTCTTCATAAGCGCGGTTTATTTGGTCACTGCCCGCCAGGGGCTTGGGAGTGGTTCGAGTCACTAACACACAGAAATGGCTGCCATCATATTCACGCGGATGTTGCTTGGGCGGATTAACCCCCTGCAAAGGCAGGGCAACGCCGACATTGCGGCAATCCAGCGCGGGATCCCATTCATGCAGCACATGGTCGTTATAAGTAAAACTCAGACGGCTGCCGTCAGGACTGAAAACATGCACATGGCTGCCACCGCGCAATGCGCCGGGAGTATATGGCGCGGTGATGTCCATCGCATCCAATGTTACCGCCAGTTCTCTGTCCGGCTCAGTGACAATCACCCCTCGCCGGTGATGGAAATCATAATGCCAGTGATTATCTGGGTGCTCCGGGCCATGGATAAAGACATAGCGGGCGGGTTTATCAGGGCTTACCGTCACCACCCCGACATGCGCACCATGCTGAGCACGATAAATGACTTCAATATCACCGGTTATACAATTTACCCGCTCAATGGTTAAACCACTAAACGTACTGCCGTTAGGCCGCACATCATATGCCAGCCATTGGCTATCCGGCGTCCAAACATTGATATTAGTGAGTTGATGACCTCTGGGATCAAAAGTGAGTTGCTGTTCCTGCAAGGCCATGCTGGCTCCGGACGCGATTACGCTGATAATGATTCATTATGCTGAATTATATCATCCTCATATCTTATTACTGTAAGCCCAGTCAGCAATAAACTGTCGCGATTTAGAAGAAATAGTCTAATATAGATTTTTTATTCTAAACAAAAGTTCTCTATGCTTAGCCGATACCAGCCCATTGCCGATGCGATAGCCACACTTTTCTCTCCTTATGCGGAAGTTGCCCTCCACGACTTAGCCAGCCAAACACTGGTTTATATCGCGAATAACTATTCACAGCGGGAATTGGGGGAAGACTCCAACCTCAGCGACCTGCAATTTGATCAACACTCGCAGGTGATTGGCCCTTACCAAAAGCGCAACTGGGATGGCCGCCAACTGCGCTCCATCAGCACTGTGCTGCGGGATGACCATGGGCAACCTATCGGGCTGCTGTGCATCAATCTGGACATTACTGTCTTTGAAAGTGCCAAAGCGGCACTGGATATATTCCTGTCGGGCCATCAAATGCAACCGCAGCCTGATGTGCTGTTCCAGGATGACTGGCAGGAGCGCATCAATACTTACATACACCACTGGCTGCAACAGCAAAAACTCACTCTGGCGACATTGAACAATGTTAACCGCCGAAAGTTGATTGAGGCACTTTACCAACAGGGAGCATTTAACGGCAAAAATGCTGCTGGCTATGTCGCAAAAATCCTTAACATCGCCCGTGCCACTGTTTATAACCAACTAAAAAATATAAAAAATACATAAACTTAAAGGAATTAACATGAACACATTATTTGATGCTATTAAAGAGGCCCATCAGGTATTACGCCCTCAAGTGAGAGTGACGCCGCTGGAATATAGCCCATTGCTGTCCCAGCACAGTGGTTGTGAAATCTATCTCAAATGTGAGCATCTACAGCACACCGGTTCCTTTAAATTTCGCGGAGCCAGTAACAAATTGCGTTTATTAACTGACGAACAGCGCCAACAAGGTGTTATCACCGCGTCGACCGGTAATCACGGGCAAGCCATGGCACTGGCCGGGAAACTGGCGGGGGTTAAGGCCACTATTTATGCACCGGAGCAGGCGGCGGCCATCAAATTAGAGGCTATCCGCGCACTGGGTGGAGAGGTTGAACTGATTCCAGGGGATGCATTAAATGCCGAGCTGGCGGCTGATAGCGCCGCACAACAGCAAGGCAAAATCTATATCTCACCTTATAACGATGAACAAATTATCGCCGGACAAGGGACTTGCGGCATGGAGATGGTTGAACAGCAGCCGAATCTTGATGCTGTCTTTGTGGCGGTCGGTGGCGGTGGGCTGATTTCCGGCATTGCAACCGTACTAAAGAAACTCTCTGATAAAACTCAAATTATTGGGTGCTGGCCCGCCAATGCCACCAGTATGTATACCAGTTTGGAAAATGGCCAAATTCAGGAAGTGGCGGAGCAAGAAACCCTGTCTGATGGCACGGCCGGAGGGGTTGAACCGGGGGCGATAACTTTCGCCCTTTGCCAGCAATTAATTGATCAGAAAGTGCTGGTGAGTGAGCAAGAAATCAAAGATGCGATGCGCTTGATCGCCCGCACTGACCGCTGGATGATTGAAGGCGCTGCTGGGGTGGCGTTAGCGGCAGCGCTGAAACTGGCACCGCATTGGCAAGGCAAGAAAGTTGCGGTGGTATTGTGCGGGAAGAATATCGTGCTAGAAAAATACCTGGGAGCGGTCAGCGAATGATTATTCTGAGTAAGCAGCAGATTCTCGACAAGTTCAATGCTGATGCCATCACGTTACTGCTCAAACAAGGCTTTATTGCTTTTAGTCAAAAACAGGTGCAAATGCCCCCAGTGCAGCACTTGCTGTTTGAACAGACCAATGGCGATTGCTGTATTAAAAGTGGCTATTTGCAGGGCGATAGACAATTCGTCGTGAAAGTTTCGGGCGGTTTTTATGATAATCCCGCTAAAGAGCTAGCGAGTAACCAAGGGTTGATGATGGCGTTTTCTGCCCAAACCGGCGAGCCGCAAGCCCTATTACTGGATGAGGGCTGGTTGACCGCGCTGCGCACAGCATTGGCTGGGCGAATTGTTGCCGAGCTATGTGCACCAAAACATATCAGTGCCATAGGTATCGTCGGCACCGGCATGCAAGCACGACTGCATCTGACGTACCTGAAAAGTGTCATTCCATGCCGCCAGCTATGGGTCTGGGGCCGCAGTGAGACAGCATTAGAGGAATACCGTCAATATGCTCAGGCGGAGGGTTTTGAAGTCAATATCACCTTGGATGCCGCGGTGTTAGGCCGTCATTGCCAGTTTATTGTGACCACCACACCCAGCCGAGAAGCTATTTTACAAGCTGTAGATATTCAGCCAGGAACTCACATTACAGCAGTCGGTGCTGATGGTGCAGGTAAGCACGAACTGGCCCCTGAACTGGTCGCCAAAGCCGATAAAATCTTGGTGGATTCATGGGAGCAATGCACTGAATTTGGTGAAATCTCATCAGCATTTCAACAGCGACTATTAGCGCATCACACCTTAACCGAGATGGGTACAGTTTTAGCTCAGGGCGTACCTTTCAGAGACAATGAACAGCAGATTACCTTAGCGGATTTAACCGGATTAGGGATTCAGGATGTGCAAATAGTGAAAGGGATTCTGGGGCGATAAAAGAGAGGGTAGGCTTTTATATTCTCTCTGTTGACTCTAAAAGCACATTTGAGCTGCCGAGTGAAGAATGCAGCCAGGGAAATCCGGCAGGACGCCGGATTTAGGCGTGCTTGAGCAAAAGATTGCAAATCACGCCGTCCCGCCAGTGTAGTGATGAGCCGAGTGGCACCCACGAAGTGGGCAAACGATACGTGCAAAAGCGCAGGGGTTCCAAGAGGGTTACGCGCTTGTAACCCCTTTGGCGGCTGAGGCATCGGAAGTAAGCTGAGCGCCGATCTCATATCAACCGAACCAAGCACCTAATTTGTAATAGAGCAGACCCAATCAAAACTCAGAGCACATATTTCTCAATGGCCAGCGCGACACCATCTTCAATATTAGTGCCTGTCACAAACTGCGCTATCTCTTTCAGTTCGGGAATAGCATTTCCCATTGCAACACCCACGCCGGCATAATTCACCATCGCAATATCATTACCTTGATCACCCAGTGCCATTACATTTTCCTGCGCAATGCCTAAATGATCAGCCAGCATTTTCACCCCCGTCCCCTTATCGACTCGTTTACTCAGAATCTCCAGGTAAAAAGGCGCACTTTTCATAATAGTGAAACGCTCAAAAGCTTCAGCGGGCATCATTTTCAATGCACGGTCCAGTTTTTCTGGCTCATCAATCATCATCACTTTCGGGAAGCGTAACTTGGGATCCATTTCCTCTACCGCCCGATATTTCAATGGGATACCGGTTATGAAAACTTCATGTAGGGTATATTTGCTGATGTCTTTGTTGGCGGTATATAAAGTCTCAAAATCAAAAGCCTGGAAACTGACCCCCATTTCGCGCGACAAAGCTTCGAAATAGAGATAATCCTCGAAATTAAGGGTTTCCTGTAAAATACACTCACCCGTGGCCGCTTTTTGTACTAATGCGCCGTTATTGCTGATGCAATAATCGCCACTATTTTCCATATTCAGTTCGCGTAAATAACGTCGGATTCCGATATAAGGCCGCCCCGTCGCCAGTACCACACAGACCCCTTTTGCCCGAGCGGCATCAATAACCTGCTTTACTCGTGGAGTGATTTCATGTTGTGTGTTCAACAACGTGCCGTCCATATCGATAGCAATTAATTCAATAGCCATAGGCCCTCACATTTTCTTGGCGAATACTCCATGCTAACGCGATTCAGCGCTGAAATGCTAGTAAGTCCGCGTCCGTATACAGCACAAATACTAGCAAGATAAGAATTCGCAAGATTACGATTATCAAGTAAAAAAAAGCCCAGAAACAGTTTCCTGTTCTGGGCATTTCTATCTGACCTATAAATTATCAGGTCAATAACTTATCTGATTAGATATCGATATTCGCTGCGCGCAACGCATTCTCTTCGATAAAGGCACGGCGAGGTTCAACCGCATCCCCCATCAGCGTGGTGAATAACTGATCGGCAGCAATGGCATCTTTCACCATAACCTGCAGCATACGGCGGCTGGTTGGGTCCATGGTAGTTTCCCACAACTGCTCTGGGTTCATTTCACCCAAACCTTTATAGCGCTGGATGGCCAAACCACGACGAGACTCTTTCACTAACCAGTCCAGTGCATCTTCAAAGCTTGAAACCGGCACACGGCGCTCGCCACGTTCAACAAAAGCACCTTCCTCGACTAAGCCACGGAGTTTATCGCCCAACAGGCAGATTTTGCGATACTCACCACCGTGGATGAAATCAAAGTCCAGATCATAATCGGTATCAACCCCGTGGGTACGAATACGCAGCACCGGCTCGAACAGTTGACGCTCACGGTTTTCGCGCACCACTGAACTGTAGCTGCTGCCGTGCTGTTCTTTCTCGTTCAGCAACACCACCAGCGAATCAATCCATTGCGTCACAACCTCTTTATCGGTCAAATCCTCTTCTTGCAAGGTTGGCTGATAAATCAGGTTATTCAGCAAAGCACGCGGATAACGACGTTCCATACGGCCAATAGTCTTCTGGACGCTGTAGTGCTCGGCAACCAGTTTCTCAAGATGTTCGCCCACCAGCGGTGGGGCATCAGCATTGATATGCAAAGCCGCGCCATCCAGTGCCAGAGTCATCTGGTACTGCTCCATCGCGTCATCATCTTTGATGTATTGCTCTTGCTTACCTTTCTTCACTTTATACAGTGGCGGCTGAGCGATAAACACATGACCACGCTCAATAATTTCCGGCATCTGACGATAGAAGAAGGTCAACAACAACGTACGGATGTGCGAACCATCCACGTCGGCATCGGTCATGATAATGATATTGTGATAGCGCAATTTGTCCGGATTATATTCATCCCGGCCAATACCACAACCCAGCGCGGTAATCAGCGTTGCCACTTCTTGTGAAGAAAGCATTTTGTCAAAGCGCGCTTTCTCGACGTTCAGGATTTTACCTTTTAGCGGCAAAATGGCCTGATTTTTACGGTTACGGCCCTGTTTAGCTGAGCCGCCCGCAGAGTCCCCTTCCACTAAGTAGAGTTCGGACAATGCCGGGTCGCGTTCCTGACAGTCAGCCAGTTTGCCTGGCAAACCAGCCAAGTCCAACGCCCCTTTACGACGCGTCATTTCACGCGCTTTACGTGCCGCTTCACGAGCACGGGCAGCATCAATAATCTTGCCCACGACAATTTTGGCGTCAGTTGGGTTTTCCAGCAAATACTCAACCAGCTTCTCGTTCATCAGCGTTTCGACCGCCGTTTTCACCTCAGAGGAGACCAGTTTATCTTTGGTCTGTGAGGAGAATTTAGGGTCTGGTACTTTCACGGAAACCACGGCAATCAAGCCTTCACGGGCATCATCACCGGTGGCACTGATTTTCGCTTTTTTACTGTAGCCTTCTTTATCCATGTAGCTGTTCAGGGTACGGGTCATCGCCGTACGGAACCCCACTAAGTGAGTCCCCCCATCGCGCTGTGGAATGTTGTTGGTGAAGCAGTAAATGTTTTCCTGGAAACCGTCGTTCCACTGCAATGCCACTTCCACACCGATATCGTCTTTCACGGTAGAGAAATAGAACACTTTCGGATGGATCGGGTTTTTGTTTTTGCTTAAATATTCAACAAACGCCCGAATACCACCTTCATAATGGAAATGGTCTTCTCTATCGTTACGTTTGTCTTTCAGTTTAATTGAAACCCCAGAGTTCAGGAATGACAACTCGCGCAGGCGTTTAGCCAGGATTTCATACTGGAATTCGGTGTTATTGGTGAAGGTCTGGAAACTCGGCCAGAAACGCACGGTTGTCCCGGTCTGATCGGTTTCACCCACCACTTTCAGTGGTGCCTGCGGCACACCCATTTTGTAAGTCTGCTCGTGAACTTTACCTTCACGGCGAATCACCAGCTCCAGTTTTTCAGACAAGGCGTTAACAACTGAGACACCCACGCCGTGCAAACCGCCGGAAACTTTATACGAGTTATCGTCAAATTTACCGCCAGCATGCAACACGGTCATGATGACCTCAGCTGCCGATACCCCTTCCTCGTCATGCATACCGGTTGGAATACCGCGGCCATCATCCTGTACAGAAACCGAGTTATCCGAATGGATGGTGACAATAATTTCTTTACAGTGACCAGCGAGGGCTTCGTCGATAGCGTTATCCACAACCTCGAATACCATGTGGTGCAGACCGGTACCGTCATCAGTATCACCGATATACATGCCCGGACGCTTACGAACTGCATCCAGCCCTTTTAATACCTTGATACTTGAGGAGTCATAAGTATTCGACATCAACGTTTCTCGCTCATTTTTAATCCTGTGGTTGAACCTCTATTTTGCCATGTTCCACGCGGAACATCTTGCCCTTTTCGCCTACCATGTCGGCCACTTGCTCAGCACTCACTGCGCTGACAAAAACCTGTGCCTGGGTAGCTTTTAAACGCTCGGCCAATAAACGACGACGGCCGGTGTCTAGTTCGGAAGCAAAATCGTCAAGCAGATACAGGCAACGCCGCCCGCTCTGTCGGGTGAGAAACTCACCCTGCGCTAACCGCAATGCGCACATCAGCAATTTAAGCTGACCACGCGATAGCAAATCTTCTACCGGCGTACCATCGGCCCGAATGCGAAAATCCGCTTTATGTGGCCCGACGGCGGTATAGGTTAGCGCTCTGTCACGCTCAAACTGCCGTTCCAGCAACTCACCATAGTCACTCTCTTTATCCCAACCGCGCTGGAAAGAGAAACTCAGGGCGAACTCTGGCAGGAACAGCGCGCATGTGGCTGAAATATCTGCCGCAATGGCGTCACTGTATGCCGCCCGCCACTCACTAATACGCTCAGCCAGCGGGATAATTTCCTGATCCCAGGCCCGGATTTGCGCATAGCGACTCACCTGGCGCAGCGCGGCGTTGCGCTGCTTAAGTAATCTTTTCAGATTGCTCCAGGCCATAAAAAAACCGGGTTCATTATGAAAGCAACCCCAGTCTAAAAAGGCACGCCGAAATTTTGGCCCGCCATTCAATAAAGTAAACCCTTCAGGAGTAATCAGTTGCATTGGCAACAATTGCGCCAATTCAGCCACTTTATGACCATCAGTGCCATCAATGCGCACCTTGGTATCACCTTGTCGGCTTTTGCTCAGCCCCACGGACGACTCACGCTCATTAGCATCAACCCGACCGTGCAATATAAACCCGGCACATTCGTGACGAATCACGCGGCCCGCCTGCAAACTACGAAAAGCGCGGCCATGACCTAAGGTATAAATCGCCTCCAGCACACTGGTTTTACCACTGCCATTGGGGCCCACTAAAAAATTAAACCCCGACGCCAGTGCCAAGTCTGCCGATTCGATATTACGAAAATCTTTAATTAATAAACGCGTCAGAGCCATGCTTTACAAACGCATTGGCATGACAACGTACGCCGCAGCCTGACTGGCGCCATCTTCAATCTGCACGCTGGAGACCGAGTCGGTCAGTAACAGACTAACATCTTCGCACTTGAGCGCATTCAGCACATCGAGTACATAGCTGACGTTGAAGCCGATCTCCATTTCTGCCCCATCGTAGCTAACATCGAGGATCTCTTCCGCTTCTTCCTGTTCAGGGTTATTCGCGGTGATTTTAAGCTGATTTTGACTGACATAGAGCCGAACGCCACGAAACTTCTCGTTGGACAAAATCGCCGCGCGAGCAAAGGCTTGTTTCAGCAAATCACAGCTCGCTTTCAGTGTTTTGTCCGGGTTTTTCGGCAATACACGGCGATAATCAGGGAAACGGCCATCAACCAGCTTGGAGGTGAAAATGAAATCACCCACATGGGCGCGGATATTGTTACTGCCAATTTGCAAACGTAATGGCGTGTCGCCACCATCCAGCAACCTGACCAACTCCATCACGCCTTTACGCGGCACGATAACCGAATGTGACGGTAATGTCTGGCCAATGGGCATCGCACAAACCGCTAACCGGTGACCGTCAGTTGCGACAGTGCGCAGTTCTTCACCCTCAGTCTCAAACAACATGCCGTTCAAGTAATAACGCACATCCTGATGGGCCATTGAGAACTGAGTGGACTCAATCAGACGCTTTAAAGTTGCCTGCGGTAAAGTGAATTCAACTTCACTCTGCCAGTCATCCAAATTCGGGAAGTCTGCGGCTGGTAAGGTAGACAGTGAGAAGCGGCTACGGCCAGAGCGCACCAATAGGCGGTCACCATCAAGTGCGACTGTAATCTCCGCGCCTTCCGGCAAACCACGCCAGATATCAAAAAACTTCCGTGCGGGCACAGTGGTTGCACCCTGCTCATGAGGCTGAGACAGCGCCACGCGCGCCACCATCTCCATTTCAAGATCGGTACCGGTCAGCAGCAAAGAGCCTTCGGTGACTTGCAGCAACAAGTTACCTAAGATTGGCAACGTAGGACGTCCACCCAGCGGGCTACTGACCTGTTGCAGCGGTTTTAGCAGATGCTCACGTTCAATGATAAATTTCATAGCGCTAGGAGGATAATGTTCTGATTAAGTTAGAGAAATCTTCTTTGATGTCGTGACTTTCTTCACGCAATTGTTCAATCTTGCGGCAAGCATGCAACACCGTGGTATGGTCGCGGCCACCAAACGCATCGCCGATTTCAGGCAGGCTGTGGTTGGTTAACTCTTTCGCCAACGCCATCGCCATTTGGCGCGGGCGAGCTACCGAACGGGAACGCCGTTTGGAGAGTAGGTCTGCGACCTTAATTTTATAATATTCTGCGACAGTTTTTTGAATATTATCAATAGTGACCAGTTTTTCCTGCAATGCCAGTAAGTCACGTAGAGCTTCACGAACAAAATCAATGGTGATTGCTCGGCCAGTAAAATTGGCATTGGCGATCACACGATTCAATGCCCCTTCCAGCTCACGCACGTTGGAACGCAGACGCTTGGCAATAAAGAACGCGACCTCACCGGGCAAGCGAATATTATTTTCATCCGCTTTTTTCATCAGAATCGCGACCCGGGTTTCCAGTTCCGGCGGCTCAATCGCCACCGTTAGGCCCCAGCCAAAACGCGATTTCAAACGATCTTCTACCCCATTGATCTCTTTTGGATAGCGATCTGAGGTCAGAATGATCTGCTGATTACCTTCCAGCAAAGCATTAAAGGTGTGGAAAAACTCTTCCTGGGAACGCTCTTTATTGGCAAAGAACTGAATATCATCGATTAATAACGCATCAACCGAACGATAATAGCGCTTAAACTCTTCTATTGCGTTGTTCTGCAAGGCTTTTACCATATCTTGCACAAAACGCTCTGAATGCATATAAACCACTTTGGCATTCGCTTTACGGGCGATAATGCCATTCCCCACGGCATGTAACAGGTGGGTTTTACCCAAACCTGTGCCACCATAGAGGAATAGCGGGTTGTACGCGCCACCCGGATTATCCGCAACCTGACGTGCTGCTGCGCGGGCCAGTTGGTTAGATTTACCTTCAACGAAGTTATCAAATGTGTGTTTCGGGTTCACATTCGAACGGTAAGAATGTTCAGGTTGAGCGGGCGAACTGTCCCAACTCGGGCGTACAGGTGCGCTGCGGGTAACCGGAGCAACAGGCGCGCTAACGTTGGCTGTAACTGGATGACTGTGTGCTGCTCTTACCGCGGGTTTACTCCCGACTTCAAAACGCAGTAAAGGAACCTCGCTGCCACAGAAATCATTAAGCAAGCCATTGATATTGTTTAAGTACTTATCACGGACCCAGTCCAGTACAAAACGATTAGGTGCGTAAAGCGCCAGAGTATTGTCACTCAGTTCCGCCTGTAGGGGGCGTATCCACATACTAAATTCTGTGGCAGGTAACTCATCCTGCAATCGGGCAAGACACTGCTGCCAAAGCGAAAGTGACACGGCGGACTCCACTCGAACAAGATCAATAAAAGAAAGAAATCAGGATTTTTTGTAACTCATCGTTTTTGACACACGCCTATATGGCCTGTAGCAAGCCAAAGTGACATGCGAACCGTTTTTCGGTTGTTTTACGACTAACATCCCCCCAAGATCCTGGAGTAGTGATCCCAGAGTAGTGGATGTGATCGGAATGGCGGATCATAGCGCAAAAGGAGCAATAGATCCTCCCCTTCCTCACAGATTAGATCCTTTTTATCCACAGGCGATAACTTCTGTTGGGAGTGTAACCTAGCGCACAGCTTTTCCTGCCCTTATCGTCCGCGCTCCCGACGCTTTTCGGAATATACTGGAATAACTTTCCCCTTATCCCAACCCTGATCCTCATTAATCTACAAAGGATCTCACCGCGATCCTTGCGATTTATCAGGGAGTCCGTATAATCCTCAGCCCTACGTGTGATGCCTGTTTCTCTTGATGGCCTTGGCCAAAAAGAAACCAGCGGTGAACACGGACAGGCTCTTGGTAAACTCCCATACAGAAAACTTCTGTGCGGGCGTGCGCAATGTCAATTGACTCAGGACTGTACAATTATTACAATCCCGCTTCTTTATATGTTGCGATTGAGGCGTCGGTGTCTTCACTCCGAGCAGCCAAACGCGTTTACTGAATCAGTAATTATTTTAAGTTTAGGTAGAAATCGCTATGAAACGCACTTTCCAACCGTCCGTATTGAAGCGCAACCGTAGCCACGGTTTCCGTGCTCGTATGGCCACCAAAAATGGTCGTCAAGTTCTGGCTCGCCGTCGTGCGAAAAGCCGTACTCGTCTGACTGTTTCTAAGTAATAAAAGCTAACCATCTCAATGGTTAAGCTAGCATTTCCTAGGGAGTTACGTTTGTTAACTCCCAGTCATTTTACGTTCGTCTTCCAGCAGCCACAACGGGCTGGCACGCCGCAAATCACCATCCTCGGCCGCCAGAACGAGCTGGGGCATCCCCGCATCGGTCTTACCGTCGCCAAAAAACATGTCAAACGTGCTCATGAACGTAATCGGATAAAGCGCCTAACCCGCGAAAGCTTCCGGCTGCATCAGCATACGTTACCGTCTATGGATTTTGTCGTTTTGGTGAAAAAAGGTGTGGCTGACCTCGATAACCGTGCGTTGACAGAAGCTTTGGAAAAATTATGGCGTCGCCACTGTCGCCAGGCTCCCGCATCCTGATCGGGCTAATCAGGGGCTATCAGCTCGTGATAAGTCCGTTGCTGGGGCCGCGTTGTCGTTTCCATCCGACATGTTCTCATTACGGAATTGAGGCATTGCGCCGGTTTGGGATGATAAAAGGCAGTTGGTTAACACTGAAACGCGTATTAAAATGCCACCCTTTGAACCCAGGTGGCGATGATCCCGTGCCGCCGAAACCCGACGATAACAGAGAACACTAACGATGGATTCGCAACGCAATCTTCTACTCATCGCTCTGCTGTTCGTGTCTTTCATGATCTGGCAAGCCTGGCAAGTGGACAACAATCCACAACCAGCCGCTCAGACCACGCAACAGACTGCGAATACTGCTACCGGTGATAAAGCAAGCCAGGCTGTGCCAGGCAGTGGTCAGGGCCAACTGATTACTGTAAAAACTGATGTGCTGTCTCTGACCATTAATACCCGTGGTGGTGACATCGAGCAGGCTAACCTGCTGGCTTACCCGGATGCTCTGGGTTCAGATAAAACTTTCGAATTACTGGAAACTACTCCGGCGTTCATTTATCAGGCACAAAGTGGCCTGACAGGTAAAAACGGCCCGGACAATCCAGCTAACGGTGAACGCCCACTATTCGAAGCGCCTCAAACCAGCTTTGTATTAGCTGATGGCCAAGACGAACTGCGTATTCCATTGACCTTCACAGGCAAAGATGGCTCCGTCTTCACCAAGACGTTTGTGCTGAAACGTAACGATTACGCCATTGGCGTGGATTATCACGTTAAAAACGCCTCTGCTGCCCCGCTGGAGCTGACGCTGTTTGGCCAATTAAAGCAAAGCATCAACTTACCTAAACACCGTGATACCGGCAGCAATAACTTCGCGCTGCATACTTATCGTGGTGCGGCTTACTCTTCTGATGAAACTAAATATAAAAAATATAGCTTTAGTGATATCGAAGATAAGAGCCTGGACATCACCACCAAAGGCGGTTGGGTTGCTATGTTGCAGCAGTATTTTGCAACAGCGTGGATTCCAGCAGCTAACGAAACCAACACTTTCTACTCCGCTGACTTGGGTAACGGTCTGGCTGCTATCGGCTTTAAAGGTGCACCAATAGTCATTCAGCCGGGTGAGCAGAAACAACTGGGTGCTACCTTGTGGGTTGGCCCGGAAATTCAGGACAAAATGGCGGCCATCGCGCCACATCTGGACCTGACTGTTGATTATGGTTGGTTATGGTTTATTTCTCAGCCACTGTTCAAACTGTTGAAATTCATCCACAGCTTTGTCGGTAACTGGGGCTTCTCCATCATTGTTATTACCTTTATCGTGCGCGGTATCATGTACCCGCTGACTAAAGCGCAATATACCTCGATGGCGAAAATGCGTTTGCTACAGCCTAAACTGGCTGCCATGCGTGAGCGTATCGGCGACGATAAGCAGCGTATGAGTCAGGAAATGATGGCGCTGTACAAAGCTGAGAAAGTTAACCCACTGGGTGGCTGCTTACCGCTGGTCATTCAGATGCCAATCTTCCTGGCGTTGTACTACATGTTGATGAGTTCCGTTGAGTTGCGCCATGCGCCATTCATCTTGTGGATTCATGACTTGTCAGCACAAGACCCGTACTACATTCTGCCAATTCTGATGGGTATCACCATGTACTTCATTCAGAAGATGTCACCGACTACCGTGACTGACCCGATGCAGCAGAAGATCATGACCTTCATGCCGGTTATCTTCACTGTATTCTTCCTGTGGTTCCCGGCTGGTCTGGTACTGTACTATATTGTCAGTAACCTGGTGACCATCCTGCAGCAACAGTTGATTTATCGTGGTCTGGAAAAACGCGGCTTACACAGCCGTGACAAGAAAAAATAATCCACAGCGATAGTCATAAGTATTAAAGGGCGGTCAATATGACCGCCTTATTCTTTTTATAGAAGCCTGAACACTTTCAGGCTTGTGCAAAAATAATAAGTTAAAGAGAGATATAACCATGAGCACCACTGATACTATCGTGGCACAAGCAACCCCCCCAGGCCGTGGTGGCGTTGGTATTTTACGTGTTTCAGGTCGTGCTGCTACAGTGGTCGCACAGGCGGTTTTAGGTAAATTACCCAAGCCACGCTATGCCGACTATCTGCCATTTAAAGATGTCGATGGCAGCACGCTGGATCAAGGTATCGCTCTTTACTTCCCCGGCCCGAATTCTTTCACTGGCGAGGACGTGCTGGAACTACAAGGTCACGGTGGTCCGGTTATACTGGATTTACTGTTAAAACGTATTCTAGCTCTGTCAGGGATGCGCATTGCCCGCCCGGGTGAGTTCTCTGAGCGCGCATTCTTAAATGACAAGTTGGATTTAGCCCAAGCAGAAGCGATTGCCGACTTGATCGACGCCAGTTCAGAACAAGCTGCGCGTTCGGCGGTAAACTCATTACAAGGCGCATTTTCAGTGCGGATCCACAAATTGGTGGAAGCACTTACTCACTTGCGAATCTATGTCGAAGCTGCGATTGACTTTCCTGATGAGGAAATTGATTTCCTGTCTGATGGAAAAATTGAAGGCCAGTTAAACGGCGTAATGGCAGATCTGGAGCAAGTACGCACTGAAGCCCGGCAAGGCAGTTTATTGCGTGAAGGGATGAAAGTGGTTATTGCTGGCCGCCCAAACGCCGGTAAATCCAGTCTACTCAATGCGTTAGCAGGCCGAGAGGCCGCAATTGTCACTGATATCGCAGGTACCACCCGCGATGTATTGCGGGAACATATTCATATCGATGGGATGCCATTGCATATCATTGATACCGCAGGCCTACGTGAAGCCAGTGACGAAGTTGAACGCATTGGCATCGAACGTGCGTGGAATGAGATAGAACAGGCTGACCGCGTGCTGTTTATGGTGGATGGAACCACCACGGATGCCACTGAACCGGCTGCTATCTGGCCAGAGTTTATGGCGCGGTTACCTGCTACGCTCCCCATCACCGTGGTGCGTAACAAAGCTGACATTACCGGTGAAACCTTGGGTTTAACCGAAGTAAATGGTCACTCACTTATTCGCTTATCAGCGCGTACCGGTGAAGGTATTGATCTGCTGCGCAGCCATCTCAAGCAGAGTATGGGCTTTACCAGCAACACTGAAGGTGGTTTCTTGGCGCGCCGCCGCCATTTACAAGCGCTGGAAACTGCTGCACAGCATTTGGTACAGGGCCATGAACAGTTAGTAAGCGCTTACGCCGGTGAACTACTGGCGGAGGAACTGCGTTTAGCGCAACAGTCATTGAGTGAAATTACCGGCGAATTTAGCTCAGATGACTTACTGGGGCGAATTTTCTCCAGTTTTTGTATCGGAAAATGAGTGTGATGCCATAGAGCTGCAGCAGATTATCGCTAATTTTGATAATCTGGCTCTATGAGTCTGAATCGCCCATCAATCTGAACTGAATATGGCTCGAACACTTAACTTTATTCATAAACTGAGGTATCCATGATTATAAAACCACGTGTACGCGGCTTTATCTGTGTGACTGCACATCCGACGGGCTGCGAAGCCAACGTCAAAAAGCAAATTGACTATGTCACAGCAGAAGGCACAATCGCTAACGGCCCAAAACGAGTATTAGTGATTGGTGCGTCAACTGGATACGGGCTGGCAGCCCGCATTACAGCAGCATTTGGTTGTGGTGCCGATACACTGGGCATTTTCTTTGAGCGTCCGGGCGAAGAAGGCAAACCGGGAACCTCTGGTTGGTACAACAGCGCCGCATTCCACAAATTCGCTGAACAAAAAGGCCTGTACGCAAAGAGTATCAATGGCGATGCTTTCTCTGATGAGATTAAGCGCCTGACCATTGAAACCATCAAACAAGACTTAGGTCAGGTTGATCAGGTTATCTACAGTTTGGCCTCGCCACGTCGTACTCACCCGAAAACCGGTCAAGTGTTTAACTCCACACTGAAACCTATCGGGCATGAAGTTAAATTCCGTAGCCTTGATACTGATAAAGAAGTTATCAAAGAAGCCGTGTTGCAACCGGCCACTCAAGAAGAAATCGACAACACGGTCGCCGTCATGGGCGGCGAAGACTGGCAGATGTGGATTGATGCACTGCTGGAAGCGGGTGTGTTGGCTGAAGGCGCACAAACGACCGCGTTCACCTATCTGGGTGAAAAAATCACTCATGATATCTATTGGAATGGCTCTATTGGCGCGGCCAAGAAGGACTTGGACCAAAAAGTTCTGGCGATCCGCGATAGCTTGTCTGCCCACGGCGGCGGTGATGCCCGTGTTTCTGTGCTGAAAGCAGTTGTGACTCAGGCCAGCTCTGCGATTCCAATGATGCCACTGTATTTATCGCTATTATTCAAAGTGATGAAAGAGAAAGGCACTCATGAGGGCTGTATCGAGCAGGTTTATGCGCTGTATAAAGACAGCTTGTGTGGCAACACGCCGCACTTGGACCAAGATGGCCGCCTACGTGCTGATTACAAAGAACTGGCTCCTGAAGTGCAAAGTCAGGTTAAGCAGTTGTGGGATCAAGTCACCAACGACAATATTGACCAATTGACTGATTTTATCGGCTATAAGACCGAGTTCTTAAATCTGTTTGGTTTCGCGGTTGACGGTGTTGACTATGAAGCCGATGTTAATCCTGATGTGAAAATCCCTAATCTGATTCAGGGCTAATCCAGACAACCCGCTGTGCGCCGTACAGCGGGTTGATTATTCACTCATTAACATCTCCTCTCATGATATTCTCCTGATAGACCCAGATTATTATCCTATATATCGATAATAGATAAGTTAAGTTTATATTCTTCGTTTACGGATCACTCAATAGCCTGCAACCTTGTGAATAAATTCCTCTTTAGAGTCTGAATTAATATTTATTCCACAGGGAAATGATGATGAGAATGCGTTCGCTGGCAATATCCTTATTTAGTTTAATTATTTTAACCTCACTGAATGCCCATAGTGAGGAGAAGAAAATCATTAAGTTAGGATTTAATCCTGGCCCTTATAAAGAGCAATTTGAGAAAGGCGTAGCGCCTTATCTAATAAGTAAAGGCTACAAGATTGAATATAAAGATTTCAATGATGGAATCCAGGTCAATAATGCAGTCAGCACCGGTGAAATTGATGGCAACATCATGCAACACCCGGTTTATCTGCAAGCTATAAATGACCGATTACGCATTGATAACACAGGAATTGTACAAGTCCCTACGCCCCCGATGGGCCTCTATTCTAATAAGCACAATACAGAAGACAAACCCAAAGATGGTGCATGGATTTCAGTCCCGAATCAGCCCTCAAATGAATACCGAGCCGCGCTTTTACTGCAATCTATTGGCTGGATAAAGCTGAAAGAAAAAATTGATCCAGCCACTTTCTCGCAAAAAGACATTGCAGAAAATCCGTATCATTTGGTGATTAAAGAAATGGATAACGCACAGCAAGTCAGAGCATTGCCTGATGTTGACTATGGTGCTATCCAAGGTAACTTTGCTGTTTCTAATGGCATAAAACTCACTTCAGCCCTGCAACTTGAAAAACCTACCGCTCAGTTTGTCAATGTGGTGACCGTTGCCGGTAAGAATAAAGACGCCGAGTTTGCCAAAGATATTATTGCGGGATATCACTCCCCTGAATTTAAAAAATACATTCTGAGTAACGAAAAATACACCGGTTATATGCTGCCTGATTATCTAAACTAATGGAATAACAGATGATTGAGCTTCAGCATATTTCCAAGACGTTTGAGCGTAAAGGTATCAAACTACAGGCTCTTAATGATGTCAATTTAACCGTCGAGGATGGTGATATATTCGGCATCATCGGCTACAGTGGCGCGGGGAAAAGCACCCTATTACGCATGGTTAATTCACTGGAATGCCCAACTGTCGGAAATGTCATTATTGACGGCAAGAACTTGCATGATTTTAGCCATGAGCAACTCCGGTTACTGAAAAAAGATATTGGTATGATATTCCAAAACTTTAATTTATTGGAATCAAAAACCGTTTTTAAAAATGTAGCCATGCCACTTATTTTATTGGGGAAAAATAAGAAATTCATTCAGGAACGTGTTGCGGAGCTGCTAGCTTTTGTCGGGCTGGGAGATAAAAGTCACAGTTTTCCGAATGAGTTATCCGGCGGACAAAAACAGCGGGTGGGAATTGCAAGGGCGCTGGCAACCAACCCCTCTATTTTGCTGTGTGATGAAGCGACATCATCACTCGACCCGCAAACCACGGCTCAAATTTTATTATTACTGAAGAAAATTAATCAGCAATACAATATTACGGTGTTGCTGATTACCCATGAAATGTCAGTCATTCAAAAGATCTGTAATAAAGTGGCGGTCATGGAAAACGGCCAAATTATTGAACAAGGTTCAGTATTAACTGTTTTTGGTCATCCAACCCACCCCACGACGATTAACTTTGTTCGTACCGTCATCAAAGACAGCTTGCCCGAGAGTGTGAAAAAGCTATTGGATAACAGCCATGCAGGTCGTCAATTCCGTCTGGCGTTTATCGGGGCAATAGCCACACAGCCGGTGATTAACCAACTTATCAGGCAATATGATATTGGCGTCAATATTCTGTTTGCCAACATGTCAGAGATACAAGACACCACATTGGGCCATATGGTGCTGCTATTAACCGGCGAGAATCACACCATTGATAGCGCCGTTAATTATCTGGCGGGAACAGGGATTGATATACAGGAAATAAATTGATGATCGAAACCGCAATTACATTAGACCAATTTACCCAGGCGCTACACGACACTCTGGTTATGGTCAGTATTTCATTGGTGATCGGTTCTCTTATTGGTATTCCTTTGGGGATTTTACTGGTGGTGACCCGGCCAGGTGGATTAATTAAGAATAGAACTTTTTATAATATTCTAAATCCTGTTATCAATATCATCCGATCATTGCCATTTATTATTCTGATGGTCGCGATTATCCCGCTCACCCGCCTCATTGTGAACACCACCATAGGAACTCCGGGGGCTATTGTGCCGCTGATTATTTTTATCGCGCCCTATATTGGCCGCTTGGTGGAGAACTCCCTGCTGGACGTTAATCCCGGAATTTTGGAAGCAGCGAAATCGATGGGAGCAACACCGCTACAAGCCATTTGGTATTTCTTACTGCCCGAGGCCCTGTCATCTTTAATATTGGCGCTGACCACCGCTACCATTGGTTTGATTGGCGCGACTGCCATGGCGGGTACCGTCGGCGGCGGCGGGATTGGTGATTTAGCCATTACTTATGGCTACCAGCGCTTTGATACTTTTGTCACAGTCACTACCGCGATTGTATTAATTATCACCGTACAGTTAATCCAATCACTGGGTAATTTATTTGCCAGTAAAATTCGCCGTGAGTGATAAAAAACCCCTTTCGGCTAGCAAAAGGGGTTAATTTTTTTGGCATAACAGCGATATATACCCTAAATAATTCGGGATGAATGAGCGTAGCCAACACACATGCAGCTTGAAGTATGACGGGTATAAAATTAAACCTTAAAGCCGCTAATCACACTTTCCAACTGCACGGTTTGATCCTGCATAGCTTGAGCCGCTGCCGCCACTTGTTCCACCAGCGCCGCATTTTGCTGCGTTGAGTTATCTAGCTGATTAATCGCGAGATTAACCTGCTCAATACCCAAGCTTTGCTCTTGGCTGGATGACATTATTTCATTCATTAATGACGCCACATTGGAAACCCCGCTCATCAGGTCATCCATTGTCGTGCCCGCATCCGCCACCAGGCGAGTACCAATCGTAATATCAGACACCGAGTCTTCAATCAGCTTTTTAATTTCGCGTGCAGAAGTGGCCGAACGCTGCGCCAGATTACGCACTTCAGAGGCCACTACAGCAAAGCCACGCCCCTGCTCACCGGCTCTCGCGGCTTCTACCGCCGCATTCAATGCCAAAATATTAGTTTGGAAAGCAATGCTGTCAATCACACTGATAATATCGACGATTTTCTTCGACGAATGGTTGATTGACCCCATGGTATCCACCACTTTCTTCACCACGGTGCCGCCTTTCACCGCCACTGTGGAAGCATCCATTGCCAATTTGTTGGCATGGCTAGCGTTATCCGCATTTTGTTTCACGGTACTGGTCAGTTCATCCATTGAAGCCGCAGTCTCTTCAATGGAGCTGGCTTGATCTTCAGTACGAGCGGATAAATCCAGATTGCCGCTGGCAATTTGGCGCGATGCCGACGCGATAGCCAAACTGCTTTCGCCGACTTTGCGCATCATTTGCTGCAAATAGTCGATAAAATCGTTGAAACTCTGGTTAATAGCATTGAATTCCGGGCTACTGCTTTGTGGTAAACGCTGGGTTAAATCAGCGCCACCCGCGGATAATGCCGTGATATTCTGCTTCAACACCGCCAGCCGTTTCATAAAGACGCGGATAGAAAACACCAGGAACAACAGCAATAACAACATGATAGGAATCTGTACTAACCCCAGATGCAGTAAAATGCTGTGGCTCTGCTTGACCAATAAACTGGTGGGCAGGTCAGTGACCAAGTACCACGGGCTATTGGCGATGGGGCGGATAAACAGAGTGTGAGAGGTGCCATCGACGTCAAATTCATTTTCCAGTAATTTCTGGTCTTTCATTTGCGGCAATAATCGCAGAGTTTCTGCCGCCATCGGCGAACTGCTGGCAAAATCTGACAGATTTTTTAATTCTGCTTTACCATCCGTCAGGGCGCTGCTCCCCACAATCTTGCCATCAGCTTCGACAATCAGAATGGTGCCATTGACCTTCTGTTCCATCTCTTTAACCAGGCGGTTAAAGAAACCTAAAGTGACGTCAATGGTAGAAACACCATAGATCTCGTCACCTTTATAAATCGCCATTGCGCAGTTGGTTCTTGGTTGCGGGCTGGCATCGTCCTGATAGGCTTTAGCCCAAGCGCAGAAGCCTTTCGGGGCATTTAAGCCATCTTTGTACCAGGGTTGTTCAAAATAATTTTGTGACTCTGGCGAATTCCAGTGGGTATTCACCGTTAATTTATTTTCCCCATTACGGGCAAAGAAAGTGCTGAATTTAATCACCCCTTGCTCGCGTTTATTGGGTAATGGCCAAATCCCACCACCAAAGACATTGCTGTCACCGTATTGATCCACTAACCCCGGCAATAATGAGTCAATGGTATTACTGTCCATGATGGCAACGGCCTGCGTAATACTGCGGGCTTGTGCTTCCACTTTATTCATTTGCGCCGTTATTGCCGTGGCGATTTGGTTAACACTGTTGCCAACAATGGTGCTTTCAGATTGTTTGAGTTGTGGTGTTATAAAAAGCTGAATAACCACCACAGTGATTATCAGTAAAAAAATGAAAAACGCACTAACGAGTAAGGTAAATCGGGCTTGAGTGGTTTTTAGCATTATCGTGTCGCTCAATGTAAGAGAGCTGGATAGCTCCAGATCTATTAACGGCATTTCACGTATAGACTTGATAACAACCAGAAACTATTTTTTCATTTTCTTCCATCGGTCGCAATTTCAATGAAACAAATCCGCAGATGACACTCATTTAAGTTAAATTTTAATGGGTAGCACGTCACTCAAATTTGTCCTACTCTGGAGATGGAACAGCATCATTTATTCACTTATCGGGAGTATGTCATGTCACAGCAACCCCTTAAAATTGTTACCCTATTGGGAAGTCTGCGTAGCGGTTCATACAATGCCATGGTGGCGCGTGCGCTACCTATATTAGCGCCAGCCGGTGTGAGCATCGAAGCATTGCCTGCTATTCGCGACATTCCACTTTATGATGCCGATGTACAACAGGAAGAGGGGTTCCCGACCACGATTGAGGCCATTGCTGAGCAGATTCGTCAGGCCGATGGGGTGATTATCGTGACACCGGAATATAACTACTCAGTCCCAGGTGGGTTGAAAAATGCCATCGACTGGCTATCCCGTTTACCTAACCAACCGCTGGCTAACAAACCAGTGGCGATTCAGACCAGCTCCATGGGGCCAATTGGTGGCGCGCGCTGCCAGTATCATTTGCGCCAAATTTTGGTCTTCCTTGATGCGATGGTAATGAATAAGCCTGAATTTATGGGCGGTGTGATTCAAAGCAAAGTCGATGAACAAACCAAAGAGCTGACGGATCAGGGAACACTGGATTTTCTGGCCAAACAGCTTGCTGCATTTGCCACTTACATTGAGCGTGTTCGGGTGAAATAACCCTCTATGGTTACAGAACCCCCATAGCCTGCGGTATTGGGGGGTTTCTCCGTATCGCGCCCCATGTTATCAATAGCCACTTTATCTTTGCGGATGCTACTCACCCATGGCCGTTAAAATCACTGTCTGGCTTCTCCTGACCCTGATATCCACTCTCTGGCTAGGCTGGTATGGGCTGAATACGCAACAAACCGAGCGAGAAGCCGAGTTTCGCACCATTCATCGCGAACTAAGCCAACAATTGGCCCAGCAGCAGGCAATTTTATTTTTGGCTCTGGAGCCGGCTCAATTGGTGCAATTACAACGCCATTTCCCACAGTTAGTCGCAATCAATCAAACACCGGCAGACCCATCTCAACCCGGTCAACTTACCTTGCATATTCAGGAAGGAGATTACCGGCTGGATAACTCATACAACGGCAGTAGTTTGCAGGTTAATGCCCAGAAATTACTGCAAATAGTGGGCTTACCACCTCATTTTGACAGTTTAGTATTGCGCTATCAGCAGCATCAACTCGCGATTTTGGGCCATTCGGCACCTGAAAGCTTCTGGCAGTGGCAAAAACCGGTGGGCGAAGGGGCGCAATCTTTCACTTTAATAGGCCATTCCACCCCAGTTTGGCGTGATTTACCCTGGTTCACTGCCCTACTGCTTGCGCTGATAACAGCCGCCGCCTTATACAGTTGGCACCGCTGGCAGCAATTGGCTCAGCACCGTTTACATGCTGACCAGCGCGCCAAATTTGCTGACCAAGCCAGGCTCAATGCCATGGGGGAAATCGCCACCGGCATCGCCCATGAATTAAACCAGCCGCTTACCGCGACATTGACCTATAACCAAACCGCCCTACGGCTGTTACCGCCGCAAGATGAGAAAGTCGCTCCATTGCTGGTGGCCTCTGTCGAGCAAATCAAGCGCATTGCTGCTTTGCTCGATCGGCTGAGAACCTTACTCAGCCGTGGGCAGATAAATTTACAGCCGGTCGTGGTGGCTGATATCTGGCGGCGAGTTAATGTGTTATTGAGCCAAGAAATAACTGCGGCGAATGTGAAAATCATCAATATTATTCCCGCCAATCTGCCCACACTCCAAAGTGACCCTTTATGGCTGGAACAGGTTTTTCATAATTTGCTCAGTAATGCCATTCAGGCTATCCAACAAATGCCGGCCCCAACAATCACTTTCACCATAAAATTTACGCCAAAACAATACATTATTCAGATTGAGGATAATGGCCCAGGGCTAAATCATCAGCAATTAGACAACTTATTTAGCCCCTTCTATACCACCCGAGAGAGCGGGCTGGGATTAGGGCTAACCCTGTGTGAAACATTGGTACAGCGTATGGGTGGCGACATAAAAGCGAGAAACAATGAACATGGCGGCGCTTGCTTTATCTTGATTTTTCCTCTGATGACCGGGAGTACACATGACAAAACACATTTATCTGATTGATGATGATGAGGGTGTTCGTGCTGCGTTGTCCGCGTTACTCTCGACCATGGGTTGGGAGGTTAAGGCGTTCAGTAACGGCCAGATATTCCTCGATAATCTGACGGTTACCCAGCCGAGTTGCGTGCTGTTGGATATTCGCATGCCGGGTAAAAGTGGCATGACAATCTTAGAAACCATTCAAGAGCGTGATAGCTCCCTCCCGGTCATCATTATGACGGGGCATGGCAATGTTGAATTGTGTCGCCGGGCCTTTAAAGGCGGGGCGCTGGAATTTTTGACCAAACCAATTGATGCCGATGTATTGATCGAAACCATCAGCATGGCGCTGGATCAACATGAACAGGCACTGATAGCTTATAAGCAGCAGGCAAGCTATCAACAGTTATTCAACCAACTCTCTGCTCGAGAGCGGGAAGTCGCCACCCTGATTATTCAAGGGGAAACCAGTAAACAGGTCGCCCATATCTTGTCGATATCTCCGCGAACCGTCGAGGCCCACCGCGCCAATATCATTACCAAATTAGAGGTCAACTCGCTGGCATCACTTATTCATCACTACTCATATATCCTACCAATAATATACCCAAAGTAATTGGTGTTGCAGGTAGGCAGCAAGTGAGAGACAAATCGGTCGGGAACCGATTTGAACAGCATTTATGCTAGCCCTTAGGGTGAGCCTCAAGAATGAGGCTCATTAATCCCGATGAGCTTACTTATATAAGGTCAACGACAAGTAAGTGATTCGGGTACGCGAACGCAGCTAACACCCCTGCGGCGTCAAGTGCGCCAATAATCCCCAAAGCAATTGGTGTTGCAGGTAGGCAGCCAGTGAACTCATCCCGATGAGCTTACATAAGTAAGTGATTCGGGTACGCGAACGCAGCTAACACCCCTGCGGCGTCAAGTGCGCAGGGGATAGGTAGAAGTACCTAGTAAAACGGGTAGTTAGCCGAATGTTTTTTCACCACTTTTCGCCGTAGGATAGCTTTACTGTGAGGAATTCACTTCGCTAACAATAAGGATTTTATATGATCAAGCCTATTGCCCTGACTTCTGCCTTATTCATCGGCCTGATAACTCAAGCCTCTGCTGCGGGTCTGAATACTGAACGTAATATTTCTTTGGCACTGGCCACTGATGTAGCCAACCGTACCCTCGCCGTTTGCCAAGCTGATGGCTATAACGTCGCGGTCACCGTCGTGGATCGCGCTGGCATCATCAAGACTGTGTTGCGTGCTGATAATGCTGGCCCACATACTGTAAAAGCCAGTGAACAAAAAGCCTTTACCGCGCTGTCGACCAAAACCCCAAGTGGGACAGTTATGGAAAACAGTCAGAAAACACCCGCGGCCAATAACCTGAAAGATATTCCCGGTTTCTTACTCTTAGGTGGCGGTGTACCGGTGAAAGCTGGGGATGAAGTGGTTGGTGCGATTGGTGTTGCTGGTGCGCCCGGCGGGCATCTGGATGCGCAATGTGCCACAAAAGCACTGGAGCAAATTAGCGCTCAATTGAAGTCATAAGATTATAAATACTACGCCCCCACCCTCGGTGTCGAATATGGGGGCGTGTTCAAAATCAGTAACTAATCATAAATTATCAGTGATCAACAAACGCAATTTTCAGCACAAACAGTAGCGCAACCACTACCACGCATGGGCTGATCTCACGCCAGCGACCGGTACCTAACTTCATCAGGCAGTAAGAAATAAAGCCCAGCGCAATCCCTTCAGTAATTGAGAAGCTAAACGGCATCATCACTGCGGTGACAAATGCTGGAACCGCTTCGGTCAAGTCATCCCATTTCACACGGGACAAGCTGGATGTCATCAGCACGCCCACATAAATCAATGCGCCCGCCGCTGCATAGGCAGGTACCATTCCAGCCAGTGGAGAAATAAATATCACCAACAGGAAGAGGATCCCGACCACCACGGCGGTTAAGCCGGTACGGCCACCGACAGAAACCCCGGAGGAGCTTTCAATATAAGCCGTCACTGACGACGTACCAATAAACGCACCGGCAACAGAACTGATACTGTCCACATACAGCGCTTGTTTCATGCGCGGGAACTTCCCTTTATGATCAGTTAAACCGGCTTTATCCGTCACACCAATCAATGTACCGGATGAATCAAACAGGTTAACCAGCATGAAGGAGAATATGATCCCCGCCATACCAATATTCAGCGCACCGGCTAAATCGACCTGCCCAACCACGGAAGTCACACTGGGCGGCATGGAGAAAATGCCAGAGTAATGCACATCACCCAGCGCCCAGCCGATTAACGTCGTCACGACAATCGACACCAGCACCGCAGCATGAATATTGCGTGATGCCAGAATTGCAATGATAAAGAAGCCCAATGCTCCCAACAGGACGCTGTGAGAGGTCAGATTCCCGACCGCGACTAAAGTATCCGGATTGGCGACCACGATGCCGGCATTTTTCAGCCCCATCATGGCAATAAACAGGCCGATACCACTGGTTATCCCCACCCGCAGACTCAGAGGAATGTTAGCTATCATCCAGTAACGGATGCGGAAAATAGTGAGCAAAAGGAAACCGATTGCTCCCCAGAAAATAGCACCCATGCCGACTTGCCATGAAATACCCATCGCGCCAACCACCACAAAAGCGAAGAAAGCATTAAGCCCCATCGCCGGTGCCAGAGCGACCGGTAAGTTAGCCAATAGGCCCATAAAGATACTGCCGAAAGCAGCAATCAGACAGGTGGTGACAAACACAGCCTGCACATCCATCCCCGCAACCCCTAAAATCTGTGGGTTAACGAACACGATATAGACCATGGTCAGGAAGGTGGTGATACCCGCAATCAGCTCAGTACGGGCGGTGGTACCGTGTTGCTTTAGTTTAAAAACACGTTCGAGCAGCCCCTGCTCAGTATCAAGGTTTGGTTTACTCATTTGAGGAGTTCCGCAAAAGGGAGTGACAGTTGTGGATATCCTATAACAAAAAAACAGTTGTTTAGAGCGAGATCACACTCTATTTGGCTATTTTTTATCTGCCGTGTTGCGCAACAAGTGGCTTAACTTTAACCACCCACTATTCAACTTATTGAATTTTATTCAGTTGATATGCGTAATATTGCTAGCAGGGTAATTATGTATCGCATTCTGGGGCAGGATGGTTAAAGTGGAATGAACTTAAAACGGCATAATAAAGGATGGATTGAGTGAACCAGATTGAATGTGTCATGTTCGATTGTGATGGAACCTTGGTCGACAGTGAAGTTCTGTGTTGTCAGGCCTATGTTGTGATGTTTGCCCATTATGATATTCACTTGTCGCTGGAAGAGGTGATTAAGCGTTTTAAGGGCGTGAAACTCAATGAAATCGTCGCGTTGGTGAGTAAAGAAAACGGCCTGGATGAGCCAATAGAAAAGCTGGAGAAACTCTATCGCGATGAAGTTGCTCGCTTATTTGATGCTGAGTTACAACCTATCGCCGGCGTAAAAACATTGCTAGAGCAAATAACATTGCCGATTTGCGTGGTGTCCAATGGGCCGGTGAGTAAAATGCAGCACTCTCTGGGCTTGACCGACTTACTGCCTTTCTTTGAAGAAAGGCTCTATAGCGGCTACGACATCCAACGTTGGAAGCCTGATCCCGCGTTGATTTATCATGCCGCAGAAGAGATGAAGGTCGCGGCCGAGCGCTGTATTTTGATTGAAGACTCAGCAGCCGGTACCCATGCCGGAATAGCGGCCGGGATACCGGTATATTATTACTGCGCCGATCCACATAATCAGCCGATTCACCACCCATTAGTCACCATGTTTGATGATATGCGGCAACTACCCGATTTATGGCGCGCCAGAGGCTGGCAGATAACCCGCACTTAACTTACTGGTAATACAGATTTATTTCGCCACCAGCGCCATGAACGGTTAATGGCGCTTTGCTTATTAATGGCATGTTGGGAGCTAAAACGGCGGTTAAGGCCATTTGCCAGTAAGTCCAGTGCCAAACATAAAACGAAATAGACCAATGCCACGAACAGGAATACTTCCATCGGGTAAACCATACTGCGGTTATTAACTTGAGTGGCCAAAAACGTCAGTTCATTGACCCCGACGATATAAGCCAGCGAGGTATCCTTAATCAAAGAAATCCATTGATTAATAAATGATGGCACCATCATGCGCAAGGCTTGCGGCAAAACCACAAACCACAAAACTTGCCAACGATTGAAGCCCAATGACAAACCCGCTTGCCACTGCCCCGCCCCGATCGCCACAATTCCCGCTTTCACCGCATGAGCCAGATAGGCTGAAGCAATCAGTGCCAACGCGCATACCACAGTAGTGATTTCGGGGATATCCACACCAAATACGATCGGCAGTAGAAAATACGTCCAAAAAATCAACATAATCACGGGAATAGCGCGGAAAAAACCTAAAAATGCAGCTAATATTCCCGCCCAGGCACCGCGGGACATCGCCAGCACCACACCCAACACGGTGCCTAAAATAGCCGAAGCCACGCCAGCTAACAGGCTGATCAACAAGGTTAATGCAGCTCCGCCTAACGGCCCATCAGGAAATGTTCCCCATAACAGATAAGTCCAGTTATCGGCAATAATCGTAAAATCCATCTCAGTGCCCCTTAACGATGGTTCGCTGCTGACGCCACATGCCCCAGGCCTCAATCAACGCAATAATCGCGATATACAACACCGTTGCCACACCAAAAGCCTGGAATGTCCGCAAAGTTTCCGTTTCAACCTGGCGGGAAGCATAAGAAAGCTCGGCCACACCAATAGCCATCGCTAATGATGAGTTTTTAATAATATTCATATATTGGCCGAGTAACGGCGGCATAGCGATTTTCAACGCCTGCGGCAACACAACATGGCGCATAGACTGCCAACCCGTCAGCCCCAATGCATGGGCAGCATATTTTTGTCCCTTGGCAACCCCGCTGATCCCCGAGCGCAACTCTTCCGCAATAAATGCCGTGGAATAGAAGGTCAAGCCGATGAAACCGGCCAAAAACTCAAAAGAAGGCCAGCCGAGAGTGAGTCCAAAAACCGTGATTTCATGGGGAGTATTAAGCCAAGGTATCCAGGATGCGGGCAGAAATTGACTGGCAGCAAAATACCAAAAGAACAACTGGATAAGCAGCGGCGTATTACGAAATAGCATGCTGTAACCAATCGCAAACCATTGCAACGCTTTGAGTTCGCTGTCTCTGGCGGCGGCCAGTAAAAAACCCAATAGCGTAGAAGCCACCACTGTGCAGGCAGAAATCCACAACGTCAGCAGAAAACCATTCCATAACCAGCCGAGATATTGCGGAGCCAGCAACCAGTCAGTGAGGTGATGTAGATTCATATTTCCTTAAACCCGTATCTGCATGAAAGCAAATAGCCCTGCATCACAACAATGCAGGGCTTTTGGTGTTCTCAATTGACTATTGAATCATGCTTTAGGCTGTTGATCCAATGGTGCAAATTTGAAATCGCCACGGGGTTGAGCTGCTTTGGTTTCAGGCCCGAACCAGCGGTCATAAATTTTCGCTGCTTCGCCATCTTTTTCCAGTTTAACCAGTGTCTCGTTCACTTGAGTAGTTAAGCGATCTTCCCCTTTAGGAATACCAACGCCTTGATATTCTTTAGTAATACTGAATGGTGAGATTTCAAAATCTGCTTTTTGTGCCACAGAAAGGTTGCCCAACAACCCAACTAATTTTGCATCATCCTGAGTGATAGCTTGAACATTACCATTGCGCAGAGCGGTAAATGCCACCGGAGTATCATCATAGGAAATGACTTTCGCCGTTGGATAACGGTCACGTAAGGTTATTTCCTGTACCGTGCCTTTATCCGCACCGATACGCAACCCAGCGATGTCTTCTGGCGTTTTCAGCACACCTTTATGGGCAATAAATTTCTGACCCGTCGCAAAGTACGGCAAGCTGAAGTTCACTTCTTTGGCGCGGTCATCCGTAATAGTGAAGTTGGCAGCAATCAAATCCACTTTTTTAGAGGCCAGTAACGGAATACGGTTAGCTGGGTTAGTTGCCCGCAGTTCAACTTTTACACCTAAATCTTTCGCGATTGCATTCGCCACATCGACATCATATCCCACCAGTTTTTTAGTCTGTGGGTCGATATAACCAAATGGTGGGTTGCTATCGAAAACAGCAATCCGCACCACACCAGCCTGTTTAATATCATCCAGCTTATCTGCGTGAGCAGCACCAGAAAGTGTGGCCAGACCGGCTAACAGCGTGAGTGCCAGAACGCTTTTTTTGGTGGTTAGAGATTGCTTCATTGAAAGCTCCTAAGATGATTGAGATGTTGCGATACACGTAAGCTATCAAGTCCGCGTTAGGTCAGGAAATAATATAAAACGATATATTTATAACTAAATCATCTCAGTGGATAAGTTTGCTTATATTGAAAGAAAAAGTGAAATCATGGGCGGGGAAAACGGGCGATTATGGCCGTGAATCCCCGGCCAAACCGCATTTCTAGCGTGTATGAGTAACAACAACCTCAACAGAGTTATATACCGAGTTATAGTATTTAACTGGGTATTTCTTCCGACTTTACCTTTTCATGATGATTCGAAGTAGTGGATTTAACTTTAGTCTTTGTCAGGCTTTCAGACTCTTCGCTAATCTCTGACTGACCAATGAAAACACCGCCTTTCTTGATAGAGAAATTACTGCCTTTTACAATGCCGTTTAGCCGACCATTCTCCAAAATTTCCAAATGATCGGAAACACAAACACCCTCGATCCGCCCATCAACCGTAATGTGAGGGGCAGTTAAATTCCCTTCAATATGACCACTGCGCATCAATCTTAGTGTGCCTTCATTGACAACAATATCACCGATGACAACACCATAAATTTGAATGTCACCATCAAGATTAATATTACCTTTTAATTTTGTCCCCACCGCTATAATCGTATTTGTCTTCACTGAGTCTGATGGCGAACCCGATAATGGGGCTGAAGATGGTAGAGAAGAGTTGGCCATAATAGACACCTTGTCATGACTGCTTGCTTTCTTTTTAAACATAATATTTATCAGAATAAAAATGAGGAATAAAGTAGGAGCAAGAAGAAGATAAAAAAATAAATTGTAGACTATATAGCTAACTAAACATGCTCCCCAAACAACCCACAGCAGGCTAAGAGCGACATTCTTTGGCATATACAGACGTATGTTCACTTATCCCGCCCAATGTAAACGCATATTAAAAATCATATATTCTTATGCAGATAAATATTAAAATCGCCATTATATTATAATAGGGGAAATATACTTTCCCCATGAGGGAAGTTATATTTCCCCTAAACAATAAAACCATTTAAATATACATCCACAAAGCAACAAAACACACTTTCATTATGTCAATCAATGGGGGATTAAATATAAACAGAGATAAAACGAGAGTGAATTAGCTTAATAAATTAATAATAAGGTAGCAAAGGCGGGAAAAAATAATTTATAAAAATAACCCCCAATCAAGCAGAAATGCTTAATCTAATTGGGGGAAACAGGTTACTTTTCAGCTTTATTAGAAAGCAGTTTTTCTAAATCATCGCCACCTAAGTGACGGAAATCCTGACCTTTAACAAAGTAGAAGATAAATTCGCAGATATTCTGGCAGCGGTCGCCAATGCGTTCAATCGAACGGGCGCAAAACAATGCTGTCAGCACACTTGGGATAGTTCGCGGATCTTCCATCATATACGTCATCAACTGGCGCACAATGCCTTCATATTCCTGATCAACTTTCTTATCTTCGCGATAGATTCGGATAGCTTCATCCAAATCCATCCGGGCAAAGGCATCCAGAACATCATGCAGCATCTGTACCGTATGACGCCCCAAAGACTCCAAACTGACCAGTAAAGGCTGGTGTTGATGAGAGAATTTTTCCAGCGCAGTGCGGCAGATTTTATCCGCCACATCACCGATGCGCTCTAGCTCAGAAATCGTCTTGATGATGGCCATCACCAGACGCAAATCACTCGCCGTCGGCTGACGTTTGGCAATGATGCGCACACAGGCTTCATCAATGGCCACTTCCATCATATTGACCTTTTTATCACCAGCAATGACCTGTTTTGCCAACTCGCCGTCCTGATTGTGCATGGCGGTGATCGCGTCAGATAATTGTTGTTCCACCAGCCCGCCCATGGTCAATACTTGGGTGCGGATATGTTCAAGTTCTGCATTGAACTGGCCGGAAATATGTTTATTAAGATTCAAGTTATCCATGATACTTCCCGTACATGTAAATAGGCGAAATTGATGTATACCCTATGAGTAAAATCAGCCATAGCGACCGGTGATATAATCTTCCGTCTGTTTCTGCTGTGGCGCGGTAAACAGCGTATCTGTATCACTGAATTCAATTAACTCGCCCAGATACATAAATGCCGTGTGATCTGAGCAGCGAGCCGCTTGCTGCATGTTGTGTGTCACTATCACCACCGTATAGTCAGACTTCAACTCGCTGATCAGCTCTTCAATACGGCCAGTCGAGATAGGGTCAAGTGCTGAGCAAGGCTCATCAAGCAACAACACATCTGGGCGAATCGCGATACCACGGGCGATGCATAGGCGCTGCTGCTGGCCTCCCGACAAACTGTATCCGCTCTGGTGCAACTTATCTTTGGTTTCATTCCACAAAGCCGCTTTGGTCAGCGCCCATTGCACGCGCTCATCCATATCGGTGCGAGATAGGTTCTCAAACAGTTTCACACCAAAGGCGATGTTATCGTAAATCGACATTGGGAATGGGGTTGGCTTTTGGAAAACCATGCCAACTTTTGCCCGCAACAATGCAATATCTTGTTTATCGGTCAGGATATTCTGCCCATCCAGCAAAATGTCGCCTTCAGCGCGCTGATCCGGATACAACTGATACATTTTATTGAATGTACGCAGCAGTGTTGATTTACCGCAGCCTGATGGGCCGATGAATGCTGTGACCTGGTTTTTGGCAATATCCAGCGAAATATTCTTCAGCGCATGAAATTTGCCGTAGTAGAAGTTCAGATCGCGAACCTGAATTTTGCTGTTGTTGATGTCAGTAGCCATACTCATCAAGACTTCTCTCTTTTAGCCAATGCCGCCGTAGCTGCATTTTGGAATTTATTGGCGAATCGGGTTTTTCTTTGCTAATTAAGGGCTTTTCTCAGCCGATTAATACTTTTTCTTAGCAAAAATAACGCGAGCCACAATATTCAGTAACAGCACACACAGGGTTATCAAAAGCACCCCAGCCCATGCCAGTTGTTGCCATTCAGCAAATGGGCTCATGGCAAACTTAAAGATAGTGACCGGTAAGTTAGCAATTGGCTGACTCAGATCGGTACTCCAGAACTGGTTGGAGAGCGAGGTGAACAGCAAAGGCGCGGTTTCACCGGCAATACGCGCGACCGCTAACAAGATACCCGTCAAAATACCGGAGATAGATGCTTTCAAGGTAATGGCCGATATCATGCGCCATTTTGGTGTTCCCAATGCATAAGCCGCTTCGCGCAAGCTATCCGGTACCAACTTCAGCATGTTTTCAGTGGTGCGAATGACAATAGGGATTTGTAACAGCGCCAGCGCAATCACCCCAGCCCAACCGGAGAAGTGCTCCATCTTGGCAACCACTATGGTGTAAACAAACAGGCCGACAACAATGGAAGGGGCTGATAATAAAATGTCATTTATAAAGCGGGTAATTTCCGCCAACCAGGATTTACGGCCATATTCCGCCAGATAAATCCCCGCCATAATCCCCAGTGGGGTGCCAATGACGGTTGCCCACAGAATTAATAATCCGCTCCCCGCAATGGCGTTTGCCAACCCCCCACCGGCCGTATTGGGCGGCGGTGTCATCTCGGTAAACAAGGCCAAAGACATACCGTCGATACCTTTGGTCACCGTGGAGAACAAAATCCACACCAACCAGAACAGGCCAAATGCCATGGTGGCCATTGAAAGCAATAAAGCAATACGGTTTTTTTGACGACGCCATGCCTGCTTTTTACGGCGGGTTTCCATCAGCGTCGCATCACTTTGCATATCCATCGTCGCCATCTTAGCGCCCCTCTTTCTTAGCCAGACGCAAAACCATTAACTTAGATAAAGCCAGTACGATAAAGGTAATGACGAATAAGATCAGACCCAGTTCCATCAACGCGGCGGTATGTAAGCCAGATTCAGCTTCGGCAAACTCATTCGCCAACGCGGAGGTAATACTGTTGCCCGGCATAAACAGCGAGAAACTGTCGAGCTGGTAGGTGTTGCCGATAATAAAGGTTACCGCCATGGTTTCACCCAGCGCACGGCCCAGCCCCAACATCACGCCACCAATAACACCATTTTTGGTATAAGGCAGCACAATGCGCCAAATCACTTCCCAGGTGGTGCAGCCAATACCATAGGCCGACTCTTTCATCATCACCGGGGTTTGTTCGAAGACATCGCGCATGACAGCTGCAATGTAAGGAATAATCATGATGGCCAAGATGATACCGGCGGCCAGAATGCCGATACCAAAAGCCGGGCCAGAGAACAATACGCCCACAATCGGGATGCCGGACATCACATTGCCGACTGGCTCTTGGAAATAGCGGGCAAATAACGGGGCGAAGACAAACAAACCCCACATCCCGTAAACAATGCTGGGGATCGCGGCTAACAATTCAATCGCCACACCCAGTGGGCGTTTTAACCAGTTTGGGGCTAATTCAGTTAAAAACAGAGCAATACCAAAACTGACCGGAACCGCGATGAGTAGGGCAATAACCGAGGTCACAACCGTGCCGTAAATCGGCACTAATGCACCAAACTGTTCAGCCGGCGCATCCCACTCTTTGGTCCACAGGAAAGCCCAACCAAATTTCTCAATGCTTGGCCAGGAAGCAATAATCAATGAAACGATAATGCCGCCTAACAGAAATAGCGTAATCAGCGCAGCCAGTTTAACTAGCGCACTGAAAATGATGTCACCATATTGACTCGGTGCTTTGATTGTCGGCTTGTCAGCCATAGACTCTCTTCTCATCTGAGTGTTATACCCCCTTGTACTTGAAGCCGCAGGCGTGTTGGCGGCGTTCACTAACCCGAATCACTGACTGGTCTTGACCTTAAAATAAGTCAGCTCATCGGGATTAGCTCAATTGCCGCCTACCTGCAACTCCAATTACTTTGGGTATAAGGTGATGTTATAAATAACTTATTACAGGTAAAACGAACTTCAATCAGAAGATTGGCTTACCGCTGCTATCTTTAATCTGAGTTTTCCAAGCAGCACGGACTTGCTCAACAACTTCAGCTGGCAATGTTGCATAATCCAGCTCGTTGGCTTGTTTAGCGCCGTCTGTGTAACCCCAGTCAAAGAACTTCAATACTTCAACGCCGTTAGCCGCATTTTTCTGCTCTTTATGTACCAAGATGAAAGTTGTTGATGTTATTGGCCAAACATCATCACCTTTTTGATTGGTTAAGTCTTGAGCAAATGTTTTGCTCCAGTCCACACCTTTCGCCGCAGAGCTAAAGCTGTGTTCTGTTGGGCTAACAGGTTTACCATCCGCAGAAATCAGTTTGGTGTAAGCCAGGCTATTTTGTTTGGCGTAAGCATATTCTACATAGCCAATAGAGCCAGGTAAGCGCTGTACAAAGGCGGCGATACCATCGTTACCTTTGCCACCCAAACCAGTCGGCCAGTTAACCGTCGAACCTGCGCCTACTTTTTCTTTCCATTCTGCGTTCACTTTAGCCAGGTAGCTGGTGAACACGAATGAAGTGCCGGAGCCGTCAGCACGACGCACCACAGCAATATTTTGATCTGGCAATTTAACGCCTGGGTTCAGCTTAACAATAGCCGGATCATTCCACTTTTTCACATTACCCAGATAAATATCACCCAGTGTTTTACCGTCTAATGTCAGTTCACCGGATTTAATACCAGGGATATTCACGGCCAATACTACGCCGCCGATCACTGTTGGAAATTGGAACAAACCTTCAGCCGCCAGTTTGTCATCTGTTAATGGCGCATCAGACGCACCGAAATCAACAGTATTGGCAATAATTTGTTTTACGCCGCCCGAAGAACCGATCCCCTGATAGTTAACTTTGTTACCTGTTTCTTTCTGATAAGAATCTGCCCACTTGGCATACACCGGTGCGGGGAATGTCGCACCTGCACCCGTCAGGCTTGCAGCAGCGAACGCGGACACGGTGGTCATAGATAAAGTCGCTGCCACAATGCTGGCTACGGTGGTACGCATCAGTTTCATAATCCCTCCTAATGGGATATTAGAATTAACTCTATACCAAAGAACTTGGTGCTGCTGGTAGGCGGCAAGCGAACCCCGATGAACTTACTCGTGTAAGTGATTCGGGTGAGTGAACGTAGCTAACAAACCTGCAACTTCAAGTACAAAGTGTATAAAATTTTTTCATCAGATTAAGTATGGTGCAGGAGGGAAAATAGGACAGTTTAATGACAGAAAAATGTATGAAATATTACAGTTATATGACAGCAAACAAGAATCAATACAAGACGTTGATTTTATTTGTTTTAATGTTTTTTTAGTTTAAATATAAAACTCAGAAAGTAAGGGTTTTAGTTAAAAAGGGGATAATTGGCACTCATATTTATGACATTAGAAATTGGTGTTCGCGGCTAGCCTCCTATCGTATCATTGCTCACTAAAGCCCCCTTATAATTACCACGAGTCACTAAAGTCATCATGAATCTTACGCCACCTTGAGTTATTCCCCATCGCACTGAACGACTCTGAGCGGGTACTGTTAAAGCATTCATGCTTTTCGCATTATCTATTCATGCCCATTTAGGCCAATATTTTATCGGTTTTTTGCTGTGATGCTTAGGATCTTGGCGTTTAGCTATTTTGCCAACACCCGGTAAGTTTTACCTAAGAAATAATAATGAAAAGAGACAGAAGAAATGAGTAACAGTAATCACATTAACACCGCTGAAGCGTTAGGCGATCAACTGCGTGTAGCCCAGGTTCTCACATCACCAAAGTTAATGGCACGTGAATGTTTAGCCGGAGTGATGACAGCATTGGCGCTCATTCCTGAAGTTATCTCATTTTCTGTCATTGCTGGCGTCGATCCGAAAGTAAGTTTGGTCGCATCTATTGTTCTGTGTTTGACGCTATCTATTCTCGGAGGGCGACCCGCAATGGTCACCGCCGCTGCAGGTTCAGTGGCATTAGTCATCGGCCCAATGGTTCATATACATGGCGTCGAATACATACTGCCAGCGGTCGTGTTGGGAGGGATAGTTCAAATCCTGTTCGGCATGACAGGTTTATCTCGCATGATGCGTTATATCCCGCGCTCTGTGATGATCGGTTTTGTTAATGCATTGGGTATCTTGATATTTTTCGCTCAGGTACCCCATGTTTGGGGGCAATCGAACCTGGTATGGGGGATGCTTGTCATTACCCTGCTCATTGTCTTGCTGCTCCCGCGTATACTTAAAAGCGTACCCTCACCACTTATTGCCATCGTGGTCGTCACTGTAGTGGCTTTGTTGATGGGCTACCGACTACCTAATGTCGGCGATGAAGGGCCGATGGGTGGCGGCTTGCCAGGGTTCACCCAGCTTCTGGTTCCTCTGAATTGGCAAACACTCCACATTGTATGGCCTACAGCGTTAAGTATCGCTTTTGTCGGGTTAATGGAGTCGCTGTTAACAGCAAAACTGGTAGATGACATTACAGATACCCCATCAAGCAAGCGCCGTGAGTCATGGGGCCTTGGTGTTGGTAATATTCTCGCCGGTTTTTATGGTGGCATCGCGGGTTGTGCCATGATTGGCCAGACTATCGTCAATGTTGAGTTAGGCAAAGCCCGGAGCCGAGTTTCAACTTTCGCGGCAGCCGTGGTTCTGCTGTTACTGGTGACAGGTCTGAGCAAAATTTTGGCACAAATCCCTATGGTGGTACTCGCGGGCATAATGATGGTTGTCGCAGTAAAAACGGTTAACTGGCATAGCTTGCAAACATCAACCCTTAAACGTATGCCCTGGTCAGAAACACTGGTGATGGTGCTAACTGTAGTGATTACTGTCTGGACGAGTAATCTCGCGCTCGGTGTATTGGCCGGAGTTATTGTTGCCATGGCGCTATTTGCACGCCGCATAGCCCATGTTATTCATGCAGAACGTACATTAAGTGATGATGGTGAAAGTGTTCGCTATACCGTACGCGGCCCACTATTTTTTGCCAGTAGTAACGACCTGTTCGAGCATTTCGAGTATGCCAATGACCCCAAACGAGTCATCATCGACCTGACGCATGCACAGATTTGGGATGCTTCCACCGTAGCGGCTCTGGATGGTATCGAGTATCGCTATAAACGTTACGGTGCTGAAGTGACTATTGAAGGGCTGGATATGCGCAGCAGCGATTTTCATCGTCGCCTAACAGGAAATTTAAGCTAATCATAAAAAAGTCCGGTGATGCTATTTAAACAGCACAACCGGACTTTTAGATTTATCGCGATTTTATCATCCGCAGGGATTATTCAACCGTCACTGATTTTGCCAGGTTACGAGGCTGATCCACATCGGTGCCTTTAATCAGCGCGACATGGTAAGCCAGCAATTGTAGTGGCACGGTGTAGAAGATAGGAGCAATAATTTCTTCTACATGCGGTAACTGAATGATTTTCATGCCTTCGCTATCAGTAAAGCCAGCATCTTGATCGGCAAATACATACAGCAAACCGCCACGGGCGCGCACTTCTTCAATGTTAGATTTCAGTTTTTCCAACAATTCATTATTTGGCGCGACCACGATGACCGGCATATCTGCATCAATCAATGCCAATGGGCCGTGCTTCAATTCACCCGCTGCATAAGCTTCAGCATGAATATAAGAAATCTCTTTCAGTTTCAGCGCACCTTCCATCGCAATCGGATACTGATCGCCACGGCCAAGGAACAGTGCATTGTGCTTATCAGAGAAACCTTCAGCCAGCGCTTCGATGGTTTTATCCAGAGACAGCATCTGCTCAATACGCGCTGGCAAAGCCTGTAGTGCATGAACAATGTCGTGCTCTAAACTGGCATTAGCGCCTTTCAGCTTGCCGATACGCCCCACCAGCATCAATAACACGGTCAACTGAGTGGTAAAGGCTTTGGTTGAGGCCACGCCAATCTCGGTACCGGCTTTAGTCATCAAGGCTAAATCAGATTCGCGCACCAGCGAAGAACCGGCGACATTACAAATTGCCAGAGAACCTAAATATCCTAACTCTTTGGATAAACGCAGAGCGGCCAGTGTATCGGCGGTTTCACCTGATTGTGACAAGGTAATAAGCAAGCTATTCGGGCGCACAGCGGATTTACGGTAGCGGAACTCGGATGCAATTTCTACATCGCAAGGTACACCGGCTAATGATTCAAACCAATAACGCGAAACCATACCTGAGTTGTAAGAAGTACCGCAGGCGATGATTTGGATATGTTGGACGTCAGCCAGCAAAGCATCAGCCTTAGGGCCAAGCTCAGATAAATCAATCGCCCCGTGGTTTAAACGGCCTTCCAGCGTGTTCTTAATCGCCATTGGCTGTTCATAAATTTCTTTCTGCATGTAATGGCGGTAAACACCTTTATCGCCGGCATCATATTGCACCTGAGATTCGATCTCAGGGCGCTCAATAGCATTACCCTGCTTATCAAAAATAGCGATGCTACGGCGAGTCACTTCAACCACATCACCCTCTTCCAGGAAGATAAAGCGACGGGTGACTGGCAATAAAGCCAGTTGGTCGGAGGCGATAAAGTTTTCACCCACACCACAGCCAATAACCAATGGGCTACCTGAACGTGCTGCTATCAAGCGGCTTGGGTCACGGCTATCCATCACAACAGTGCCGTAAGCGCCTCGCAATTGCGGGATCACGCGCTGAACGACTTCCAGCAATGAACCGCCCTGTTGTAGCTCCCAATGCACCAGATGAGCAATAACTTCAGTATCAGTTTCAGAACTGAAACGGTAGCCACGGCTAATCAGCAATTCACGTAAAGGTTCGTGATTTTCAATAATGCCGTTATGAACGACGGAGATGTAGTCCGAAACATGAGGATGCGCATTGGCCTCTGATGGCTCACCATGAGTGGCCCAACGAGTATGTGCAATCCCGGTTCCGCCATGTAAATCTTGGCTTTCGGCCGCATCAGATAGCGCCTGAACTTTACCCACCCGACGTAAACGAGTCAGATTACTGTCAGCATCCACTACAGCCAAACCAGCTGAGTCATAGCCACGATATTCAAGACGACGTAAACCTTCGATCAGAATCTCAGCGATATCACGTTGCGCTACTGCGCCAACAATTCCACACATCTGTTTTATTCCTATTTAAGATTCTTTTAGAACCTTGTCGATGTCAGTGACCTGAATTTCCGGATTTTCCGGGGTTCCCCGAGCCTGTAGAGTTGGGGATTATTATGTTTTGTTCTGTATTCTCGGCACAAATAGATAAGCAAAAAACACAGGGCAAAACATCCCTTCAATGCAGAATAACGAACGTTGAAGGGACTGTTTTAATAGATTATTTTTTCTTAACCGGACGCTGCCAACCCTGCACATGAACCTGTTTAACTCGGCTAAGAACTAACTCATTTTCGGCAATATCACCGGTGACGGTAGTACCGGCAGCAATAGTCGCGCCGTTTGCAACAGTCACTGGCGCGACGAGCTGAGTATCAGATCCAACAAAGACATCATCACCAATAATAGTTTTAAACTTATTAGCTCCATCATAGTTGCAGGTGATTGTCCCTGCGCCGATATTTACGCCTGAGCCAATCTCAGCATCGCCTAAATAAGAAAGGTGTCCGGCTTTAGAACCTTTACCTAAGCGGGCTTTTTTGATTTCAACAAAGTTACCGACATGTGCGCCCTCAGCTAACTCAGCACCCGGCCGCAAGCGGGCAAATGGCCCAACGGTACAACCAGCATCTAAACGAGAGTCTTCCAACACACTGTATGGGCTGATTTCTGAATCATCGCCAATAACACAGTTTTTAAGTACACACCCGGTACCAATA
This sequence comes from Yersinia rochesterensis, assembly GCF_003600645.1. Taxonomy (NCBI): domain Bacteria; kingdom Pseudomonadati; phylum Pseudomonadota; class Gammaproteobacteria; order Enterobacterales; family Yersiniaceae; genus Yersinia; species Yersinia rochesterensis. Next base: position 4,426,112 of record NZ_CP032482.1, read on the forward strand.
CGCACCCGGTCACCTAAAACCACATGGCCTTCAATAATGACATTGGTATCAATTGTGATATCACGGCCATGTGTTAATTCTCCCCGCAAATCAAAGCGCGCGGGATCCAGTAACATCACCCCGGCTAACAACAACTTTTCAGCTTGCTCTGACTGATAGACGCGCTCAAGAGTGGCTAACTGCAGGCGGTTATTGATTCCTTCCACTTCACTCAAACGAGCTGGATGCACCGCAACTATCTTCTGACCATCAGCATGGGCCAAAGCAATAATATCGGTGATATAAAATTCACCCTGAGCATTATTGTTGTCCAACAATGATAGCCAGCGTTTTAGATCACGGCCATTGGCAACCAATATCCCAGTGTTGATTTCATTAATCTCGCGTTGTGCATCGCTGGCATCTTTATGTTCAACAATACCCACCACATCGCCATTCTCACGCACAATGCGCCCGTAACCGCTAGGGTTATCCAGCTTCACCGTCAACAAGCCAATACCCCCCTTTGGCTTAGCTGCCAATAGGCGCTCGAGAGTATCAACAGAGATCAACGGCACATCGCCGTACAACATCAGGATATCTTCATCATCAGAAAAATAGGGTGCAGCTTGTTGCATCGCATGCCCGGTACCCAACTGCTCAGCTTGCAGTACCCAGTTAAGCGCCGGATCAGTCAGTGTTTTTTTCAATAACTCACCGCCGTGCCCATAAACCAGATGAACATGTTGAGCACCCAACTTCATGGCAGCATCAATAACATGCTGAACCATCGGCTTACCTGCCAGTGGGTGTAACACCTTAGGAAGGTCGGAATACATACGTGTCCCCTTACCTGCGGCAAGGATGACTACACTCATTGAGCTGTTAGACATAAGCAACCTGATAACTCCAAATTAATAGACGGAAGTAAACCTGTTTAGAGAAATAATTACTACATATTTCTCAGCGAAAAACGTATCCAACCCGCATGGTTAAAGGGCTGTAGCAATTGAGCTGGTAATAAAAAAATGTAGCAGAAAGTGTCTGCGATCAGCGACGTTTTCTGACCTGTTTTTATCAAAACCCCCTCACCGACTCAGATAATTAACCACTTATTTTACGTCAAGAAACAAGAGTTTTCAGAAAGAAACGCTTTCAGTTTAGCGTAGGCTTAATTAAATACGGGAGAGGTAGGTCAAATGACAGCGCCCAAAGGAGAAAGGGGACAGAAAGTCAGCTTTATTGCACGTAAAAGTAAAAAAAAATGCCAATCAGTTTTACTGACTGGCATTCTATCGTTCTTTATATTCTTCGTATTTGAAGTCGCGGGAAGTTAGCTATTTTCGCTGACTACCGACAACCCCAATAACTTTGAATATTTAATAATTTTACATATCAGTGGGTTACTAAAAACCCACCACTGTAAAATTACATCGCTTTCCTGGTCAGCTCGATTACACGTAGTTTTGCAATCGCCTTCGCCAATTCAGCGGATGCCTGAGCATAGTCGACATCACCGTGGGAATTATTGATATGGTCTTCAGCTTTGCGCTTAGATTCCAGCGCCTTAGCTTCGTCCAAATCAGTTCCGCGAATAGCAGTGTCAGCCAATACGATCACAACACTCGGTTGCACCTCAAGGATGCCGCCAGAAAGATAAATAAACTCTTCCTCACCGAACTGCTTAACGATTCGTATCATGCCAGGCTTAATGGCAGTGAGCAGTGGGGCGTGACCCGGGAATATACCCAGTTCACCTTCACTACCCGTCACCTGAATTTTTTGCACCACGCCCGAGAACATTTTCTTCTCTGCGCTTACAACATCCAGATGGTAAGTCATTGCAGCCATGTCACCCTCCAGTCAACAGCGTTACAGTTTCTTGGCTTTTTCCACTGCTTCTTCAATGGTGCCAACCATGTAGAACGCCTGCTCCGGCAGGTGGTCATAGTCGCCGTTCATGATGCCTTTGAAACCACGAATGGTGTCTTTCAGCGATACGAACTTGCCCGGTGAACCGGTAAAGACTTCTGCCACGAAGAACGGTTGAGACAGGAAGCGCTGGATTTTACGCGCACGGGATACAACCAATTTGTCATCTTCTGACAATTCGTCCATACCCAAAATCGCGATGATATCTTTCAGTTCCTGGTAACGTTGCAGAATAGACTGCACGCCACGCGCTACATCGTAGTGCTCCTGACCAACAACCAGCGGATCAAGCTGACGGCTGGTGGAGTCAAGCGGGTCAACCGCCGGGTAAATACCCAGAGAGGCGATTTGACGGCTCAGAACGACGGTTGCATCCAAGTGAGCAAAGGTGGTTGCTGGAGAGGGGTCAGTCAAGTCATCCGCTGGCACGTAAACGGCCTGAACAGAGGTGATTGAACCCGTCTTGGTGGAAGTAATACGTTCCTGCAACACGCCCATCTCTTCTGCCAGTGTTGGCTGATAGCCTACCGCAGATGGCATACGACCCAGCAGTGCGGATACTTCCGTACCAGCCAAGGTATAGCGATAGATGTTATCGATGAACAGCAATACGTCGCGACCTTCATCACGGAATTTCTCCGCCATAGTCAGGCCGGTCAGTGCAACGCGTAGACGGTTACCTGGTGGCTCATTCATCTGGCCATAAACCAAGGATACTTTGTCCAAAACGTTGGAGTCAGTCATCTCGTGGTAGAAGTCGTTACCCTCACGAGTACGCTCACCCACACCAGCAAATACAGAATAACCTGAGTGCTCAATCGCAATGTTACGAATCAGCTCCATCATGTTTACTGTTTTACCTACACCCGCACCACCGAACAGACCAACTTTACCGCCCTTAGCGAACGGACAAATCAAGTCCATAACCTTGATACCGGTTTCTAACAAGTCTTGCGAGCTGGCAAGCTCTTCGTAAGAAGGCGCTTCACGATGGATTGCCCAACGCTCTTCTTCACCGATAGGACCTTTCATGTCGATTGGGTCACCCAATACGTTCATGATACGGCCCAGAGTTGATTTACCCACCGGCACTTCAATTGGGTGTTCCAGGTTGATAACTTTCAACCCGCGGCTCAGACCATCGGAAGAGCCCATCGCGATACAACGAACAACACCACCGCCCAGCTGTTGCTGAACTTCCAGCACGAGCTTCTCAGCTGCGCCTTCAACCTCAAGGGCGTTGTACACTTTTGGTACAGCGTCTTGGGGGAATTCGACGTCCACTACGGCGCCGATTACCTGGATAATCTTTCCAGTAGCCATCTTGAATCCTCTACGTAATACGTTTACCCGTCATATTCCAAATTGCTGGGGCGTTGACTGCTTTCTCTCACCCAAGTTGCTTACTTAAGTAAGCGCCTGGGGATTTGCTCAATTGTCGCCTTTCTGCAATCTGAACTATTTTGGGTAATAACCTGGTTAAACCGCGGAGGCTCCCCCGACGATCTCGGTGAGTTCCTGAGTGATGCTGGCCTGACGAGCTTTGTTGTAAACCAACTGCAGCTCTTTGATCAGACTACCGCCGTTATCGGTGGCGGCTTTCATCGCTACCATTCGCGCGGCCTGTTCGCTAGCCAGGTTTTCAACGACGCCCTGATAAACTTGCGATTCCACATAGCGACGCAGGAGGGTATCCAACAGCGCTTTTGGATCAGGTTCATACAGGTAATCCCAGGATTTCCTCTTCAGCTCACCGTCTTCCGCTGGCGGAAGAGGTAACAGCTGCATGATCCGTGGTTCCTGAGACATCGTATTGATAAACTTGTTATTAACGATATACAGTTTATCCAAACGACCTTCATCATAGGCTTGCAACATCACTTTCACTGGCCCGATAAGTTCTGACAGAGAAGGGTTATCCCCCATGCCAGTAACCTGAGCAACAATCTTGCCGCCCACGGAACCAAAGAAAGAAGCTGCTTTTGACCCGATTAGCGCTAAATCACATTCAACGCCTTTTTCAGACCAACCTTTCATCTCAGACAACAGTCTTTTGAACAGGTTAATGTTCAAACCACCGCACAAGCCACGGTCTGTAGAAACCACCAGATACCCAACACGCTTAACATCGCGCTCTTCCAGGTATGGATGTTTATATTCCAGATTACCTAACGCGAGGTGACCAATCACACTACGCATTGTTTCTGCATAAGGACGGCTAGCCGCCATGCGTTCCTGCGATTTACGCATTTTGGAGGCGGCGACCATCTCCATGGCTTTGGTGATCTTTTGCGTGTTTTGCACGCTGGCGATCTTGGAACGTATCTCTTTTGCGCCGGCCATTTCTGCTTCTCCTCATTGCCAGACGGCCTGCTTTCCTAACGAAAAGCAGGGCCGTATAGCGTTACCAGGACTGGGTTGCCTTAAATGTATCAAGGATGCCTTTCAGCTTAGCCTCGATTTCATCGTTATACGCGCCAGTTTGGTTGATTTGTTGCAGAAGCTCGGCGTGCTCGCGGTCAGCAAATGCCAACAGCGCAGCTTCAAAGCTACCTACCTTCGCCAACTCGATATCACCCAGATAACCACGTTCAGCTGCGAACAGAACCAGAGACTGCTGTGCAACAGACATCGGTGCATATTGTTTCTGTTTCAGAAGCTCGGTCACTTTCTGACCATGGCTCAGCTGTTTACGTGTTGCATCATCCAAATCGGATGCGAACTGGGAGAACGCAGCAAGTTCACGATACTGTGCCAGAGCGGTACGAATACCACCGGACAGTTTTTTCATGATCTTGGTCTGCGCTGCACCACCCACACGGGATACGGAGATACCTGGGTTAACCGCAGGACGAATACCGGCGTTAAACAGGCTGGATTCCAGGAAGATCTGACCATCGGTAATAGAAATTACGTTGGTCGGAACGAACGCGGAAACGTCCCCTGCTTGAGTTTCAATGATTGGCAATGCGGTCAAAGAACCCGTTTTACCTTTCACTTCACCCTTGGTAAAGGCTTCAACGTAATCGGCGTTAACACGCGCAGCACGCTCCAACAAACGGGAGTGGAGGTAGAATACGTCGCCAGGATAAGCTTCACGGCCTGGTGGACGACGGAGCAGCAAGGAGATTTGACGATATGCAACAGCCTGTTTAGACAGGTCATCATAAATAATCAGAGCATCTTCACCGCGGTCGCGGAAATATTCACCCATGGCACAACCGGAGTAAGGTGCCAGGTATTGTAATGCCGCAGATTCTGATGCTGTAGCTACCACCACAATGGTGTTAGCCAACGCGCCATGTTCTTCCAGTTTACGCACTACGTTTGCAACAGTAGAGGCTTTCTGGCCGATAGCAACATACACACATTTAATGCCTGAATCGCGCTGGTTAATAATCGCATCAATCGCCAGAGCAGTTTTACCTGTCTGACGGTCGCCGATGATCAATTCACGCTGACCACGACCGATTGGAATCATGGCATCGACTGACTTATAGCCAGTCTGAACAGGTTCATCAACGGATTGACGTTCGATAACGCCAGGTGCGATAGCTTCAACAGCTGAGAAGCCGTCGTTTTCTACCGGACCTTTACCATCAACAGGTTCACCCAGAGTATTGACGACGCGGCCCAACAGGCCACGACCGACTGGAACTTCCAGGATACGGCCAGTACATTTAACCTTCATGCCTTCGGCAAGATCGGCGTACGGGCCCATAACTACAGCACCTACGGAGTCGCGCTCCAGGTTCAGTGCGATTGCGTAACGGTTGCCTGGCAGTGCGATCATCTCGCCTTGCATAACTTCGGCCAAACCGTGTACACGAATGATCCCGTCACTGACGGAAACAATAGTACCTTCATTGTGAGCTTCGCTCACCACATTGAACTGAGCAATGCGCTGCTTGATCAGTTCGCTGATTTCGGTGGAATTCAGTTGCATATGCTCCAGTCCCCTTAAGACTGCAAGACGTCCGCCAGGCGTTCTAGACGACCGCGAACGCTGCCATCTATCACCATATCGCCTGCACGTATTACTACGCCGGCCATTACGGACTTATCGATTTTGCAATTCAGCTTAACTTTGCGTGACAGACGTTTTTCCATCGCAGCAGCAATTTTTGCCAGCTGTTCGTCGTTCAATGGGCTCGCAGAGCTCACTTCAACGTCGACGGTCGACTCCAGCGAGGCACGCAGTTGAATAAACTGCTGTAGTACCTCAGGAAGAACCAGTAAACGGCCATTCTCCGCCATAACTCGAATGAAGTTCTGTGCGGGTTCATCGAGCTGATCACCACAGACTGCAATAAACGTCTTAGACATTGTTTCTGGTGCTACAGCACCGGAAAGCAATTCAGCGATTTGTTCATTGCGCGTCACTTGGGCAGTAAACGCCAGCATATCTTGCCAACGTTCAACCACCTGGTGCTCAACAGCAAAGTCAAAAGCTGCTTTGGCGTAGGGGCGAGCTACAGTTACAAATTCAGACATCAGCCCCTCCCTCCTTACAGTTCAGCGACCAGTTTATCAACGATGTCGCTGTTAGCAGCTTCATCCACGGAACGTTCGATGATCTTCTCGGCGCCAGCTATAGCCAGCATCGCGACTTGCTTACGCAACTCTTCACGAGCACGCTTACGTTCGGCGTCGATCTCTGCCTGCGCTTGCGCCACGATTTTGTTACGTTCCTGTTCAGCTTCTGCTTTAGCTTCATCAAGGATCTGAGCTTTACGTTTACTCGCTTGCTCAATAATCACCTGTGCTTCTGCTTTGGCCTTCTTCAGTTGGTCGGTCGCATTGGCTTGCGCTAAGTCCAAATCTTTTTTGGCACGTTCTGCAGAAGAGAGACCGTCAGCAATTTCTTTTTGACGCTTCTCGATGGCAGCCATAATCGGCGGCCATATATACTTCATGCAGAACAGGACAAACAGGACAAACGCGATGGCCTGGCCGAGGATTGTTGCGTTAAGATTCACAGCACAATGCCTCTTTAAAAGTTAATAGTTTGGTGTAGTTCACAGTAGAGAAAACTCTACTTACGCGACAGCAAACATCACGTACAGACCCAGACCAACAGCGATCATAGGGATGGCGTCAACCAGACCCATGACGATAAAGAACTGTGTACGCAGCAGAGGAATTAGGTCAGGCTGACGTGCAGCGCCTTCCAAAAATTTACCACCCAGGATGCCGATACCGATCGCAGCACCGATTGCCGCTAAACCCATCATTATAGCGGCAGCCATGTACAGCAGATCCATATTCAGGTTTTCCATGACAGTCTCCAGTTTATTTCAGTTAAAACGCAGTAATGTTATAAGAAAATCAGTGCTCTTCGGACGCCATCGACAGATAGACAATCGTCAGAACCATGAAGATAAAGGCTTGTAACGTAATAATCAGTATGTGGAAGATAGCCCAAGGTAAACTGAGCATCCACTGTGACCACCACGGCAACAGGCCAGCAATCAGGATGAAGATCAACTCACCCGCATACATGTTGCCGAACAGTCGCAGACCGAGTGAAACCGGTTTGGACAGCAGGCTGACACCTTCCAGAATTAAGTTCACTGGAATGAATATCGGGTGATTGAACGGCTGCATCGTTAATTCTTTTACGAAGCCGCCTACACCTTTCATTTTAATGCTATAGAACAGGATCAGGATGAAAACACCCAATGCCATGGACAAGGTAATACTTACGTCAGCAGTCGGTACCACGCGCAGCGCTGGTAACCCAAAGACATGTTCACCGATGTAAGGCAGTAAATCGATTGGCAGCAAGTCCATCATGTTCATCAATAAAACCCAAACAAACACAGTTAGGGCTAATGGCGCGATGACTTTACTTTTGCCGTGGTACATATCCCGTACGCTGTTATCGACAAAACCGATAATTAACTCAACAGCCGTCTGCAATTTGCCAGGCACGCCACTGGTGGCACCTGCCGCAACTTTGCGGAACACAAACAGAAAAGCTAACCCCAGCACGACAGAGAAGAACAAAGAGTCAATGTTCAACGTCCAGAACGTTGCAGGGCCCGGTGAGTGGGGATTGACCAACTCAAAGGTACGCAGGTCCAACTGAAGGTTGTTCAGGTGGTGCCCTATGTAGTCCCTTGGAGTAGAGATTTCTCCTGATGCAGACATGATGCCTCTTACCCTTTTTTTAGTTAAATACGGTGACCGTCGAATACGATAACTGTTAAGTACGGTAGCCGCTTATCACGGCCGGTGCCAATATCTGCACAATCAGCACCGCTAAATAGGTTAAACCGAGTGGTGCAAATGCTGCTTTAAACAGCCCTAATGCCACAATCAGCAAAATTATCGTCATGATAACTTTTAACCCTTCGCCAATGGCAAACGACCACGCAACACGACCTGGAGCAGCTGTTTTTACTTGATGGCGGCAAGCAAACAACATAAAAATGGCACTGGGCAACCAGGCTGCCAATCCTCCTGCCAGAGCAGAAGCACTCCATTCCAGGCTTTTAAAACCAAAAACAGCACTGAGAACAACAAAAGTCATTAACTGCAACAACAGCAACTTTCGTGCAATTTTCCCACTGTAAAGGGATACAGGCATGACGTTTGTTCTCTCCAAACCACACTAAAGGTATGCTGAGTGAGGTATAAAACTGCCTTTTACCCCATTGAGTCAAGCAGCAAAAAACGAGCAAATTATACGGGCCACTCAAACGAATTCAATCGATAAGTAGCGAAAAGGTGAACAATTATTTAAATTTTCTTCTTTCGCGCTATTTTCACAAGGAAACCCTCGGAATAAAGCACGTATTTAATTGTCTGACTATTCCATCTATTATCAATAAAGCGTGCAACAGATCACAAAACTTAAAACAAACTGATTTATATCCTATAGAGCTTTACTTTGTCTTTAACGAAAAGAGCCATTAAATACTTTTATAAATCATAATGTTAAATTTAAACCATTATCAAACAACTTATCTACTTAGTAAAAACTTACCGTTGACATTTCAGATAATAACCCGGCAACAGTTTGGATACATAAAAACATAATCTCTTCGGTAAAATAATGACCAAAGTGACTATTTGGTCGCTTTCAATATAATTTTATCATTCGTGGACGATGATTTTGTAAACAATACGTGAAATATAATCTTCCCGTATGAGCATTAGCGAATAAATACTCGCCTATATTAAAAGGGCTAAATAAGATAAACCCCCTACTTTCATTAAGGATTTATTACATTTTTTTGATAAATAGCAAAGTTAGTTTGACTTAAGAATAACCAAATGACGTTCACCGTCTAACTCAGGTACCTGCAATCTCACCACAGACTCGAGAACTATTCCTTCAGGCAATATCCCTAATTCATCATCTGGCCTTACCCCTTTTAGCGCATAAAAACGCCCTTCTGGCTTGGCTGGCAAATGATGGCACCAGGACAGCATATCTTGTAAGGATGCAAATGCACGGCTTATTACACCATCAAATGGCGGTTTTGCGGCAAAGTCCTCAACTCGGCTTTGTACCGGTTCGATATTACTTAATCCTAATTCGTGTTGCACTTGCCGCAAAAAGCGAACGCGTTTACCCAAGCTATCGAGCAATACGAAGTGTGAATCGGGGCGCACTATGGCTAAAGGTATCCCAGGAAGCCCTGGCCCCGTACCGACATCGATAAAACGGTTACCTTGTAAATGTGGGTTAACGACAATGCTATCCAAAATATGTCGTACCAACATTTGCATTGGGTCACGCACAGATGTCAGATTATAAGCTTTGTTCCACTTATCAAGCAGTTCCACATAGCCTATCAGTTGGTGTTTTTGCTGATCGGGTAACGCAATACCTGCTGCATTTAGCAGGGAATCTAATTTTTTTAACACAACAATATCCTCTGACTAAAAAATCTCTGTCAGCCTGTAATGAACCAGTATGTGGAGTAATAATCTAGCCGAGCTAGTGGTTTGAATACTTCGTTACTGACTGAAAATAAAGCTAAATCTGCCTGACTGCTTATCTCTCACAGCTCAGGCAAATGTTGAATAGTTACGCGCTACGACGTAGCAAACCTTGTTTTTTCAGCCAAACCAGCAAAATGGAAATTGCCGCAGGTGTAATACCTGAAATACGTGAAGCCTGACCGATAGAGTTAGGTTTGTGATCATTCAATTTAGCAATAACTTCATTAGATAAACCAGATACTTGGCGATAATCTAAATCAGCAGGCAGCAATGTATTTTCATTGCGCAGCTGTTTTTCAATTTCTTCCTGCTGACGAGCAATATAGCCTTGATATTTAACTTGAATTTCAACCTGATCAGCGGCTTGCGGATCCGTTAATGCTGGGCCAAATAAAGGCAAAGTTGTTAACAAGCGATAGTCAATTTCAGGGCGGCGCAGTAATTCTTCCCCATTGGCTTCTTTTGACAATGGAGCTTTCAGCAACGCATTGATTTCAGCTACGTTCTCAGAATGGGGATGAACCCAAATATCTCGTAGGCGCTGCCGTTCTTTTTCAATTTGCTCAATTTTTTGGCTAAAGTGTGCCCAACGAGCATCATCGACCAACCCTAACTTACGACCCATTTCAGTCAAGCGCAGATCCGCGTTGTCTTCACGCAACATCAGACGATATTCCGCTCGTGAGGTAAACATGCGGTACGGTTCTTTGGTGCCGAGGGTGCTTAAATCGTCCACCAGCACGCCAAGGTAAGCTTCATCACGACGAGGTGACCACCCATCATCATCATTGGCGAAACGGCCCGCATTGAGGCCTGCAAGCAGCCCTTGAGCTGCTGCTTCTTCATAACCGGTGGTGCCATTGATTTGTCCGGCAAAGAATAAACCCTGGATATATTTGCTTTCCAGAGTAGGTTTCAAATCTCGCGGATCAAAGAAATCATACTCAATGGCATAACCTGGCCGAATAATACGTGCGTTTTCAAGCCCTTTCATTGAACGAACTATCTGCATCTGAACATCGAAAGGCAAGCTGGTAGAAATACCGTTTGGATAGATTTCATTACTGGTCAGGCCTTCAGGTTCAAGGAAGATCTGATGTGAATTACGATCCGCAAAGCGCATAACTTTGTCTTCGATCGATGGGCAATAACGTGGCCCAATCCCTTCGATGATCCCGGCATACATCGGGCTGCGATCCAGGTTATTACGGATCACTTCATGCGTTTTTTCATTAGTGTAGGTGATATGGCATGCCATCTGCTCAGGGTGTTGATCGGCATTTCCCAGGAAAGAGAATACTGGAATTGGCGTATCACCAAACTGAGGAGCCAATTGGCTAAAATCGATGGTGCGCGCATCAATACGCGGCGGAGTACCGGTTTTAAGGCGATTGACTCGCAGCGGTAATTCACGCAAGCGTTGTGACAATGAGATGGATGGGGGATCACCAGCACGGCCACCGCTGTAGTTCTCAAGGCCAATATGAATTTTCCCGTCCAAGAAAGTACCGACGGTCAATACCACAGCTTTAGCACGGAATTTTAATCCCATTTGGGTCACTGCACCGACCACACGATCGTTCTCAACAATCAGATCTTCAACAGGTTGCTGGAAGAGAGTCAAGTTAGGCTGGTTTTCCAATGCGGTGCGGACTGCCTGGCGATATAGGACGCGGTCAGCTTGCGCTCGGGTTGCTCTTACCGCAGGGCCTTTGCTGGCGTTTAGTATCCTAAACTGAATACCGGCTTGGTCAGTCGCCATTGCCATCAAGCCGCCCAGAGCATCGATCTCTTTTACCAAATGCCCCTTACCGATACCGCCAATCGCTGGGTTACAAGACATTTGTCCCAGTGTGTCGATATTGTGCGTCAGCAATAAGGTCTGACGTCCCATGCGTGCCGCTGCCATTGCAGCTTCTGTGCCGGCATGGCCACCACCAATGATGATGACGTCAAATTGATCTGGATAAAACAT